>JAHJMN010000058.1 GCA_018821305.1 Myxococcota bacterium
ATATATTTATAATCTGGGCTTTTAGATTTATATGCAAAAGTCCACTTCACCCCAAAAGACAGATCTGACCATAAAAGTAATTTTTTAAGTCATCTGGAAAACATTATGTTATCCATTAAAAAATTCTGTTCGGAACCGGTGTTCTGGAAAGTAACCATATTAATCCATGATATTCCGTTGCAATCTGCCAAAACATCCGTTGTAAACTCCTGCCACTGTTCAGTTACTGCTATCTCATGGGATGTGCATTCTCCTTCTTCCCCGGTTAAATGAAATATGAACGTTCCACTTCCGGAAACTGAACGGATGCTGAACGAGAAATTATTGAAAGTAGTCGGAGGAAATTCTCTACGATAATAAAAGTGCATTCCTCCCCACTGCCTCATACCATCTATTTTAAGGCATTTACCACTCTGACACCCCAGAACCGCTTCTTCCACGGGCAGATCATTCCAGCCAAGGGGGACCCAGCGTACCTGATCTATGCCACCCCACTCATCAATATATATATCTGCAGGAGGAACAAACTCACAGAGTTCTTCAGATATATCAGGCAATTGTACAAACTGAGCACCCGTATCAAAATAATTTGATGAATCATCCAACCATAGAATCCCCATATCGCCCTGAATAATTTCTCCTGTAACAGAAGTCAGTCGAAAATATGCAAGATCAGTAGATTGGGGATCAGGTCCTCCCGTAAGATGCCAGGCTCCTCCACTCCTCTCAAGATCAACCCACGTTTGAGTGCTTTCCAGCATAATTTCGGCTCGTCTGATACCCATGGCATGGTTTATAAAAGCAACTCTAATATAGCCCCACTCATTCCAGTCATTTATCTGAACATGAATATTACCATTTACCGGGCACGGTACGGACCTCGCTACTGCGGCATCAAGACCACCCACGCCAAGAGATTCTGCCGATTCTGTTGATAGATCAAAATGAAAATGACTTCCTGCACAAATGGGATTGCCTTCCACAGGACACAAATCATGAACCATCACAATTTCTTTTCCATAAATTGTGCTTACCTCCCAGCATTCTCCACAACTTTCCCCAAACGCTCCGTTTCGGGAGCCTCCGGCCCATGGTTCTGCAATCGCAGTGGTGAGCCCATTTAAAACAAAGGATGGCAAGACAGGAATTGTCCGATCAAATTCACACCAACCGCCGTTAGAAGCAGTATATGAAGTTGTCCTGAGATCTGTGCATGTTATATCGATGGGTTGCGAATTATAGTTATTACCTTTTTCAGAACTACAAGCAGTAATTAAGGATATGCAGATAATCAGTGTACAGCGACACATGTCACAGGTCCTTTCAGTCCGCCTGATCCTTATTATCAATTGCATCATCTGGAGCAGGTTTCTTAATGGGAGTCTTTACAGGTTGTTTAGGAACAGATTTTCCATCAAGCCATGGATATCTTTTAGGAACAGGAAAATCCAATCGTTTAACATGATGGTAGGTTGAAAGCTTTTTTGTGTAGTATCGCCCAGCAAATCCATCTCTACGCCAGGTTTCTCCAGGAGTTGGACCTGATATATGAAAATGATCTCTGTGTCCATGATCATAATCAGGTGTGAGAATTCGGCGGAATATTGGAAATTGTTCTAACTCACAAGTGAGACGCCTGGCATTAACACCTTCGCTTTTGCCAACAGCCCCAACACAGTTTTTCTCATCCCCATAAACTCTGATCCAGTCACGCTTCATCACGAAAATTCTACCATTTTTCCCTCGAAGCACATAAATATCAATGGCATTTCCAGTTGCATGTCGAGAAAGACGCCTTGTTCCTGCAATTCTTGTATACCTGTAAATTGATGAATAGAGCACTTCATCGTATCCATATTTCAAAAATATTGGACCAGCCAGATAAAGTGAGAGGGCAAAATGACATTCCATGAATAATTCTTTTTCACCCCAAATCCACCTGTAAGTAACTCCATTGATCACCGGATTTAAAAGTGTGACAGGATTTCCTATTCCACGTTTTTTTGGCCCGGGTTTATATGCAATTCCCAGACTCCTGAGAGTATTAAGGCATTGATTTCCCCAGAGATCCTTACTGATTGAATAAACACCTTTCTTTAGCTCGCCATATTTTATATTCCTTATATTTTGAAGAACATTTGTAGATGAGGTGTTTGCAACAGGCTTTGGCGGAACCACTTTTACCCCATTAACGACTACAGGTTCTGTATTGATTTCACCGGACCAGACCGGTGTAAGTGATGAAGTTTTCTTTGTAATGGAACCGGTCTTCACCGTAACCCAGTTTTTGCGAAATTTCTCTGTAAGTGATGGCCCAAGTTGCATTTGGAGGGCCATTAAAACTAATAAAAATTCATTCATTTTTAAGACCAGGCAGATCTGACTGCTTTAAATTGATTACCAACTGCCGAAAAACAAAGAATATTCCCTGACTCTATAAAATCAGGAATATTCGCATTTGCCAAAATTGTTCGTGGCCTTTCAGGATTTTGAATAAAATCTTTATCCAAGCGAATTTCAGGACACGAACATACTGGTCACTGGGGATTATAGTACACGGTTTTTAATAGTGCAAATGTTACGCTTTTTTACGAAGATCTCTTTCAACTGTAACAACTGTACGAACGCCGCCACGGATATTGAAATCGCCTCGCACTTTAATATAAAGGGGCTCAAGAGCAGAAACAAGGTCGTCACATATCCTGTTTGTCACATCTTCATGGAAAGCACCTTCATTTCGATAACTCCATAAGTAAAGTTTAAGGCTTTTAAGTTCCACACATAACTTCTCAGGAATGTAGTCAATAAATATTTTTGCAAAATCTGGTTGACCGGTAACAGGACACAATGCAGTAAATTCATCCGTATCGATGGATATCAGATATTCACGGCCAGGTCTTGGATTTGGAAACGTTTCGAAATCTTTAGATGGTTTTGTCGACATAAAAAATCACTTTCTTGAAAAATATATTTTTGCATTCATTTGTATGAATAGAACCGTTGGTTCTGGAACTGAAACCTATTTCAGCCTTAAGAATCGAAAAACTGAATCTGTTTTGGGTTTGCTTCGGTTTATTTTAGAAAACAAAAACAATCGTATCGATACCGAAAAACGATTTAATTGCAAACTTAAACTGTGTCAAGGCTCTGGTAAGTTTTTTTTTTTTGTTACTGTCCTGAAATACAGGTTTTCAAATTTTTTGCCCAATTTTTGCTCAGGACTTTCACTGTTTTCAAAGAAAACAGTTGTCGTCTAAGCGAATTGCGTAGCAAATCGGCATGCGGGACGATTTCCTGCGGAAATACGTTTTAGACAGTAACCGCAAGGTGTTGAATTTATTGTAGTGGCCTGTCTCTCACTGTTTTCAATGAAAACAGTTGCCGACTTTGACGATTTCCTTCGGAAATACGTCTTAGTTAGGATTTTTAATAAAATCCTTCGCGAAGCGAATTACAGGACACGAACTATTTTGAAGAAGCGGAATTTAGTTCCTTCAACCTTTTTTTAGCGGCAGGAATCTGAAGAGCATCAGGATAATTTTTCAAGAAAGATGTCAAAGCTTTTTTCTCACTTCCCGTAGCCCCCTGCTTTCTGTATACCCTTACGAGTCCCCAGGCGGCTTCTTTTGCAAGACTTCCCTTTGGTGAACTATTGAGATATTTAAGATAGTTAATGCGGGCGGAGCCAGGGTCATTTAGTTGTTCCAATTGTATTTCACCTATACTTACAAGACTGACAACAGAAAGACTATGATACGGATAGGCAGCAATTAATTTTTTGTATACTGACACCGCTTCATTCCAGTTTTTTCTCAATTTCAACTTCCGGGCTTCACGGAAGAGTTCAAGGGCTGTAAATTCCTTATTCCTTATTGATTTTTCCACAACGGGGATATCATCTTCTATTTGACTTATCATTATTGGTGGAATTTTTTGCTCTTTGGGGTTTTCTATTCTCTGATTTTGAACGGGGACAGGTCGAACTATTTTCTTTGTTCCTGTTTTTTTATCCTTATCCTGGTTTTTCTTAACAATATTTTTCACATCAAGCGGTGCAAAAACTGGAAAATCATCTCCAGTTTCTGGCTCTTTAGTTTTCTTTTCAATATTACCTGCGTACCTTGAAGCAGTCTCCATTTTCAACTGTGCGCTGATAAAATTTCTTCCTTCACGTATTTCAATACTTTTCTCCCAGTCTTCGTGACCATCAAGACTCATTCTTAAAGTTCGAACTCCCGTTTTCAGTGTAACGACCATAGGGGTGTAACCAATACTCATGCCATCATGGATAACTCTGGCCCCTGGAGGTGTACTTTCCAACTCCAGTTTTCCATTGCTTGATTCTGAAAACTTCTCTGCCAGCCTCAGCCGGATAGATAGTTTGGATAACTCATTTTCTTCAATACTGGCTACTTTCATATCTGACGTACTTAGCGTCATCGAACTGGAAACCAGAACACCAACTTCATCTTTTTTAGCAACCTTTACTTTTCCCCGTAACACGGTTATCCTGTCAGTATCACTTTCATGTCTTACTTCAAATATTGTTCCTACAACAACAATTCTTGAATTTTTTGTCCTCACAACAAACAGAGGATCCCCGGATTTCCTATCGACAACATTCAAAATATTGCCCTTATTAATGTGCACAACCACTTTTTCTACCGAATTTTCTGAAACTGTAATCTCACTACCGGGATAAATAAGAATTCGAGAAATCCCACCGACGGTAATGACTGCTGGTGTTTTATTTGTTGTGATTTTTGTCCCTGCTGTAACAGTTTCCCCCGTAGAGGACAATGACATATCCGAAATCAACAGTACTCTTCCATCTTTAGCTTTGACCCCAGGTAAAAACTTTAAAATTGCAAAACTCGTGATTACAATGCCAATAATTGCGGCTGCTATCAGGAAATATTTTTTATTCTCTACTTTTTTTCGAGAAGTTTTATCATTTACTTCAACAGGGGCCTCAAGTTTTCCAAGAACATCATTTATTATACTTCGCCTTGTAACATCATCCACCGGAATTAAGGGGAGATTCCCGTCTTCAAGATTCAATTCTAAAAAAAGCAGCTCATCCACTCGACACTCAGAACATGTATTTTTGTGGTTTTTATATTCTGAAGATTGTGCAGAATTCTTTCGTATAAGATCCTGAAAATCATCACATTTAGGATTATTCTTAGTCCACATAATCTGACTCCTTTACCCAGTGCGAAAGAACAGGATCTGATTGAATCATCCGCAGGAGTTTTGCCTTTCCCGTTTTAAGACGATCCTTGACTGTATTCAGAGGAGCCCCAGTGATATCTGCAATCTCCTCCATCGAATACTCTCCTGCAAAACGCATAACGCACACAACACGCTGATTTTCCGGTAATTTCACTAGAAGCTTCTGAAGTGCGGCCTTGATTTCACTTCCGGACAACAATTGAAAGGCCTTACATTCAATAACACCTTCAGGATCTTCTAGAAAAACGGGATCTTTTTGTTTTCTATTATTGAAAAACCTCATGGCA
The DNA here is from genome assembly GCA_018821305.1 of Myxococcota bacterium. GTDB lineage: Bacteria > Myxococcota_A > Polyangia > HGW-17 > HGW-17 > JAHJMN01. Next base: position 5,523 of record JAHJMN010000058.1, read on the forward strand.
GTACGAATGACTATTCGATCTGCCCAGGTATCAAGAGTGCTTTCACCTCGAAAATTATGGAGTGACTTTAAGATCTCGATCAGAGAATTCTGTATTATATCATCCATATCTCTGTCAGAAGAAGCCAAATACCAGACTCGAGTCCGTACCCGTTCAAAAAGTTTTTCCGCTACCTGCCGCCGGGCTGCTGAATCACCAGAAGCAGCTCTGTGTGCTAAAAGTGCATCGTTTTCTCTTATTTTCTCAATCGTACTGATTTCAGTCATATAAGTACCGCGATAGATTTCCCATTCAAAGGCCATCTCTATGCTTTTTGTTCGTGTCCTTAAAATTCAATTTTATCAAATTTGAGCATGTTTACAAAAATCTGGAAAATCTGCATTAGAGAACATTGACTATTTAGTGCAATTTGAAGGAAAAATGGATGGAAATTTATCAGAAAAAATTCATGGAAAATGTAAAACCGATAGATGGCATAATTTTATTATATCCTCCAAGGGTTTCTGAAATATAAACCAGGTTATAATTTTGCCCATACGCTGTGTAATAATAATTTATCAATGGGACTTCAACGCCCAGATGAAGTGCTAATCGATAGTTTTTTTTCACAGACACACCCAAATCAAGGCCTGCAGTCCAGAAAAATGCAAAATTTCCTTTAGATGGTTTAGTATTTATAAGTGGGCTTGAAGTTTTTGTTTCAACAGTAAAAAGATCGAAGTTAAACCCTGTGAATGGGATTACAAAAAACTGTTTGTAATTAAAAAATGCTCGAACATCTATAGAAAATGGATGTCGCTCAATCTTAAGATTTACGAGTTGGCCTTCCTCCTTCAGTGTATTGACAATTGAAAAACCTCCTCCGATACCAATGAATTTCCACACTTGGCCATAAAACCCAAATGTAAAAGAATATACAGAAGGATTGGCTTTATTATAATTAGAAACTTTATTAATTATGTCTATTGCCACTGGGGATTCGTTTTTTTTCTTTCGTTTAGGTACCCGTACCTTTATTTCACTTGTTCCTTGAAATACTGCAGATATCTTTTTCGATGACATATCAAGTACTTTAAGAGCACTTCCTATGATAATTGTCGCTATCTCAAGTTTTTCTTCTAAGGTTGAACCATCAAGATTTCTTGAAAAATAGTTTATTTTTTTATCTTTAATAAGGAATATGTCTAACTTTTCAGTGTTTTTTCCGGAAAAGAAAATCAACAAACGAAATCCATTTACCACCGATGGTATTTCGCCCCGTCGCAATTGTTCAAGGAAGGCCACTCCTTTTGCTTCACGCCATATAACTTCAATTCTTATTTTTTCAGAGGCAAATTGTTCCCGAATAAGTGAGTTGATTTTCTGATACTTTTCCGCATCAGACTTAACTGCAATAATGCCTACCCGGTGCTTTGCATCAGGGGCAATCTGGCTTACAAGCAAAGATAATAGAAAAACTACTCCGGTCAATGTCCACTTTCCAGAAGATTTTTCAGTTCGTGTCCTGTAATTCGCTTCGCGAAGGATTTTCGGACAAATTCTAAATCACTTCAGTATTAACATTTCGTGTCTGGAAATAAAGAACTGATTTCACCATGAAATAATTACAAATAGGACTTTCTGACATATTTCTACGGAAAGTATTTGACAAGTTGTTGGAAATGAATACATTTCGGGCCATGAGTAATCGAATTTCCTTTACAGTTGAACTTAATTTTAAAAATTGCAGCATTCTTGATTTAAGCGTAGATGCCATATGCTGTCCAACATCAACTCAGGGGCTCATGAGTCAGGGACCATCCCTCTTAATAAAAGAAACTGGTGGCGATGTAATCGAAACAGAAATTCTTGACATAGCCCCCCTTGCAATTGGAGCCGCTGCAGTAACCACTTCCGGGTCATTGTCAAATGCAGCTCACGTAATTCATTGTCCTAATCGAATGGAAGATTCAAATCTTGCAAGAATCGAACACATTCGATTAAGCGTTCGTGCGGCTCTTGTTGCTTCTAATTTTTACAAATATGACACGTTAGCAATTCCAGTTCCCGGTCCCTGTGCAAAACTTATAACCATGAAGGAAATTGCCAGGGCAATGATCGATGAAATACGGAATTTCCGGGAGACCCCACCATCGGTAGTTTACCTTGTAGATCCTGATATCGAAATGGTAAGAGCATGGGAAGGTTACGCATTCCCTCAAAAATAAAAATATCCGTTTAAAAAAACAGTGTCTTTTCGGAAATTTGAGGTTTTCGGTAAATTTTTAACCCCAAACATACGCCATAAGATGCCGAAAATATTACCAGTGTCCTTTTAGATTTTTATAAATTTCTTCCCGGGGAGAATTTCCGGATACGAACGAAAAAGCAGGTTGAAATCTTGCATCCCGATTCAAAGCGTCATCTTATTATTAAAATATCCACAGGTCTGCTCATGCTGGCTACTGTATTTTTGATAATGAGATATTACAAGAAGGATGTTCCTCGAAAAGTTGCCTTTGTTCATATTTTTGATAAAAAACTCAAAGATCAAAACTGGAAATTGCATGTAACAATTTCTGAAAAAAACTCTGACATTTTCGTTGGGGAGTATTTAATCAAAGGAAAGAGATTTCGTCACACCCTTAAAATACCACCTCGAAATTATAAGGGCACATTCGTAATTTCAGGTCCTGGTGTCAGAAAATTAGTTGTTAAAGATCTTCCGGCGAAAAAAAATTCTTTTACTGTGCATCATTCCCTGAACCCCTGATTACGATTTTTTTCGTTCCTTTGACTTCATTTTTTAAGTATTTTTAGCAATATAAACAAAGATTTAGCTTATCTGCTAACATTAAATATACTCAACGTGTACCCTGAATTACACATCGAACAGGAATAATATAATTTGAATAAGCATGTCATACGAGATTGACATAACTGGGATTAAAAGGATATTCTATGACTTAACCTTCATCCCTGATGGACGGCATAACTTTCGACTCCCAAGGAGGCCCCATGGCGCTAGGAACAGTTCTCATAATTGACAACGAGGTTTCATTCGTTAAGAACGTTAAAGATTCTCTTCAAGAACTTGGCTACACTGTTGAAATTCAGGAAGACGGAGTTTCTGGACTTCAGGCAGTTAAAGACCTGATGCCTGCTGCTGTTATTCTATGTGCTGAAGTTCCTAAAATGAGCGGCTATGCAGTAATTACTAGAATAAAGAAAAATCCAGAACTGCTTAGTATTCCAGTGATGATTACTTCCGCTGAAGCCACGGAAGAAACATTCAAAAGGCATAGCGAACTTAAAAACCGTGCGGAATCATATATGTTTAAGCAGGGTTTCGAGATTAACAATTTTGTCGCCGAGTTCAAAAAAATGATGAACTCCGGAGAAGTTGATTCCCTTACATCAGAATTTTCTGATTTCCCAGACTTTGGTGATATTGTTGACGATATTGACAAAGAAACCAATGCAGCCCTGGATGATGTAATTGAAGGAGCATTCTCTGACCCTGCTCCCGAACAATCAGAAGAGCCTGTATTTTTCCCATCCGGTGAAATTGAAGCAATCGCTGATGATGAACCTGAAATCTCAACAAATTCAGATTCCCCTGAACTTGTAAATCCAGGGGAATCAGTTGAAATTGAAGTAGCGGAGTCAGAACCTACACCCGTGCCTGAGCCAGAATCTCAGGAGCCTACACCAGTCCCAGAACCAGAAACTCAGGCGGAGCCTACACCAGTCCCAGAACCAGAACCACAACAGGAAGTGTCTGAACAATATGAAAACTTTGATATTTCTATTGATGATGCTGTTCCTGGAACAGTTGCTCAGGAAATGTCGGAAGAAATAATACCAGAGCAGCCATCTGAAGTTTCCATGAGTGCAAGCCTTGGGCTTGATGAAATAGTTGAAGAAACGTCAAAACTTAACAACGACGTCCTGCTTCAAATTGAAGAACTTAAAAAAGAAAAGGAAATGCTTTCACGGGAAATTACTCAGTTGAAAGCTGGTTCCGGAACTGCCACGCAGTTTTCAAAAGAGAGAGAATTTCTTAATCTCAGAGAAACTATTAATAAAAAAGAACGTGAAATAATCGATCTCAGATCAGAACTTGATGAAAAAGATCAGCAGATTCTCCAGAAAAAGAACAAAATTCGTGAACTGGAAAGATCCAAAGCTGATATTGAGGACTCAATCCTTAATCACGAAAGAAGTGAAGTTGAACTCAATGAATCCCTTTCCGGTGCCCGGGATGAAATAGAGTCACTCAAATCTACAATTGAAACACTTAAAAGCGAACTCGAAAACGCTAAAAATGAAATAATTACGCTTAAATCAAACCTGGAAACAGCCCTCAGAGAGATTGAGAATCTTAAGGTAGAGCATGCTCAGGAGATTGAGCGACGCAACAATATACATGTTGGCGAAATTGCAAACCTTAAGTCTAAACATGAAAAAGAGACTGAGGATCTCAACAACAAATACACTAGTGAAATAAATGACTTGAACTCCAAATACACCGGTGAAATTGAAGAACTCAAGTCTGAGCATGCTCAAACTGTTGAAACAATGAGCAGTTCATTTGCTTCTGAAAAATCTGATTTAATTTCAAATAACGAGAATACTATAAATACTCTCAATGCAGCCCATGCAGACGAACTTGAGCGACTTACTAACGAACATACTGGTCTCGTTATCAATCTTAAACACTCTCATGAGGAAGCTGTCAACTCTCTCAATTCAAATCATGCTCAGGAAATCGAAAATCTTAATAACGAACATGCCGTGGCAATGGCCAAAGCAAAGGAAGCACATGATGAGGAAACTCAAAACCTCATCGCAGCCCACGAAGCTCTAGTTTCAGACATTAACACCAAGCACGCTCAGGAAATTGAGAATCTTAACACCGAGCATGCCACGGCAATGGCCGAGGCAAAAGCAACATATGAAGAGGAAACTCAAAACCTCATCGCAGCCCACGAAGCTCTGGTTTCTGATCTCAAAGCTAAAAATGTTCAGGAAATCGAAAATCTTAATAATGAACATGCTGGTCTGGTCGCAACAATAAGATCTGAAAATGAAGAACTTGTTGCCAATCTTCGCGGTGAACATGCTCAGGAAATTGAAAATATCAACACTGAACATGCTCAGGAAATTTCTAATCTTAATCAAGCTCATACTGAAGAAAATGAGCGTCTTAATAATGAACACACAGGTAAGGTTATTAATCTCAAAAACAAACATGAATCTGAGATTGAAAATCTTAAGGCGGAACATGCTCAGAATGTTGAAAATATTGAGAGTGAAAATGCCGCAACGCTGGCTGATCTTAACCTTCAACATGACACTTTGAAAAATCAACTTGAAACTGCAATTTCAGGTCTTGAACAGGAAAAAGAGCAACTTACGGGCAAAGTCTTTGATCTTGAACAATTAAAAATGCGTAATGAAACTGAAATAGAGGAATTACGTGAAAACATCGCTGACCTTGAAAGTCAGCTTGAAAATGCTCTTGCGGGAATCGCAACTGACAATGATGTTGCCAGGAAAGCGATTGCTTCTCTTTCTTCAGCTCTTACTGCCCTCAATGATCGCTTCAATTCAAAAGAATAACCTGTTAGATTCCACTAAAGGCTGAAATGACTAAACTTTCATGGAACAAACTTCTTACAACTGGGCGAATTGGAACAAATTCCGATGAAGATGCCCGGAATGCTTTTCAACGTGATTTCGATCGAATCATTTTTTCAAGTGCTTTTAAGCGGCTGCAATCAAAAACTCAAGTATTTCCATTACCTGAAGCGGATTTCATTCATACCAGAATGACCCATTCCCTTGAAGCCGGTTGCGTTGGACGTTCGCTGGGTTATCTTGTATGGAAAAAGCTTAATGAAAATGCAATTGATATCGGTTCCTCAACGTGGACTGACTTTGAAGGAGCAGTATCCGCCGCTTGTCTTTGCCACGATATCGGCAATCCTCCTTTCGGCCACAGTGGAGAAACCGCTATTGCTGAATATTTTCTGAAACACCGCACTGACTTCATGAGCCTTGAAGGAATTACTGACGACAATTTCAAGGATTTTCTTTACTTTGACGGAAATGCAATGGGTTTCAATATCTTAACCCATACTCTGGTAAATCGTTCCAGCCGACCAGGGGGAATGGGCCTTACAGCCGGGGTAATAGCGGCTTTTATAAAATACCCATGGTTCAGCAGTGAAGCTCCATTAAAAAAAGGCAAATTCTCCTGTTTTCGAAATGATGAGATCTATTTTAAAGACGCTATGACATCATGTGGTTTAGCGGAAGAATCAAAAATTTTACGGCATCCCTTATCATTTCTTGTAGAAGCATCTGATGATATTTGCTATAAAATAATGGACTTAGAAGATGCCTATCGGCTGGGAATTATTCCTTTTTTTCAACTTGAGGAATTGTTCATGTCCACTATTGGAACTTCCTCGAGTCCATCAAACTACCGTTTAATCATTGATGAAAAAGAAAAGGCGGCTTACCTCCGGGCAAAAACAATAAGTGTGCTAATAGATCAACTGAGTGACTGCTTTATAGAAAACTACAATGAGATAATGGATGGCACTTATTCAAAAGCCCTGACAAGTGTAATCCCCTGTTCTGATGCGCTCTCTGTTATTCAAAAAATTGAGATCGACAAAGTATATTCATTCCGGAAGGTTATTGAAATTGAAACCGCTGGTTTCGAAGTCATTCATGGGCTTTTAGAAGTTTTCATTGATGCTATTCTTAACAATTCACATCGTAGTAAAAAAATTAGAAAACTAATACCTGCATCGTATATGTATTCAGATGATGAAAGAATAGATCGCTACATGGACATACTCTATATTATACGATATATTGCTGGGATGACAGATAAATTTGCTATTGAAACATTCAGGACAATGAGAGGAATAACTCTTCCATCTTACTGAAAATTTTTGGGGATTCAGGCTCCCAGAGCCAACCGACTTGCTTTTTCCAAGCCATCAATCCATCCTATTTGCTCTGAAAGACTTAACGCTTTTCGAATAAACGGCTCTCTTTCCCGGTGGGAATGAACCTCTGCCATTGCTAAAGAAGCTTGAGCTACGCCCATTCTATCACCGGTTTCCGTAAGATAATTGATGGCAATATTGAAATGGACTTTTGCATCCTGAGTTTGACCCATTTTAAGGAAATAATAACCTGCCTGATAATGGGTTCTGCCAATGGCCAAAGGACTGTATTGATTTCGGTTAGTAGCTATTGAAGACATTAAAATTTCAACAGCTTCCTGATGGTTGCCCATGGCAAACTCAAATTCACTCAACCTTATATAAAGCCGCCAGAAGGAATCAGGATTACTGCTGTTTTTGCGTATCATTTCAATACCTTCTTTTAGATACTCTGCACCCTCTTCCCATCGTTCCCATTTGAGTTCAATGTAACTCAAATCAAAATAGGCTTTATAAATTAGTTCCGGATTTTTAGTTGAAGAAGCTTTTTTAATAGCCTGATTAATCAGTGTTCTGGCTTTTTCTTCGGTTTTGCTTGCAATTGAAGTCATTCTTGCCATGGAGGATAATATTGATACTTCGAGATCTATATAACCATCTGCAAAAAGAAGTCCTTCACGAAAAACCTTTTCCGCCTCGCGAAATTCACCTGTAAACATCAGTAGATCCCCGAGTTTACTGCAAATTTCAACAAAATGACCTTGATTTCTACCTGATAGAGCGTCAATCTGCGCTAGATCATGAGCTCTTCTGTAAAGAACTATACTGCCGTAATCATCAAGGGATGTTTCACAAATCCTCGCAGCGGACTGTAAACTTTCTATCGATTTATCTATATCATTGCCAAGTAAATAATGCCTCACAAGTCGAAAAATGCTTGCATCTGTTTGTTTTAGATACCTCAGGATAAACTCATTGATTGAATCTCTGGTATTTTTGGGAATCGTACTGAGAATTATTTTTGAGATCATGGGATGGTAAAAATGAACAAAATTGCCATCACGATACAAAAGATTTCTTTTAATGAGCACACTTAAAGCATAAATTGTATCTCTACTGGATCCTTCACGAGCCCAGATTAGATCCAGTGGTGCTTTGATTCCACAGATTGCTACTAACTGAAGAATCCTGAGTGATTGTGAATTTATATTAGCAAGTCTTAATTTGACAATATCACTGTGATTTTGTGGCAGTTCCCTACCGCCTTCAAGTAAATACCGAATTGCCTCATCTACTAAAACAGGATTAAAGCAATTGAATTTTCGTATTTTCTCAAGATGTGTATGAATCGAGTCACTTTTTCGGGTAAGAGTCCGGAGAACATGAATTCTCAAATCCTGTTCGGTCATGGGGTTGATCTTCATTACAGATGCAAACTCAAGGGGAGTGTTGGATGTTACAACAATTTTCACTGGTTTGCCATGAGATCGATTTGAAATATACTCAATAAAATGCCTTGAAGGAAAATCATATCGCTCATAACTTCTGAAAATAAAAAGAGATGGTGTCCTGGCGGCTACGGCAAAAACTACCTGTGCAAGGGAAGCAAGAATTTCTCTTAATTTAACCGCTCTCTCCATAAGCCTTTCATTCAGAGTGCCACGATAGAGAGACATAACATGATTAATATCTTCAATAGATACACCAATATGATTTATCCAACGACGAATTGACTTTTCTTTGTCAGTTATAACTGAATCTTCAACAACTCCGGCCATCTTCTCAATCATCTTGAGAACCGGATACCAGGGCCGAGCACAAAAATAGGGGTCAAAGGAAAGATCTATTACATTTACACCTTCAAGCTCTGGAAGTGTGAGCATTGACTTAATAATATGTGATTTTCCTGCCCCTTCTTCACCACAGAGACACAGAGTGCTTTCTTCCTCAGAGAAAAATTTAATAAATCGACTATGTACATCCGTAGTCAGTTCATAGTCAATATTAGTATCATGTTCCGAGGTAACATTGAAAACCGGTTTATTTTCTGACTCTACAGCTCGAATCTGTACAGTCCGGGCTGGTCTGCGTTTCTTTTCCGGCTCAAGTCTGGCCGTTTCCCTGGATAATCGAAGTTGATTTCGGGCTTCATCGACATCTTCAGTTGTCGAAATGTGAAGATTCTGCATTATTTCGTTAATATAATTACTGAATTCTTCTGCAGACTGAATGCGATGAGTCGGATTCTTTTCCAGCGCCTTCAAAATAACAATGTCAAAAGTATCGCAAAGCGCAGGATTTATAAGACTTGGCCGCTTTGGAATCATCCTCAAGTGAGCGTTCAAAATTTCCCAGGCATTGGAACCCGAAAAAGGCATTCTGCCCGTGAGCATCCTATAAAACATAACTCCGAGGGAGTAGATGTCCGAATGGATCGAAGATCTCTGCCCGTTAATAACCTCCGGAGCCATATATTCAGGGGTACCAATAAGTTCGCCATCATTTGTAATGCGTTTCCCAACATTAAGCAAAACTGTTGATATCCCAAAATCCACAAGTTTAACAACATCTCCACCACCACGTAGTGAAATAATTACAATATTAGATGGCTTCAAATCTCTGTGAATAAACCCATAAGAATGTGCCTCAGAAAGAGCACTCAGCAACTGAGAAACAATTGAAACCGCTCTTGTTACTGGAAGTGCAATTCCTTCAATAAGGTAGTCTTCCAGGGTTGAACCACGAATATATTCTGAAACCATGTAGTGGAGACCGCCAGAACTCTCTCCACTCGTTATAATGCCCATGATATTGGGATGATTAAGATTACCCATTATTCGGGCTTCTTGTTTAAACCGATTTAAAATATTTTCGTCAATGGCAATTGAAGGCTTTAGAATTTTTACAGCAACACTACTTCCAAGTTCATCATGAAGGGCTCTGTATACTACAGACATGCTCCCCTGAGCAATGAACTCCTCCAGAACATAGCGACTGTCAATTCTCAAACCTTCAAGACTGTCGAGACTTCTAGAATCAAAAGAATCCAAAGTGGTACCACAGACTGGGCAAGTATATTCGCTGTTTGCAACGGGAATTGAACATCGATTGCAGATTCTCAAAATGTCTGACATTTATTAATCCCTGACGTAACTAGTTCGTATCCTGTAATCCGCTTCGCGAAGGTTTTCGGAAAATTCCTGACAGGACATTCACTAAATACCAGAAAGAACAATAGTAAAATCCATAAAAAAGTTAAGGGTAAATTGACATAATCAGGAAATTTTACAACTATTTTTTATACTATTTAGTTTGTCCATAAAGTGAGTTACACTTACAAGTGCCGATACGGCTTCATTAGAAGGATTTCTAAGTATTTCTTCAGTATTTCCCTGTTGAACTATTTCTCCATGCATATAAATAAAAAGCTTGTCCGCCAGAGAAATTGCTTCAAAAATATCATGAGTAACAAGCAATACCGGAATCTCCAGTTCATGTATTATATGACCTATACAATCACGCATTGCAGTTCTAAGTGGATTGTCCAGTGCATTGAAAGGTTCATCCAGACATAAAAAGTCCGGTTTACTGATCATTGCCCGGGCAAAAGCACAGCGTTGCTTTTGTCCACCACTTATTTCACCGGGATATTTATCTATGACATTAGTAAGCCTATATCTTTTTAAAATCTCCTGCAAAGCGTTTTCTTTTGCTTCTTTCGAAACATCCCGTGGAGCTCCAAACAATATATTCTGTCTTACGCTCATATGAGGAAAAAGATTGTGTTCCTGAAAAACCATAGCTCCGCGTCGCTTTTGAGGACTCAAATTCACATTCTTGTCACTATCAAAAAACACCTGATCTCGACAAACAATTGTCCCCTCATCCGGAGTCATCAAACCGGTAATGGCCCTCAATGTCTGAGTTTTTCCACTTCCGCTGTATCCGAAAAGGACACCAACCCCCTTCTCGAGTTCAAGTTTTATATCAAGCCTGAAATCTTTCCATGTTTTAGAAAATTCGGCTTTGAGCATTTGAACCTCTTTGCGTTATCTTTCTCGCTGCATACAGTATGGCAAAACCAAAAAACGTAAAAATTGCTACAAGTATATCAGCTTTTACCCTGTTGCCCGCAGCAACTTCAGAATAAATCATTAAAGGCATTGTTTGGGTTTCGCCAGGAATATTTCCGGCAACCATTAATGTTGCGCCAAATTCCCCCGCAGCCCGTGCGAAAGTCAGTGCCGCTCCAGCTATAAGACCAGATTTAGCAAGGGGAAGTGTTATAAGGAAGAAAGTCTCTCTTCTAGAATATCCATGTACTTTTGCTATTTCGATGTAATTTTTATCAACAGTTTCAAACGCATATGTAGCAGTCTTAATCATAAGAGGAAGAGAAACAACAAAAGAAGCCAGAATAGCTGCATGCCAGGAAAAAACGATTGAGTATCCAGTTAGACTATATATATATTTACCAAGTAAACCATTTTTTCCAAAAATTATAAGAAGGTAGTAGCCAGTAACCGTAGGCGGGAGAATAATGGGGAGAGTAAACAGTACATCCAGAAAATCCCTCCCGAAAAATCTCCTGTGAGCGAGTAAATATGCAATAAAACATCCCACTATAACGGCTAAAACAGTTGTTACAAGTGCGACTCGTAAACTAAGTAGAAGTGAAAACCAGATAGATGATTCCATGTTAATGAGTTCCGTAAAATTGACCGCTTTCGAAATAAATAGTTCGTTTCCTGTAATTCGCTTCGCGAAGCATTTTATTAAAAATCCTATCCAGACACTAGTAATATTTTCAGCACCTTGCGGTGTCTATCCGGCCTTTAAAGAAAGTTGAAAACCTTGTTCTTCCGAATTTCCGGATAGACTCACAAAGGTGAAAAACCGTGGTTTTCAAGAATTTTTATTGCAAGGGGAGATTTTAAAAACTCAAGAAACTTGGCACCTTTTTCTTTTTTCTTTGAGGCCGTGACCAAAGCAGCGGAATAACGAATTTTATGTTTATTATCTGATACCGTTTTGACAATTATCGTTTTGGCTTTCACAATGTTATAGTCACTTTTGAATACAAACCCTGCATCCACTTCCCCCCTTTGAACCCAGTCAGATATTTGTCTCACATGCTCACCAAAAACCATTTTCCCTTTAAGTTTTCCCCACATTCCAGTTTTTTCAAGATACTGTCTTGTATAAATTCCTGCGGGTACTGTCTGGGTATTTCCACATGCAATTCTTTTTACATTTTCTATATCTTTAAATTCATTAACGTTTTTATTTTCTTTACTGCGGATAAGGACCAGTTGATTGGAAATAAAATCAATTTGCGAATTTTTATCCGCAAAATTTGTGTCCACAAGACCGTCAACAAAGGTTCTATTTGCACTTAAATAAACATCAACGGGAAGCCCAGCTCTAATCTGTGTTGAAATTACACCGGATGAAGCAAATGCAAAACGTACTGAAATTCCATGCTTTTTCTCAAATTCCGCAGCAATCTTTAAAAGAGGTTCTTTGAGACTCATGGCACTGCCAATAAAAATTTGATTCTTTTCATTGCGTTTACACGATACTGAAAAAGTAAACCCCGTAAAAAGTGCAAATATTGATAACCATAATTTTTTTTTATTTATCATAATTTATATTTCAACTCCACTCAATCTGGTCCTATCCAGCTTTCGGTTCCTGAAAAACAGGACTATATCTACCGAAACCATTCCTGAATTTAAAATATACAGAATTATAACTCCATCTGTGTTGCCGGTAATTTTAAAAAGTATCCCTGACATATATCCGATAAAAACCACAAAAAGAAATATTCCACTTTTTGATCCATTAGACCTGGATTTGTAACTTTTATAAATAGAAAATGGCCAGGCAGCACCAAAACAAAGGAGCATTATAATTTCAAAAACCGATGACATCTAACCACCATTAAAATTTGTAAGCGTAATTTAGAAATACCATATTCTTCCAGACAGTTCCATAAGAAGATTCAACATCAAGTTGAAGCCATAAGGAATCCTTTTTAAATATCAAGCCTGTTAAACCTATTCGTGCGCTAGTTTTATTATAAACTTTTTCCATTGAAACAGCGTATGTATGATTTCGAATGTACCCGTTCATTTTTCCGGATTTGAAATGAAGTTCTATTCCTCCGGCACCATGAATTCCGCTGAAAGATTCAACATCTTCAATGATGCCTGGAAAGAAACTTGCCAGTTGCACGCGGATAACTGGACCTGTATACACCAGTAAACTCAAACTGTATACACCGACTTTGAAGTTCATAGCAGCTCCGGGAGCTATTACAGTCTCACCATAATTAGTGGAAAAATTGGATTGCTGAATCTCCAGATTTCTAAGCACACCATAAATATTATATCCGTCTTCTAACAAGACTTGTCCATTAAGGCGCAAATTATAAAAATGATAGGTTGAAAAATTACCTTCTGACGTGAGTCCAGAGAATTTGTAATATATAAATTCGTAATCCCCGCTGATAAGGAAAGTTCTTTTTCTTCTTTTTATCCGATTAAACCATTGACCTGAATACAATCTGGATATGCCATCAGTTCTTACTTGAGGGAAAGTAACCATGAATTCAAGGTCTTCATCTCCAAGCCATTTCCCAAAATACTCCGTTTTCCAGTTTTTCAAATGACTGAAATCTTTAGAGAAGTTTGGAATTTCTGTAAATGTAGATGTCTTTGCTCCCGATTGAAGTGGTAAAAGCAAAAACAAACCTAAAAAAAAATACTGGCACATTTTTATTCCGCAAAGGAGTTCTGGCAGACTTTGGACCGCTTCCGGAGTTATATGATAGTATCCTATTTTCTAGAAATGCTTCAGGAAAAAAAGACCCTCCAGTGCATTTGGTTTTGCAAAATTACTGGAGTTCTGAATATTCAACTCAATTTCCACCTCTCGACTCTTTTGTTTCGAAAGCGATTCAGGCAGGTCCAGTTGCAGTGCTGATCGGTTAGTGAATTTTTGCTTCCTGTTCTTGTAATTTTACATTGATATTAGATGTTTATGACCTGATCCTGTTTACCTGACTACCTCACTTCCTGAGTCTCTGTTTAAAAAAATTCAGGCATTCTGGTAAACAGTAGCAGTAACAGGGTATTCAGGGGCTTGTTCCTGAAGAATTTCTTTTAAACGACTCATAATCGTATTACTCAGGAAGCGGTGTAGTTGAAAGTTTTTTGTTCCAGTACAGACTAAAAAGTACCATAATGTTTGCCATCGCGTGGGATTTTTTGCGAGTTTTGTTTTTTCCCACAAAAAGTAGTACATGAGTTGCAGTATGCTTCACTAAAAAATAATTGGAGTGTTTATGTTCAGTGATTTCAATGAATTGGCAAGCATTATCGGTGGTTCTTTCCATGAAAATTTCTCTTTCAACAGCAACCCTGTTTTTAAAATAGATTCCAGAGCTGTAAGTCAAGGTGGCGTATTTATTGCCATGAAAGGCGAACGTACTGATGGTCACAGATACGTTGATGATGCTCTTTCTCGAGGCGCGACCTGCGTGATTGTAAGTGACGAAGAAATCTACCGTAGTCATAAGCAATGTATCTTTGTAAAAGATACATTGAAGGCTCTCGGTAACCTTGCAGCTCATAAAAGACGACTTTTTATGGGGCGTGTTATAGGAATTACTGGTTCCAACGGTAAAACTATTGTCAAAGATGCCCTGGTTCGGATACTAAGTAGAGATTTCAAAGTCAGTGGAAATACCGGTAGTTATAACTCCCGGTTAGGTGTTCCCCTTGCAATGCTCAGTTACAGTGATGATGCAGATTTCTGGATCTGTGAAGCTGGTATCAGTTCTCCAGGAGATATGGAAATCCTTGAAGGGATTATCAAACCCGACATAGGCATACTTACCAATATTGGTTTAGCTCATATTGGAAGTTTCAAAGATCGCAGAGAGCTTTATGAAGAAAAAATGATGCTCTTTAAAAATTCAACTGGCTGGCTTTTGCTTCCGGATACCGAACCCCTCGTTAAGGAATCTGAGTTTAAAACAAAAGTCTATTATTCCGGGATAACCAATGGGGATTTACCATACTTGAAGACAAAAACTCTTGTGGAAGGTGCTTTGCTCGTAGAAGTAAAGTTCCCATCTGGAAATCTCAGACCGCTCCGTCTTACGACACCATCTTCTGACATTGCTATGGATATTGAAATAGCCATTGAAGCTGCCTGGCTATCCGGAATGGACGAAGCTACGGTCATCAAAGCCGCAGGCAATCTTGGTGGTGGCTCCACGCGACAGGAAATATGGCAGTCTCCAGATGGTATAACAATAATTAATGACGCATGTAGTTCGGATCCCATAAGTGTTGAAAGTGCCTTGAGAACAATGGATCTTCTTTCGGATCGCGAAGGGAAAAAGATCTTCGTTTTTGCAGGAATGACCGAACTTGGGGAAATGAATGAGAGTGTACATCGGCAGATCGGTTTGGCATGTGCTCTTCATGGAGTTACACACTTATTTATTCAGGATTTAAAAGAGCTTGATATAACTATTCAAACTTATTTAAACCACCACGAAGAAGGCTTAGTCACTAAATTTACTGATCTTTTGACCGTTAAAACTGAACTAATCCGACTTCTTGATTCAAGGGATATTATCCTTTTTAAAGGACCCCGAAAAGCCAATATAAGCAAAGTTGCTGAATATGTTTTTGAAGCTATTGCACCTAACAGACTTATTACTGACCTTGGTGCTGTTTTTGAAAACATTAATATTTTTAAGAAATTGACGGGCAAGGAAACTAAAATTCTTGCCATGGTTAAAGCCCTTGCATACGGAAGTGAAATGATTCGTATTGCCAGGGAACTTGAAGCCATGGGTGTCGACATGCTTGGAGTAAGCACCCCTGATGAAGGAGCACGATTACGTCAACAAACATCCATGCCAGTTCTCGTAATGGTTGCCAGCCCGGAAGAGGCTTTTAAAATAGTACGACATAATCTTATCCCCGTGGTATGGAATATTGAACTGGCAAAAGCTCTTGAAAATGAACTGGGTCCTGAACAAATTGGGCATATTCATATTAAAGTGGATACGGGTATGGGAAGAATGGGTTTGCTTCCGTCAGAAATCCCAAATTTTCTTGAGGAATTAAAGCAACTTAAAAAAATTCGCATTTCGGGTCTTATGACTCACTTTTCCTGTGCAGATGACCCATCAATGGATGATCATACCCTCCGTCAGATCCAGTCTTTTAATGAAGTGTATGACTTTATGTTAAAAAACGGACATTCCGATTTAGTACGCCACGCTTCAGCAACCAGCGGCATAATAAGATTTCCAAATGCTCACTACGACATGGTTCGCGTGGGCCTGGGACTCTATGGACTTTACCCCAGCGCAAACCTCATGAATGACGTATCCCTGCAACTTGCAGTAACACTTGTTTCTCGCCTCATTGCAATCCGCACACTGCCTGTTGGTACAAAAATTGGTTATGGCGCTACTTTCGAGGTTAAGAACCGTGAAATACGAGCGGGAGTAATCCCTATAGGCTATCATGATGGAATTTCCTGGCGCCTTGGAGGAAAGGGCACCTTTTTTATTCATGGAAAACGCGCGCCTATACTCGGTAGAGTTAGTATGGATAGTATTTTAGTTGATGTTTCGAACATTGAAGGTGTGAGTTGTGGAGATGAAGTTTTAATTTATGGAGTTCAGGATGGTTTTATGCGTCGACCAGAAGATCTTGCTGATGATGCAGGAACCATCGTTTACGAGGTTCTGGCTTCCACCGGCCCAAGAGTACAACGAATTTTCCGTGGACGTTGAAATTTTCCAATTTTGTAACCTTTTTTATTGCTATTCTTTTCACGAAAGGTCAGATAGAACTCAAGACCGTTTTCGATTATATTCAGGTTGTATTATAATCGATGGAACTATCTCACTGCTTAAAAACGGTCTTCACGGAGGTTACAATGAATATTCTTATAATCAATTCAGGGAGTTCCTCAATTAAATATCAACTATGGCGTTACCCTGAAAGGAAACTCCTCGTTAAAGGACTTGTAGAACGAATTGGCCTGGATAATGCGGTTATAACTCATAAAAGCGATCCGGTATATAGACATGAAATTAAAATAAACGATCACATCCATGGGATCCGAATAATTCTTGAAGCTCTTACAGATCCTGAACATGGAGTATTAGGCTCCCTCTCAGAAATTCACGCGGCAGGTCATCGGGTTGTTCACGGAGGGGAACAATTCACTGATTCAGTTCTGATTACGCCAGATGTTCTTGATACTATTGATAATATGTCATCTCTTGCACCCCTTCATAATCCCCCAAATGCTGCGGGGATCCGGGCTGTAATGCAAAATATGCCATCAATTCCTAATATTGCCGTTTTTGATACTGCTTTTCACCAGTCAATGCCTCAAGAAGCATTTCTATATGCTATTCCCATAAAATATTACAAAGAGGACATGATCAGAAAGTACGGTTTTCATGGAACAAGTTATCGTTATCTCACAAAAAAAACCGCTGATATTCTTGGAAACAAACCTGAAGATGTCAATGGGGTGTTTTGTCATCTTGGCAACGGAAGTTCCATATGCGCTGTAAAAAACGGAAAAAGTGTTGAAACAACAATGGGATTCACTCCTCTTGCAGGACTGGTAATGGGTACAAGAAGTGGTGATATAGATCCCGGAGTTTTATTTCACATGATTAGATCAGGAATAGTTTCAAATACTTCAGATCTCGACACCCTTCTTAATAAAAAAAGTGGCCTTCTCTCAATTTATGAAAAATCCAGCGATATGCGTGACATTGAGGACAACCTTACCACAGACGAAAACGCAAAACTTGCTTTTCGGATGTTCACTCATCGGATTCGTCTCTATATTTCCGCTTACTTGAGCCTTACCGGTCCTGATTCTACAATTGTTTTCTCCGGGGGAATTGGAGAAAACAGTCCCTTAGTACGAGATGCCGTTTTATGTGATTTGCAGCACATGGGGATTAAAATTAACAAAGCACTCAATGAAAAACTTCCCCGCGGTCAGTGGGGAACTATCAGTGATGCAGATTCAAAAGTAAAAGTTTTAGTGATACCTACTGATGAGGAATCCCAGATTGCAGAAGATACTTATAATATTGTAGCGGAATTATAAATTCAGAACGTATCGAAAGAACTTACTGGAGAACAATACCATTCACCACTTTCGTCCTCCAGACATTCCTCAAGATCAGGCATGGGACAGTCTTCTGTCGTTTCACAACTATTTACACATACATTGCTGAATTCCGAGAAACCATAGCAGTATCCATCGCCTCCCATACATTCAGTGGAATCCTGGCAATTGCATCCGCGCTGCCCTCCCTGAAGACAACCAAAAGGTTCATTAAGCCTATCCACACATATGACTCCTTCAATTGCGCCGCTGAGATCAATGTCAACTACTTCTTCAAAACTATTGAAAGTAATCATGTAGTTGCCGGAAGGAAGATTCGATATGTCATAATGAAGATCATAAGGACACATACAATTACAATTTCCACCATTGTCACTCTCAACAATGCCAATAGAAGTACCAGAAACAGTCACATCGCCCGTGAGGCCAAGCGTATCATCTGGGCAACAATTAAATATTGCATTTATATGACTCATTTCAAGATTTCCGCTACCATCATAGTTATAATAAATACATTCAAAACCTGAAAAGTCGAAGTCCGTCAATGACTTTTTCTCACCATTTTTACATTCAGTATGATCATAATCCACAATAATATTATTGTTGTTAGTATTATTGCTATTGTTGCTTTCAGTTTCTGAATTTTCACAGCCAGTAAGCATAAGAGTAATTGTCACAAGAAAAGAAATAAGAGTTTTCATTTAAATATCCTCCATAGTGGTTAGGTACAATTAGGTTTAGCACCAGATTACCCCCTTGCAATGATAATTATTATGTATTTAAATTTCTAAACCACTTTTAAATTAAACTTAGTGTAAGAGGCTCTTAACAGGGATTCAAGTAAACAGGGACAGGTCATAAACATCTATACCGCTTGCGGAGTAATGCGATAGTGAACAAATTTCAGGAAATGCTACAGAAATGAGCCCCTGATTGTCCTGTTACTGCTACTGATTTCCTGTTTTCCTGAATTTCTGTCTGCCTGTAATTATTATATAAGATTGTATTTATTGACTAATTTACTCGGAAGTTCACTAACCGATCAACATTGGGTCTAGTGCTTGAGTTTAATAATAGAGATTCCTTCCGGGTGCATAATCCATAGTTTACCCTCAGGATCAAGTTTGATATCGCCGACAGTTTCCTGAAGCAGATTACCAAGGCCGATAAGCTTCGAATCTTTTTTACCATTTTTTATTCGATAAAGTTCCCGAGTTGCACTTACATATATAATATTGCGATCCTCATCATATGCAAAAGAGGAAATTGCCCCGGCATCCGGGAGAATACTTGATTCTCCACATTTCCAGACTTTTCCTTTAGCTTTATAACATAAACCAAGATCAGTTGCGGCCCACAAACCACCATCTCTGTCAATGAGAACATCATTGATTACGTCAGAGTTCAACCCGTCAGTCTCTCCGCTGCGTTCAAGATATTTTTTACCACTAATCCTCCACAGGTGAATAATTCCTTCACGGCTGGCCAGATACCGATGACCATATCGTTCTGACATACGTCGGACGGAAATCGGAATACCAGCCATCTGACCTTTTACTGTATGATAGTTCTGTGGAGTGTAATATTTTAATTTTTCCAGATTAAACACATACAGGCCGATTGCTTTTTTTCCAGCGCCAAAACCTGCCCACATAAGGTGTTTTTTTGTAAAAAATGCGAAGTTTACATAAACATCAGTCCAATCGGACTCATAGACAAAGTTTTCGCCAACTTGAGACCATTTTCCATCAGTGCCCATCCGGAAAATTCCTATATGTCCATCATTATTTTTTGCAATTCCCAAAAGTGTACCTTCGGGATCTTTCTTGAAATAAATAAATTCCCAACCCGGTCGGTTTGTTTCAACGACTATGAATCCTGTTTTTCCAGTGTAGGAAAAACTTTCCCTTCCTGCCGTGAAATGACAAGTCTTTGACGGTTTATCGCAACTGAGGGCAAGATTTCTAGATTTCCTGTTGACCAAATTTTTGCTTGAAAAATATGTGAAATATTCCCCATCCCACTTAGCTACCCCAAGACTTTCGGTCCCGAATAGTAAATTTGAGCCGGATTGCTTTACGAGAGTCATTTTCGGCGGAAATGAAGTTGAATCTTTAATATATTTATAACATGGAGAATTTCTTTTCATCGCCTCCAACTTGTTTCCCGAAGATTGTGCGCATGGTTGTATTTTATACAAAACACCTTCGGTATACATCATTGGTATGTTTTTAAATATTTTTATCCATTCTACTTTCCCGCTCACACGGTAATAATAAAACTTCCCATCCTGAATATTCAGAACAAGATTAGTTCCCGCGGGATCTATTCCTGAAACCCAGTAGGAGGAGGAATTTGAAGATATCGTTGATACCGTAGAAATATGGGAATCAAACTGCTCACATTTACCATCATGACAATACTGCAAGCCTGCTTTATCAGTTCCTATCAGTACGCCGCCTTTATGATATTTCTCAATGTAAGTGACCTTGACATTTTTTGAATAAGTCAAAACACGACCGAAAGCGACGTAGAAAAGACCATGGTCTGCACCTACCCACAAACCACCGGCTGGGTTTGGTTCCAGAACATTGATTTTTGTCTTCACAGGAAGTTCAAAGTTCTGCCAGGCTCCTTCATTATACTGTGAAAGACCAGTTGCCGTGGCAACCCAGAGTAAATTACTCTCCCAGGCCAGTGCTCTGATGCTGTCGTTGGGAAGGCCATCTTTTGATGATATTAATAAGAATCCTGTACCATCAATATTGTATCGTTCCAGCCCGGCATTAGTTCCAACCCAGATATTTTTATCAGTTACTTCTACGGCAGTAGTCTTTCGAGTAGTAGTAAAATAATCAACTCGGCCCCATTGTGTTTGCTTGTATTTATAAAAAGATTTTGTAGTGGGCGACTTTTCCTTTTTATCATTACAACTGACCACTGAGAGCAATATTATAAATATTAATGAATACTTCATAACTTAACCTAGCCTTGTATAAAATAACACTAAAAACCTCAGTTGTATGTGTTTATCTGAATATCTTTCCCGTTTCAAGTCTATTCGATGTTTTTACCATGCAAGGGAGACCAGCTACAGTTCCGCAAAGGTTCGCCCTCATAAGATAGGGACCCCGCGGTGGGATGAACACAAGGTTAAACCGGGTAAAATTTCCAGTCCATCTTATAAAATGTGATTTAAAATCAATAAAGGATACTAATTTTACTTCCAGTGTAAAATCCTCCGATGAAAAGGGAATGCCTGCTTCTGGAAGAGTGCTGGTATTGACGGAAATGATAATTTCATCCCCTATCCGGGACAGGGATAAGACGCCTGCTTCTGCTTTCAGCGAACGGCCCAACCAGGAAAAATCCTCCCTTTTAAGAGAATCAGAGTCAATTTCACAAAAGCTCAGGTTAAAATATCCATTTCTCGCTGGAACAATGTTCTGATTTATAAGAATCTCTTCCATTTCGGGTGTTTTAAGTAAGTCGGGAATAGAGAAACTTCTGCAATCTTCTTCTTCTGTCTCATCTGCATCGGGAATATTATCCCCTGTCAGTTCAGCTTTCTCAAGAATGCTTCTAAATATATCCATTGAGATGCCTCACTTTTTCGATATCAAGAGATATCTGTTTTACAAGCTCATCCTTTGATGGAAAAGCTATCTGTTCTCTCAATTTCATAACAAATTGTATTTCAATCGTTTTTCCATAAATGTCACCAGAAAAACCGTCAATAAATACTTCAAACGCCCTTTTACCCCCAGAAAAGAAAGTGGTTCGAGCTCCGATACTCGCGGCTCCTGAAAATACAGTTGTATCGGGCATTACAACTCTCACAACATAAACACCATCTGAAGGAATAAGTACTTCTGTCTCTACATTCGCTGTAGGAAAACCAAGCGTTCTGCCAATCTTCATACCCTCAACCACTACTCCTGCAGCGGAGTATGGCCTTCCAAGCATTAGAGCTGCCTGTTCGATCTGACCTGAAGAAATAAGGTACCGGATAAGAGTGGATGAAACCACAGATCCATTTACAGATACGGGATTCACCGGGTTAATTTCTACTCTTCCTTTCAGACGATTTTGTAAAATCCCGATATCGCCTAATGCATTTTTTCCGAAACGAAAGTTTGAACCTATTGAAATAACTTTCAAATTATCTAAACAAAGCATGTCGGAGAATTGCTCCGCTGAAAGTTCGGCAATGGAATCGTTAAATTCCAGCACCGTCAGGGCATCGAGACCTGTTTCCTCCAGAAGAGTTTTTCGCTGTTCAAAAGAGGTTAGTAATTGAACAGGGCGATTGAAATAATCACCAGGATGGGGGCTGAAAGTAATAGCTGCGGTGGGTCGACATTTTTCCAGTGCCGTTTTAATTAGAAAACGATGGCCCAGATGAACTCCATCAAAGTTTCCGATTACCAGTGATGCTGGAGCTACCTGACTTTCAAGTTCTGCCAGGGATTTAACCGTTAACATTTCATGAACATCCGGATGTGGAACCACAATTCATGCATTTATAACATGACCCGTTTCTTACCATAACAAACCCACAATCGGGACAGATCGGAGCGTCTGATGATGCCACATAATCACCAGTTGTATTGCTTTCATAAGTAGGAGAATAACAACTTTCACACTTCTCATTCAGAAAATTAGTTCGAACAAATCGATCTATTCCATCTCTACCTTTAAGAAATAGCCAACGGAATATATAATCCAGAAGACTTGATGCAACAGGAATATCAGGATTAGTCGTGATTCCAGAAGGCTCAAACCTTGTGTGCATAAACTTTTCACAGAATAATGTCAGAGGAACTCCATGCTGGAGTGCAATGCTGATTGCAATACTGAAAGCATCCATTAAACCGCTTATTGTGGAGCCTTCTTTAGCCATGGCAATAAAGACTTCTCCAGGATCTCCATCAGGATAGTACCCAATTGTTATGTACCCTTCATGGCCTCCTACTTCGAATTTATGAGTAACACTCAAACGTTCATCGGGGAGTTTCTTCCGAACAAGTGTAAATTCGAGTTTTTTCGAAATTGCAGAAGAGTCTTTCTTTTCTTTTAGAGACAGGGGTTCTGTTCCTTTTGAGCCCTCACGGTATAGCGCAACACTCTTCAGTCCCATTTTCCAGGCATCAATATAAATTTTGCTTATTTCTTCATTTGTTGTATCGCCCGGAAGATTGACGGTTTTTGAAATGGCTCCACTTAAAAAAGGCTGAACGGCGGCCATCATATTCAAATGTGCCCGGGGACTTATGCTTCTAGTGCCGTTTAAAGCTCTTAACGCTGTATCAAAAACATCCAGATGATCTGAATTTAAATGCGGAGCACCTTCCATGGTCCCATTTTCTTCAAGATACTTTATTATATCTGTTATTTTATTATCGTTGTACCCAAGATTTTTAAGTCCAGCTGCCACACTTCGGGTAACAAGTTTTATAGTTCCACCTCCGACGAGATGTTTGAAAACAACCAAAGCAACCATAGGCTCAATTCCGGTAGAATCACTATCCATAAGGAATCCGATAGTTCCTGTAGGGGCAAGCAATGTTACCTGAGCATTTCTCAGACCGTACTTCTGTCCTTCTTCTTTTACGGTTTCCCATAGTTGGCGACTGGACTCAATAAGTTCCGAAGGTGTTTCACGGCCGAAACGACGGGAGTGATCCATGTGAAGCGATATTACATTATGAAAATGGTATTTATTTTTTTCATACTCTTCGAAAGGTCCCTTTACACTGGCAAGTTTGGCACTTCTAATCCAGGAAGCTGCGGTCATAATTGAAGTAATTACTCCGGCATAACTTCGGCCTTTGACACTGTCATAGGGAATGCCCTGAGTCATCAAAAGACCGCCCAGATTTGTATATCCCAAGCCAAGAGGTCTGAATTTCTTGGAATTTTTCGTTATTTCAGGAGTCGGATACCCGGCCCGATCAACTATTATTTCCATCGCAGTAATAAACAATTGGCATGCTTGAACAAATGCTTCAGTATTAAAACGATTGTCAGATTCAAGAAATTTTAAAAGATTAAGAGAGGCAAGATTGCACGCACTCTCATCAATAAACATGAATTCACTACAGGGATTAGAGGCATTTATCCGCCCTGATTCCGGACAGGTATGCCATTTATTAATAGTTGTATCAAACTGCAGTCCCGGATCACCACATTTCCAGGCAGCGTCAGTAATGCGATTCCATATTTCACGAGCCTTAACAGTTTTTAAAACGGTTCCGTCCGTCACTGCTTTAAGAGACCACTCCTCATCATTAGTAACGGCAGACATAAATTCATCGGTAACCCGAACTGAATGATTTGCATTCTGAAAGTACACACTGGACCAGGCTTCGCCATCAAATGAACCGTCATATCCTTCCCGGACAAGGGCTCTGGCTTTATCTTCCTCTATGATTTTTGAGTCAATAAATTCAAATATATCAGGATGTTCAGCGTTCAGGATCACCATTTTGGCTGCTCGCCGGGTTTTCCCGCCACTCTTTATAACACCAGCAAAGCTGTCAAATCCCTTCATAAAACAGACTGGTCCACTTGCTTTACCACCACCGGAAAGATTTTCCTTTGAACTTCTCAGAGAACTGAAATTTATCCCGCTTCCACTTCCCCCTTTGAAAATCATTGCCTCTGTTTTTGCAAGGTCTAAAATACTCTCCAGATCGTCATTAACTTTAAGAATAAAGCACGCACTCGCCTGAGGAACATCTTCAACCCCGACATTAAACCAGACGGGACTATTAAACGCTGCGTACTGGTTCACGCAAAGCCATATCAACTCTTCACGAAAGATATTTCCTGATTCCTCGTTAAAATATCCGTCCTGAATACCCCAATCTGCAATTGTATTGCAAACTCTTGAAATCAAATCCCCCACACTCTTTTCCCGGAGTTCACTTTCCAGATTGCCTCGAAAGTATTTCTGAGAAGCTATTGTAAAAGCGAGATCTGACCAACTCTCAGGAACATCTATATTTTTTTGCTCAAAAACAGGTTTTCCATCCGCTCCGGAAAGAACTGCATCGCGTTTATTCCATCCAATCTGCTCAAATGGATGCTTGCTTGAAGAACTGAAATACCTGTTTACAACAATTTTTTCACTGACTGACTGATTTTCCATTATCTCACCAAATTCTAAAGTACAACAACAAGTCGCTACAATTTTCTAGACTACTTTTGGGATAAACTGCGAAAAAATAGTTTTTCGAATTTCCGGGTAGAACCTAATTGATGGATTTGCTCAGGTAAAGCACAATTTCTAAGAGATTAATAATGCTCATTTTTCCCAATGATTAAAATAATCCGCATATTTCAATAGCATACTTATATATATGTCTAATGCTATAAAGCTCTGTTATTTATTTACTATTTTTGATATTTATTTTTTATAAATTGTTCTTTTTTTTTTAAAACACAGGAAATAAGAAATAAAAACTATTTACCTTCGGTTAAACCTGCTTTTATAATTTGTATCAGTTAAGGTTCTATCCGGTAATTTTTAAATTAAAATCCTTTTAAAAAGTTTCAATTCCGAATTGAAACCATAATATATTGAATACTCTCTATCCGGGTCGTTCGTTATTGGAGAAAAGTGATGAACTATATATGTACGAGCTGTGGAAATAAATTTGAACATGAGGATGGCGCACTTCGTTGTCCCCTTTGCCTGAGAAAAAACGGAATTCTTCCATGGGAAGAAGATCAAAAATCCAGTTTGCGAAAGAGAATAATTATAATTTCTGGCATTTGCATTGGATTGCTTGTTCTTGTGGGGGCCAGTTTCGCTTATTTTACTCTTAAAAAACCGGCGAAGGCAGTTAAAAACACACAGAAAGTAAGTGAAAAAACGAGCCTGTTGCCAGACTGGAAGAAAATAGAGAAAGCCAGTGGATTCAGGATTGGACCAGAAAACCCAGATCCCTTTTCATGTGGAGAAAATTGCAAAAAACTTGTGGTTTCAACGGATAATCCGACTAAACTTCGTGAATTAATTTCAAGTTCTGCCCAGGGAAAGGTAGATGGCACCCTCAAGGGCTCCCTTCGCTCCGTTGAAGAACTTGCGAAAGCTGTCATATCAAAAGAAAAGATTTCGGCTACTTCCCTTGAATGGAATGTTCTTGCATGGGTGGTGCTGAATCAAACAAAGAAATTTAAAGCCTCCATTATCCCAGTCAAACCTGGAAAAATCATTGGGGAAAAATCCTGTATTGGCTCTTTCGCCGTGATTGTATCGGAAAATACAAAGGATTCCCAACCTGTAACTCTGGATGTTACAGGAATTCCACCCATGGAACACAGCATTGAAACACCCCTGAGTCCCGAAAGCGTTGTTGCGAGATATCTGGCAATGAGAACTCTTCGCAAGTTTTCACCCTGGAGTAACGAGTGGGATATTTTTCATCCGGAAAACATCATGGCCCCGCGTGGTTCTGAAAAGGAGGCTCTTGAATCACTCAAATCCCTGATGCAGGCTGAAAAAATCGATTCCAACCCACAAGTTCAATGTGCCTTCGTATGGCATGGACTCGTTTTCAGAATGCTTTCAAATGTAAAAAAATATACTTCGCTCATGAAAAGTGGAACAAATTCACCAGGAGCCCTTTCCATGGATATCGTCGGCAGGATTATCAGAAGCGATTATGGAGAGAAAACGGATCTTAAGCTCCTGAAAGGGTTTGAGGCTTCTGCAGTCATGTATGCTGCTACTACGGGGCAGAAAGTCGATGAATCTTTTCTTGACACACTCATAGATACCCGACGTCCAGAATCCATTTTTCCTGTAATTGCATACCATCTGAGACAACAGACACCAGATAGTTATAAAAAAGCCCTCACTTTACTTAACGCCTGGTTCCCCGAGAAAAAAAGATGGGTCGTGGAATATTTATTCACGATATATATTAATACAGGGGAACTTTCTCAGGCTGAGGAACTTATTACTTTTGTGAGGAAGCAGGATCCATCCAGTTCTCTTGCAGCATACTTTGAAAAAGTTATTCAGGAAAAAAAAGAAGTTCAAAAAACTAAGAATAAGCCTACCGCAGATCCAAAACTAAAAAACTAAGCAAAATATTAAATTTTAAAATTTGAATGAAAAAAAGGTGATATGGGCATATAGTCTTACTTGCGAACTAACATTTGAAAAACAGTAACTTTTTTATTTTTGCTGTTGACATAGCCCTTTGTTGTCCATATTATGCAGTAAGGAATTTAGTAGTTTAATTGTTATCACTTTTAATCAAAGGAGCTCACCATGTCAAAAGTTGATTATAATAATTTTTTTGCAGCAATCAAAGATACAACAACTTATACAAAATCCGAAACTGTAGATCACATTAAGAAGCTTGTTCACACTTTAATGGATCAGCGCTTTGACCTCATCATTAATCCAGATGCCTTTGCAGCAATCAGAACTTACCTCAAGGGCAACATGGAAAACCACCTTGAAAAAATAAGGTTTTCTGACATTCTGAATTTAAATGGTGGTGTTCCCCGCGTTTCAAAAGGCCGCAATGAAAAACCTGCAAAGCCAATTGACTATCATTCAGTATTGGAAGTACTTCACGCTTACCTCAAAGATGGAAAAGCTGCAAGCGCAAGTGAAATAAAGAGCGAAATTAATACTAAACTTAGTGTTGAAATTACGACAGGACAATGGCAGTCATTCCGTAAAAAACTGCCCATGGCGCTTGGTAACACAAAGTGGGACTTGGAAAAAATTGGTGGTGATAAAGCTCAGTCCCGCTGGAAAATTAAAAAGGTAAAATAGACCTGAGAAATCAGAAGTTCATCCTTTTCCCGCCAAATTTGTTCATCCTGTAATTCAATTTTCTTATTAAAATCAACTATCTCCAATGCAACTCGGTTAGTGCTGTATTAGTTAGTTCGTGTCCTGTAATTCGCTTCGCGAAGAAATTTATTAAAATTTCTAACAGGCCACTAGTAATATTTTCAACACCTTGAGGTTACTGTCCTGAGCAAAAATTGGGCGAAAAATTTGATTTTTGGTATTTCAGGACAGTAACTATACCGCTTCCTTAGTAATACGATTGTGAGTTATTATAAAGAAAATCTTCAGGAATAAGCCACTGATTGTCCTGTTCCTGCTACTGATTACCTGAATACCAGATTTATTTTAACAGGAACTCAGGCAGTCAACAAACAGGAACAGTGTCAGTGCGTATCTATTCAATATCAATGGTAAATTACAAGGACCAGAAGCAAATATTCACTTTTTAGATTTCGATCCTTTTACTCATGAAGCGGTCTAGTTGATATTGGGTTTAGTTTGCCTTCAGCACGTCAGTAATCTTTCTTCCATTTGCATCACGAGAATTCAATATTGACTCGCTGCTTACACTGTAATCGCTTGTTCCATATAGTATTTTCGCCCAGATAACTTGAATATACCTTTCCGTTGAAGTTCTGGATGGTGATGCCGCGAATTGTACTCGATAACACTTTCTTTTGTAGTGATCGTTCACTTGCCCGGAAACTATTTTCCCTTTCATAAGATGAATGTGACCCTTACTGTCAAAGTGGCCAATATAGTTGAAATTCCGTTTTTCTCCTGGCAAGGTAAGGACATCATAAGAGGGATTGTCGGTTATAAAAAGACTTCCAGATGTGTCAGTATATATATAAAATCCTTCAGGCATTTTAAAAACTTCGTGAAATGACTTACGGTCTCCATAGACGAAGGTTTTGACAGTTTTTTCCAGTTCAGGCCAATTTTTCCTGTTTTTTCGATAGGTGCTGCTTATTTCGCGAAATTCTTTCAATGAAATACGCTTCGGATCTATCCAGTGTGTATCAAACAGTGTTCCAGGAACATGAGTAAATTTTTCAATTGTAATCATTTTTTTATAACGTTCGGCAATCGGTAGGGTTCCGACATTACCCGTCAGTTTTACTGTTTGTTTTTTTAATGGCGAGCGGTAATAAAGATGATGTTTTGTTTGCCAGGATAACTCAACAAATTCTTTTTCAGTGCCGTAAATAATCTCGCCACCACCGCTACATTCTATTTTCTGTTTAAAGTCCGGCTTGCCTGATCTGCATGAAATTATAAACAAAATTAAAACAGCAATAAAAATCCTCTTAGTATTCTTTTTCATAAAGATACAATATTCAATTTCCATTCTGTGTCAATCTATTCAAAGAGGACTCTTGAAAACTCAACAGAAAACAAGTATATCCTGAGTAAGTAGTTCGTGTCCTGTAATTCGCTTCGCGAAGGATTTTATTAAAAATCCTAACAGGCCACGTACTAAGTAGAGATATTCCTGTTCGAGTACAGGAAATATTAACATAAATCTTAACTGTGTATTCTGAAATACAGATTTTCCAAGTTTCGGTGGATTTCAAAACAGCAATTCATCTCAGTGGAATGCGTTTGAAGACAAAAACAGTATATGGAGATTATATGAATCGATTTTTTTTATTTTCCATTATTTTAGCCTTTTTATCTATAGCATGCGACCCCATTGATTCAGACTCAAATAACGCTTCGGATGCTTCTGTAAATAACTCTAATAACACAAACAACACCCTGAATAATATAAATAATCAATCCGATGGGGGTCAGGATGTTGAAAGTGATTCTGGTACCATTAACCCAGCCTGGTGGCAGGAAGATGAACTCGGTCGACAAACTGAAGGCAATATCCTCGGAAGTGATGAAGGCGAACTTGTCATTGTTACAACCCAAGCCCTTGCTGAAACATGGACTGTATATGCCGGTATTAAGACCGGTGAAGGCATTTTTACTGAGGTGGTAACCGTTGAATCCATTGTATCAAACTATCCTGGTGCTGATGACGCGGAAAAAGTTAGGAATTTCCTCATTGAAAGATACAATAACGGTTCACTGAGGTTTGTTTTAATGGGGGGAGATGCTGGACATGTACCGTTCAGACGCGTTGAGAACTACATTTACGCCACAGAAGAATTTACTTCAAATGGTCCAAGTCAGTTGTATTTTTCTAATCTCTCAGCAGATTTTGATGCCGATGGCGATGGTATCTATGGCGAAATGAATGATGATCTTACTCTTGAACAATCCCGGCAGACCAATATTGCCGTTGGGCGAATCAGTGTCTCAAATACTGAAGAGATCGAAAACTACATTCAGAAATATATCGCATATGTAACTGTCCCACAGGGTCGTATTACCTTCCCTCTTCTTTTATCGGATATTGCTTCCACAGTTCCATTAATTGGTGATGTTGATGCTGCAGAAGGAGTTGAAGTCACTTTCGATGCTTTTTTCCCTGATATTTTTCACCAGAACGTGCGCAAACTTTATGCAACACAAAGTGCTGCTGATCTTTACGACGGTGAAATAATTTCCGTTCAGAAGGTTCATGATGCTCTATCTGACGGTTATGGTATGGTTTTTCACAATGGACATGGAGCCCACCGATGGATTACGGATATCCTGAATTCAGATTTCGTTAATTCCCTTGATAACACAATTCCTCCGGTTATGGCCTCGTGCGCCTGCCTGTCAGGTAATTTTGCAGATAAAGCATCCTCCTCAACTTTTGACGGATGGCAACTTCAAGGTGAGAATGAGGATAGTGCTGCAGAATTATTCATCAACAGTCCTCATGGTGGAGTCGCCTACATCGGAAATACGGGCACAGGCCTTGGTCCAATTGGAGGTAGTCAATTTCTCCATGCTTTTTATAAAGGAATTTTCGAAGAAGGTCTGGTTTATATAGGTGAATCATTTAATTACGGCCGCAGCAACTTCCGCTCAATTGATTATTCCCTGGCCTGGATACCGGTAACCATGACCGATGATAGTGAATGGTGGACATCCCACGTTATTATTCTGCTGGGAGATCCTTCCCTGCGTATCTGGACGATGAACTTTGAGCGGATTTATCTTGAAACACCATTAAAATATGGGCCTGGTTACAACGAGCTCACAGTCACCGTAAAAGATGTCAATGGATCCCCTCTGGAAGGCATCTGGGTTACGGCATCAAAAGGAACTGATTTTATTATTAAAAATACCAGTGATTCCGACGGTAAAGTCACTTTCCGCTTTGTACCTGACGGCCCCGGTAACATAAATATAACGGCCTCGAGTGAGAATTATTTTTCGACAGTTGTGAAAATTACCCCCGATATATAGTTAATGTCCTGAAATTCGCTTCGCAAAGAATTTTATTAAAAATTCTATCCGGCCACTACTAGACCGTTTACGGAGTAAAAGGATCGAAATTGGGAAAAGTGAATGTTTTCATCCTGCCATTTGTAATTATGCATTGATTTTGAATATTTAACCGCTGATCCTGAACCTGTTTTCCTGACTATCTGTCTACCTGTTAAAAAAACAGGTGTTCAGGTAAACAGCAGCAGGAACAGGAAAATCAGGGGCCTTCTCCTGAAGCATTTCTTTAAAATGATTCACAATAGTATTACTCATTAAGTGGTCTATATAAACCCCTCGCCGAGCAATACGATACTAACCTATTTTATATAGTTCGTGTTTTCCACATTTTTTAACTCAGAATACTCAAAGTAAATTTCATGTTTAAACACAATCTTATTAAAACGAAATCGTTTTAGTGCTATTATTTTCTGTGTTATGCCGGAATCAAACAACGAATCGGAATCTGAAAAACCTGCTTCTGATGATGAGTTATCCCCCGTTTATCCAGTTATTTCAGGGGATGAACAGGATGTATCTATTCGATTCACAACCATGGAAGATGGACTTGCAGTTATTCCCGCAGACCTTCAAAATGAAGTTATCTACAGCGAGGATCCTGAATTTGATCCCGACGAAATACCTGAAATTTCTTCAAAAGATCATATTTCTAATATTTCAGATTCTCTTGAAGATAATTTCATTGAAGGTAGCACATCCGATGAAAATATAGCCGTTTCCTGGGGTATTCCTACCCTTAAGCAACTTGACACCATCAGTATTATCCCGGATTTTTCATCTGAGTCCGATGTCGATTCAGAAAATTCAATCGAAGACATCCCTTCAACCTCAACTGGCCCAAAGACCAGCTCTGAAGAAGATTCAATAATTATAAAACCTGAGGAAGAAGATTCTCCCGGTATCGGGGACGGAGTAATGGATACTCATGTATTCATAAAAACTACTGTCCGGGATACCCTTCCTATTAACCCTCACATTCCATTTTCCACTCTGGAAGAAGCAAATCTACCTATGATTGATTCTTCTCGATATGATTTTAAAAGGGAAATAGGAAAGGGTGGTATAGGACGAATCATGCTCGCCATGGATCGCAACATCATGAGGAATGTTGCCATAAAGGAGCTTCTGACTCCACAAGCAATTAAGGGAGAAGACACCTATGTTCCGGGAGATGAAGCGGAGCGCCGGTTTTTATATGAAGCCCGACTTACGGGAGTTTTAGAACATCCTGGAATAGTTCCTGTTTATGAAATAGGAATTCAGGAAAACGGAAGAGCCTGCTATATTATGAAAATGGTTAAGGGAAAAACCCTTCATGAGCTTATTCAGGAAAGAAATTTTATTGGACGCCTTGAACTTCTTCACAACTTTATCCAGTTTTGTAACACTATTGAATTCGCTCACTCAAAGGGGGTTATTCACAGAGATCTCAAACCTGCCAATGTTATGATTGGTGAATTTGGTGAAACCGTCGTTCTCGATTGGGGCCTTGCTAAAATAAAAGGTGAAAAAGATCATCGCAGTTCCGATCTCTTCGTCGATCCTGATAAAATCAGGGAAAATCTTGGGGAAACAACAGACGGGACTTTAATTGGAACACCACTTTATATGTCACCGGAACAAGCTATGGGCAAACTTGACGATATTGATGAATCCAGTGATATCTATGCCCTCGGTGCCGCTATTTACGAACTTCTTACAAAACAACCTGTTTTCTCCTCCAGAAATCCTCGTGAAGTGCTTGATATGGTAGTAAAAGGTCAAGTTGATCCACCAAGCCGAATTGAAAAAAGAATTCCCCGGGAACTTGAATCCATAATCATGAAGGCCATGAAATGGAAAAAATCCGACCGCTATACTTCCGTGAAGGAAATGTCTAAAGAAATTAAACAGTTTTTGGCAGGCGGCGTAGTTAAAGCATACAGTTACACACCAATTGAACTTGTGCTTCGTAAAATAAAAAAATATTCACTACCAATATTTTTAATTATCCTTGCCCTCAGTGGAATTTCCTTTACATGGTGGTGGCGTGGTTATTCCCAGTTAATGCTTAAAAATAAACAGGAATCAAAACACAATCTAGATACTCTTGATAAAACAAGAAAAATATTAAAAGACTTTCTTAGTCTGGATAATATCTGCAACGACTCCATAAAACTCTTCGAACGAAAATTGGGACATCTTCAGGGAGATACTGTCGATAAACTCATGACAGATATGCTTACTCATAAAAATCGTGCTATGAGAATTCTTGCAGCTCGTGTATGTACAGGCAGAGAACTTTCTGGATGCATGGCAAAAATGCTCAATATCCTTAAAAGCAAGCAGGAATCAGATCCAGAAGTTACTATCGAAATGTTTTATTCCCTTGTTTCCGGAGAAAACCCCCAATGGTCTATTGAACTTTACAACGTTTTCCGGAAATTCACTGAGTGGAGTTATGAACACCTGAAAACGCGCCGAGTCCTGCATCTCCTTGAAATTCCCGACTGGAAACAACTATCTTCTTCGCCACCGTCAATACATCTTGAATTCTGCCGAGTGAGATGCAGTATAAATGGTCCAAAGTGCAATGAATGTCTTGAAGGATTTCTCCGCCGGGAACATGGAAATACAACCGCTTCTTTTGAACTCAGTCGTAGTTATTTCAGTACAGGATTTGATGAGAAAGCATCTATTCTCATTATGGATTTACTTAAAAACAATCCAAATCCCGCGGGTGTCTTTGCACTGAAAGGCGAAATCGAACTTCGTTATGGAAGACAGGATTCCGGAGAAAGCTACCTTGATAAAAGTCTGATGTGGAATCCATCATCCTTCCGAGTTAATCGGGTTATAACTTTACTCAAACTTGCCAACAATCAGATGCTTGATAACGATCATATTAACAGAATTATTGATAGATTCAGAGGCAAACATGGTGTTCTGCTTCATCTTGCAGATATGCTTACTGACATTAACAAACTGGATAGTGCTCAAAAGATAATTAACAATACTGCCCTTTCCAGTCTGGAACCTGGAGTTAATTGGATTCGGCTCAAGCTCGCTATTGCGCGCAAAAATACCGGAGATATTCTTCGTTATTCTTCATATATAAGTAAAAATGGTCTATTTCTTAATAAATATCCAGGCCTTCACGGATGCGCTATTGAGTTAGGTTCTCCAATCAATCCTCTGGAAAATCACTATATTTCTTCTCCGAATCAATTCATAAGACATGAAATGGCTCGTGGTGACTGTACTTCCGTTGTGAAATTTTGCAGTAACCAACAAAACCTGAATAGTTTTTCTTATGCTGCATGCCGAATGTGCTCCATCAGACAAACTGGTGGACGAATTTCTTTTGATTTCAATAATAAAATTGCAGATTTCTTTAACTATTTTGCGCAAGCACTTCTGAGTGACGCAGAATTCAAGTATCTGGATATAACAGAAGTTGAGGAACTTCAGGCTTTTCACATATATGAAGCCATTATTTATGAAAAGAATCGTAACTTCGAAAAATCAAAAGCATCATACAAGAAATGGTTAACTCTGTATAATCCCAGCAGTGTGTTTTACAACTTTGCCATCCGGGGAGCCGGGGAAAAAAACAATAGTGAAACCGAACAGAATTCGGTTTCAAAGAACCTGAAATAAATTATAGCTATTTAGTTACTGTCCTGAAATACCGAAAATCAAATTTTTCGCCCGATTTTTGCTCAGGACAGTAACCGCAAGGTGTTGAATTTATTATAGTGGCCTGTTAGGATTTTTAATAAAATCCTTCGCGAAGCGAATTACAGGAC
>JAHJMN010000059.1 GCA_018821305.1 Myxococcota bacterium
ATTTTAAACAGGGACTCAGGAAGTCAGGCAAACAGGGACAGGCGCAGGTCATAAACATGTAATATCAATTTAAAATTACAAAAACTTGAAGCAAATATTCACTTTTTAGATTTCGATCCTTTTACTCATGAAGCGGTATAGATCCCAATCAATAGGAATTAACAAAAACGCCATGGACGTATAGAATTTAAAAAAAATCCTTCGCGAAGCGAATTACAGGACATTAACTATTTAAAAAATGGGCCCGTGCGGAAGGAGATTCCCGCTACAAGGATGTGATCGGTTTTCTTAACAGAAATGGGTGGGTTTGACTGGCGGGAGTAATTATAATTGATGACGAGGGAGAGCATTTTATTGATAGAGAAATATATATCGAAGTCCAGATTCATATTGAAATCTTTAAAATCGGCGAATTGCGGTTGATAGTACGCCGTGGCAATGAATCGCGTGGTTTTTGTGATGGTTGTATTTATGGTAATGTAGTTATTCCACCGGTGCTCTTTCCAGATATCCCCGGAGTCCGCAAATTCCCCTGTGGAAAGTTCATTGTATTCATACATATAAGTAGAACCAAAGAAGATGTCAAACTTCTTTTTATCCAGGATGTGCCAGTAAAGCCCCGCACCGGAAATGAACCGCAAATTAAGGCGCCTAAACTCGTTGAATTCATGCTGGACAAAGCAATCAAAACCAAAATCGCCATAGAAATTCCAGCGGTATCTCAAATGCTCGAAGTGCCTGTTTGTGAAAGAATTCTGAGATTTTTCCGCGTATTCAACATTAGCAGCCCCAAGGACTGTATGAGTGCTTTTCCGGTACCGCAGGACAGCTTGAGCTGAATAATATTCATAATCGATATTTCCCTTTTTTATTTCAGTTTTGCCATTGATACCAAGGATAAGACCTTCTTTGGAATCATTCAGAAACATTTCCTGAACGTTTACTATCTGGGCTTTTGAAGTTTGGGGAATGAGCAGCAGTGCTGCATGAAGAAGTAGGGCTATTATAAATCTGTAATGCATTTTAAAATCCTGTCCATTGACAGTATGTTTGAACAGTTTAAAAACGTTTATTTTTGAACTATTCAAAAACAGTTATTCAGGTTAACAGTATTCATTGCCTGAAAGCGGTTCTCCGTATCTTTATTTCAAGGCTCGAATACTCTGGAATTAAATTGAATTTCAGGACACGAAATAACTTACATATTGCGGTATGCCATGTCAACCCTTGTGACCCTTGTTACTATAAATGCCCGATATCATCACCGAAGTGCTGCACTTCAGACGTTGAAAGCAAACGCCGGTAATCTCATTGATTCCATAGAAATAATGGAATTCTCTCTGGAGGACCGTCCCGAAGATATTGTGGAGAAAATAATCGAAAGTTGCTGCAGGATTGTTGGATTTTCCGTATATATTTGGAATTACGTTGAAATTTTGCGAGTGGTCTCATTACTGAAGAAGGTTGCACCGGACATCATAACTATTCTTGGAGGTCCGGAAGCATCATTTGAGTATGAGAACTCGGAAATTTTTGAATTAACTGATTATCTGATTTGCGGGGAGGGCGAGGAAGTTTTTCCACAGTTGTGCAGTGATATTCTGGCTGGTCGCAAACCAGATAAAGTTATCGTAGCCGAGCCCTGTGATTTGAAAAAACTTAAGTTTCCCGATGTATCCGCCCTGGAGTCCGTTGCGGGCAGGATTGTGTATATTGAAACTTCCCGCGGTTGTCCGTTTAACTGTCACTTCTGTATCAGCGGGGAAGACAAACGGGTGCGCAGGTTTGAAACAGAGCAGGTTATCGATTACCTCGGTAGATTGTACGAAACAGGGTTGAATCATTACAAATTCCTGGACCGGAGCATGGTTAACGGGCCCTACAGAGAAGTATTGCAGTGGTTTGCAACAATTGACTCATCAGACATTTCCGTCCATTTTGAGTTGAATCCGGATTCCATTCCGCCTTCTTTCTTCGAGGAACTCTTTAAATTGAGGAAAATGAGCATCCAACTGGAACTGGGGATTCAGACCTTCAATGAGGAAGTGCTTGAGCGAATAGGGCGAAAGCAAAACAACGACCTCGCTGTCAGTAACATAGGTCGGCTTTTAGAAAAACCAAATATTCACATCCACTCGGATATCATTGCCGGATTACCTGGAGAATCGCTTGACAGCATTTCCCAGTCTTTTGATACTCTTTATTTTTCCGGCGTTCATGAAATCCAGTTTGGGATTCTCAAACGCCTGAAAGGGGCCGCAATTTCAAAGCACACTGATGAATTTTCCATGGTTTACTCTTCTTTTCCTCCATACAATGTGCTTTCAACATCCACCATAAGTTTTAATGTAATGCAGAAGTTGCGACGATTTGCACGGTATCTGGATCTGGTCTTCAATTCCGGAAATTTTTACAATTCCTCTCGACTCATCATGGGCGACAGGCCCTTTGTGAACTTTATGGAATTTACGAAATGGCTTTGGAAGGGTTCGGGGCAAACCCATAAATTGTCGCGGGATCGTCTTGCGGCATACATATTTAATTATCTCAATGAGAAGGCGGAAAGTGACTCGTCTTTAG
The DNA here is from genome assembly GCA_018821305.1 of Myxococcota bacterium. Taxonomy (GTDB): domain Bacteria; phylum Myxococcota_A; class Polyangia; order HGW-17; family HGW-17; genus JAHJMN01. The sequence goes on from JAHJMN010000059.1 coordinate 2,581, forward strand.
TTATTAAAAGCGATTATGAAAGGCTGAATCATATTTTTCCGTCGAAAATTCTGGAACCCGAGTCTCCCAAACGCCCCGTGGTTTTCTTCCGCCGTCAGAAAAAGCATTCTCAGGGGGATGGGTCTGACAATCGGATAAAGTGACAGTTGCGTACGATTTTCAGTTTTTTTTCCGGCAAAAACTCAGGAAATTCACACTGTTTGCCGATGATGTATCCTGGAATTAACTTCCTGATTAATGCGATTTTTACAATGTATTGAAAATAAAGATTAAAATCTGGTATACTTTGATGTCACGATTATTGCTCAAAACCGGCACCAACGAAAGGAGTCTCCCATGAAGATCTCAACTAAAAACATTTTTTTGCTGATTATTACTTCAATCTTTTTTATTTCCTGCACCACCGATGACATTGTAAGTAAATTTCGTAGCGGGTTTCCGGAAGAAAACATGGTAAAGCTTGATATTCCTGAAAATACGAAGAAAGCGTTGAACGATACATCCGCCTTTTATCTTCTTACGCTTCAGACTACGAGGGATGTAAACTACGCCATTATTAACTGGCTTGCCATGGTTAAGTTGATCATTTCATATCCCGCCACGGACTCGGGAGAAGACTCCGCTGTCTGGGGGCCCTGGCTTCCGGATGATGGTCTGAGTTTTGTGGAATATAAGTTCGAAGTGGAGAAAAATGCCACGAACGGGTATGACTACTCCCTCTCCATGCGAACACGAAACCCCGTGGGAAGTTGGAATCCAGTTTATACCGGAAGTTTCATAAGCAGTGATGAAAATGCTTTTAATGAAGGAACCATGAGTTTCAACTTTACTCTGGCTTCCTCTGTGGATCCCGCCATCAGGCAGTCCGGTGAGATTTCAGTTTCTTATAATTATTCAAACGGCGGCAAAGACAATCTTGTTTCCTTTGTGGATTTCGTAGATGAGCATGGAAATGGCCCCGTTAATGCGGATTACCATTATGTTGCTGCTTCCGCAGGCAACGGATTTTTCGATTATGAGGCAACTGCGGACATTCATACGGATGATCCCGATGGGGCTTCCTATCCGCTCAAAGAACATCTTGCCCTGCGCAGTCGCTGGACTGCAAATGGTGCTGGCAGAACGGATGCAACTGTAACGGAGGGTGATCTTCCGTCCCTTTCGATAACTGATTACCGCATAAGTGAATGCTGGGGTAATACCTTTTCAAGTGTCTATATGGAAGAATGGGCTTCTTTTACCACGGCAGACCCCTGGAATGAAGTAAAATGGGGTGAAGCGTCCAGTTGTGAAAGTACAATGCAGAGTTTTGAAGAACCAGAGTTTTAGAAATCAGCGCCAGAAATTACAAGTTAGAAAGTCCATCGTTCCCGCCACCATAAAATGAAGCCACACTCCGGGGAAAATAGAGCGTCCGTCCAGAGAAAGCCTGCACAGGATGAATCCCGCGGCTATGGCACCGAAGATTTCTCCCTGGGGTTTGCCAAGATGCACTATAACAAAGGGCATCGTTGAAAGAAGGATTGCACCTTCTCCGTAGTTCTTTTTGAAACCGAAGAGCAAAAAGCCCCTGAAGAAAAACTCCCAGCTCACCCATTTAATGAGATAAAGAGCCTGATAAATCGCAAAATATCCGAAGTTATCCTTTATTATTTTGAGCTTAGGGTATTTCGCTTGAAAGGCCGGAGTTTGAGCAATCCACAGAAGTAAAGGAAGGAACAGGAGGTACATTACTAATACGACAATAAACTCTTTAGATGCACCCTTCATGTTGAGGCCGTACTCTGATGGTTTTTCCTTGAAGACGGCGGTAATAATTACCAATGGCGTTATGAAAAGGAGGAAAAAACTCATTAAATGAGACCAGGCCCAGGATGCCAGACCTGCCTTTGCAGGAATTAGATCACCAGCCAATTGAGGCATGTATTTGAAAAATCCCGATGGTTTTCCCTGATAAAGAAAAAGGATAAGTAAAACAGACGCACTTATCGTTAGAAAGACATCTCGGAATTCGAGGCCGGGAAATTTACCCGCAAGCCAGCGCCATGGTGCAGTGTTTTTTAAGGTCATCTAGTGATCTTTCTATATATTTTGTTAACGGCATAAAATGCTTCAGGAAAGAGCCTCTCTAAAGCATTCCGCTGCGCGAAATTGCCTACCTGATTTCCCTGTTTCTGCTGCTAATTTCCTGCGTTCCTGATTTTTTTACAGGGATTCAGGTAGTCAGGAAACCAGATTCAGGAGCCAGTTCGTAAACATTCAACATCAATGCATAATTAGTTCGTGTCCGGAAATTCAATTTTTATCAAAATTGAGCATGTTTACGAAAACATGCTATTCAGAACACTACAATAATTTCAAGGTCTTCATTCTTAATGTCCTGTGCAGAAATTTGGCCTAAACTTGAAAACTTGGTATAACAGGACATTAACTAGTTAGTTCGTGTCCGGAAATTCGCTTCGCGAAGGATTTTATTAAAAATTCTATCCGGCCACTACTAGTAAATTCAACACCTTGCGGTTACTGTCCTGAGCAAAAATAAGGCGAAAAATTTGATTTTGGGTATTTCAGGACAGTAACTAACTAATACAAAAGAACGTGATGTTCCACTCACTTTGAAATCCCGATCTTTTTACTCAGGAAGCGGTCTTATTGAACCTGAGTTTATTCCGGTAATTCCTACCATATTTAAATTATAAACTGCAATGAAAAGATGAGGAAAATTACAGGTTGAGGAATTCCCCAGTGATGCTTGAGGGGTTTCGAGAGATTTCTTCGGGACTTCCTTTAGCAATTATCATTCCTCCGTTGATCCCGCCTCCTGGGCCAAGATCAACAATGAAGTCGCTGGCTTTTATCACGTCGAGGTTGTGTTCAATGGTTATAACCGTGGCCCCTTTATCCACAAGGCGGTTTAGAACCTCAATTAGTTTTCCCACTTCATGCATATGGAGCCCTGTTGTGGGTTCATCGAGAATGTAGACAGTGCCCGGAAGGCGGGTTTTTCCAAGCTCACGGCTGATTTTTATACGCTGTGCTTCACCACCGGATAGGGTTGTGGCACTTTGGCCGAGTTGAATGTATTCAAGTCCCACATCCATGAGCATACCGAGTTTGCGTTTCAATGAGGGTAATGCATCGAAAAACTCAGATGCCTGACGAACTGTCATTTTGAGAACGTCGCTTATTGATTTTCCCTTGTAGCGAATTTCGAGAGTTTCCCTGTTGTATCGTTCGCCGGAACATTCTTCACAGGTAATATAGACATCGGGGAGAAACATCATTTCAACCCGAATTTCGCCATCTCCTTCACATTTATCACACCTTCCACCCTTGACATTGAAACTGAAGCGGCTTTTTGTGAATCCGCGAACTCGACTTTCCGGGATTTGGGCAAAAATATCACGAATATCATCAAATATTTTCGTGTATGTTGCGGGATTTGAGCGGGGAGTTCTGCCGATGGGAGTTTGATCGATGATCACCGTGCGTTCGACGCCTTCAAGGCCAGTGATTGAGTCAACCTGTCCGTAGGAATCGGGAATGATTCCCCGGGAAAGGGCAAGATTCCCGTAAAGGGTATCTACCACGAGACTGCTTTTGCCTGAACCACTGACACCGGTAACGCACACTAGACAACCCTTGGGGAAGTCCACATCAATTTTTTTCAAATTGTTGGTTGATGCTCCCCGGATTGATATGAATCCGCATGGCTCCCGACGTTTTTCAGGGACGGAAATTTGCAGTTCACCTCGTAGATAGCGTCCCGTGAGGCTTGTAGATTTAAGAAGATTTTTAACGGTTCCCTCGAAAACAATTTCTCCCCCGAGGTTTCCGCTTCCGGGGCCGAGTTCAAGTACGTGATCAGCATTGAGAATGGTCTGTTCATCATGTTCAACAACAATTACAGTATTGCCGCGGTTTCGAAGCTCCATGAGGGTTTCCAGAAGTCGGCGGTTGTCTTTCTGATGAAGGCCGATACTCGGTTCATCCAGCACATACGTTACACCCGTAAGGCCAGTTCCCAGTTGGCTTGCAAGGCGAATTCTCTGGGCTTCACCTCCCGACAGTGTCGACATCTCCCGGCAAAGGGTTATGTAATCGAGGCCCACCCGACTCAGAAAACTTATTCGATGGGTCAACTCGATGATGAGTGGTTCAGCTATCATGAGGTCGACGCCGTGAAATTCGGTGGTTTCAAGCCACGATAAAGCATCGGCAATGCTTAATGTTGTGAAATCATGTATGTTTTTGCCATCGATAAGTACGCTCAAAGCCCGGGGATTCAGTCTTGCCCCTTCGCAGGTCCTGCACTTCATGGTGCGTCGATACTTTGAAAGTTTTTCATAGTAGAATTTTCCAAAGGACTCGCCGCTTTTGAACATGGCAATAATTCCATGCCAGTCTATAGCTGAATCACCATGAAAAATCGCATTAAAGCCATCTACGGATATGTTTTCCAGAGGCGTATCCGCATTGAAACCGTATCGGGCTCCAACTTCCTTAATCTTAGGCATGAGTGCATTTTTTACGGCGGGGTCTGGAAACTCAATGGCACCTGAGTTTATGGATTTTTTTCGATTTGGTGCGATGAGATCTGGATCGTAATACATGACAGATCCAAGCCCCCAGCAATCGGGGCAAAACCCCGTAGGAGTATTAAAGGAAAAAAGTGCCGGAGTAATGCGATCAATATTAAAATTATGTTCCTGACAACCACCATGAACGGAAAAACTGTAAATATTCTCTTCTCCTTCAAGAACAAAAAGAGTACCCGAACCTGCTGCTACAGCCTGTTCTATGCTCTGGGCAAGACGACTGCGGTTAGTTTCCTGAGCCGTGAGACGATCTATTACAGCTTCAATGTTGTGTTTGTATGTTTTTGCAAGGGGATGGACTTCCTCCGTTCTTTGAATAAGACCATCCACTCGGACCCGGGAGTAGCCGCGAACCATCAGATCTGACAGTACATCTTTGTGCAATCCCTTTTGATTGCGGATGATTGGGGCGAGAATTATGATGCTTTGTCCTTCAAACTGACGAAGGATTTCGTCCTGAATCTGTTTTTGTGTAAGAGCAGAAACTGGTTTTCCACATACGGGGCAGTGTGGAGTGCCGATTCGTGCCCAGAAGACCCGGAGAAAGTCATAGATTTCGGTTACAGTTGCCACAGTTGAACGCGGATTACGACTCATGGAATGCTGTTCAATGCTTATTGCCGGGGATAATCCTTCGATTTTCTCAACTTTAGGCTTGTCCAGTTGAGGCAGAAACTGTCTGGCATAGGCACTGAGGGATTCCACATAACGGCGTTGACCTTCGGCATAAATGATGTCAAAGGCCAGGGTCGATTTCCCACTACCTGAAGGACCGCATACAACGGTCAGTTCTTCCCGGGGAATGACAGTAGAAATATTTTTTAAATTATGATGGACTGCATTGATAATTGTTATAAAACGGCGATTATTTTTCACGGGCTTCTCCACCCGGATGGCGCCGGGTTATATACAGGCTTGTGCCGATGAATATAATAAGAACAGTTCCGGCAATGGCAATGAGGTATTTGTTACCGGAAATTCCCGCACGGGCGGCAAAGGGATATATCAGGGCCGTTGGAATAAGACCGAAAAACGTGCCGAGAATGTACTTGAAAAATGGAACTCTGGCGCTGCCTGCAAGTACGCTGACTCCAGCATAGTGGGCCAGAGGCATAATCCTCAGCATGGCAAAAAGCGGAACTGCTCTTTCAATCATCCAGTCATTTCGTATGGTTTCGAGTCTGCCACGGGAAAAGTGAAGTACTAACTGACCAAAAGATGTTTTTCCAAGGAAAAAAAGGAATGCTCCAGCAAGGAGGTCCGAGATTACTGTGAGCAATGCTCCAACGAGGGGATGAAATAGTAATCCGGCGGATATGAGGATCGTAATTCTGGGTAAAAAAAGGCAGATAGCTGAAAAAGCTGAAACGATGAAAAGTAATGGATTATCCTGTAGCAATTCTCTGAGAGGGTACCGAAAATACCAGCCAAGTAAAATCAGGCCGGGAACTGTAACTGTACCGAAAAGCGCTTTCAGAATTTGAAATTTTGTGAGACGGGAATCAGAATCGGACATCCCAGGTGATATATCCGGGCATATCTTTAAAAAAGATGCCCTTTTCGAGAAGGGAGTCCCGGAGGCTATCTGCCAGTTCGAAGTTTCTCTCATCTTTTGCGGCCTTCCGCTTAGTCATGACTTCTTCAATTTCGGCAACTGTCATTCCCCGCTTGTTAAGCTCAAAATGCCGCATTTTATTAAGAAATTCCGATGGGTCTTGAGTGAAAAGACCAAGAACTTTTGAACATGTTGTGAGTTCATTAAGGAGAATACTGAGGGTTAAATAATAGCTCTCCTCACCGATTTTTCGTACTTCCTTGGGTCTGAGGGAGACGAGTTCGTTAATTGATTTTGCCGTTTCTCCGAGATAACTGATGGCAATAGCTGTGTTGAAATCGTCATCCATGGCTTCATTGAACTTGGAAACGAGTTTTCCAGCGATATCCGGTTTAACGAGAGGTACATCGGGAATTATTTCAACATCTTTTAATATTTCATTCGCCCGCTCAATGGTTTGATAGAAATAGTGAACTCTCTCAGCAGCTACATCAACGGAACCACGTAGAACATCACCGTTTTCATTGGTTTTTGTCATGGAGAAGTCGATGGGGCTTGAATAATGAACACTTAAAATGAGGTAACGCCATACTTCCGGCATTGCGAGGCGGTTTGCGTCATCAAGGGAAAGGAAGTTACCGAGAGATTTTGACATTTTGACGCCGTCAACGGTAACAAAACCGTTATGAAGCCAGTATTTGGAAAACTTATGACCGTATCCCGCTTCACTCTGGGCGATTTCGTTTTCGTGATGGGGGAAAATGAGGTCTTTTCCTCCACCGTGGATATCAAAAGTCTGACCGAGGAAATGGCAGCTCATGGCACTGCACTCGATATGCCACCCGGGACGTCCTTTTCCCCAGGGACTGTCCCAACTGACTTCGCCGGTCTTGGCTGCTTTCCATAGTGCAAAGTCAACACCGTTTCGTTTAAGATCACCAGGGGTTACCCTTGCTCCTTCGCGAAGTTGACTGTAATCGCGGCGGCTTAATACTCCATAATTACCAGTTTTTGAATGGTACGCTTCCACATCAAAATAAACATCACCCCCGGACTCATAACCGAAACCGTTATCGATTATTTTCTCAATGAGATCAATGATGTCATTCATGTTTTCGCTGACTCGAGGCTCTTCATCAGGCTCACGCATGTCAAAGGGGCTATAGTCATTGTGAAACTGAGTTATAAAATAGTCGGAAACGTCAAGTGCAAGAGGTCTCCCGGACTGAGCATTAATTTTCCGAATATTTTCATCATCTGAATCTCTGAGAACCCAATCAGAGTCTGTGAAAGTATTGTATCTTTCGGATTTCCGCCATGAACCAGTTGGTCCTTCTTCAATTTCTGCACTGCGTCCGAGAATTTTGTCATCGATATCTGTGAAGTTGCGCACATAAGTAACTTTGTAACCACGATATTCAAGATGCCTTACAATAGCGTCAAAGGACAGACTGCTTCGAAGATGGCCTATATGACAGCGATCATAAACGGTGACACCACAAACGTAAATACCGGCTTTTCCCGGATCTCGAGGAAGGAATTCGACTTTTTTTCCCGACAGAACATCATTAATTATAACAGGCATTTCTTACTCCCTGACAAAAGAAATCTTTCTGACTTCTTTGACTTTTCTTAAAAGCCGGATGCAGGAGACAAACCTCTTCCGGTCAATATCTTCATTTTCGTCGGTGCGGAGTTTGAGGGTGATAAGAATTTCAAGCAGTTCATTAACAACGGGTGTGCTGTCTGCTTTCAGGGCAATAATGTTCAGATGGCTTTTTCCAATGAGGCTGGTAATCCTGCCTACAAGGCCAACGGAATCCGTGACAAAAATTTGCATTGTCAGTCGCGAAGGGAATTTGACGTCCCATTCGATTGGGATCTGAGGAATTTCCTCAGACAGCGCCGGACAGCTTGCCAGATGGAGTTGGATTAAACCCAACTGATTGAAATCACTCTCAACTCTCAGATGCTGCATAACAACATTTTCATCAACCAAAGGAACAATGTTGCAGCAGTCCGGATACTGATACATCAAATCAAAGAAACTGTCTATCTTGCGTGGGATCTTTCTCCAGGTTTTTCTGAAAATTCCCTGCACCGGTATGTGGATCCCATGGGATTCAAAAATTTCTGACACTGTACATTTTCCAAGACCCACATCAATTATTTCATCAACGGAAAGCAGTGATGTTTCGTCAGATTCATCAAAAATTATTACATCCTGCATCTGGTTGAATTCCAGGAATCTTTTACAGACAGCTTTTCCTAGTTCATACGCTTTTCCCGTGTAGTAGGTTCGCACGGTTTTGCGATAGTTTTCAATGGCTATGCGGCTTTTCATTATGTGCAGAAAACTCTCGCTTATGACTGGCTCGGAGCCCGTGATAATTTCCACGTGATCTCCGTGTCTCAGTATTTGAAGTCTGGTCACTTCGCGGCCGTTGACGGAAGCTCCGGAGCAGTATAAGCCAAGGTCTCCATCAAGAATGTAGGCCAGGTCGAGAACTGTTGAATCCTTTGGTATTCTAAGGAAACGGTTGTTGTAAAGCCGCACTTGAATATCCGTTACGGCATTAATGGCTTCCTGCTGGAGTTCATTGTAGTGCATGTCGGATATTTCAATGATATTATTAATAAATGCATTTAAAGAGCGGGAATAGAACTGCCGGAGTTCAGCGTTTTTAAAATCACTTAATATACCCCAGTCAATGACTCCCTCGGTTTCCATGGAAACAATTTCAAGCTGCCATGCATTATTATTAAAGAAAATTTGGGTGTTGAGGGCTTTATAACCATTAGCAAGCGGACTTACAACATAATCCTTCCAACTGTCGGGAATAATGTGAAGTTTGCCTTCCATATTGCGATCGGGGCTGGTAGCCGCTCCGTGAATCAGGCCGAGGACGGTATACATGTCTGGAATTGAAGGAACTCTTACCCTCAGTTTCAATGGAAGCCCAGAAAATTTAATGGTTTTGGTGGAATGATCGAGGAAGTCCGCCATTGTGGGATACAATGGGTGAAATTTCACATTTACTTTCTCGTTAATGGCGGATTTCAGCAGTTCTTGAACATGATTTCGATCGGCGATATAGTTGTTCTGCCGCTCGGTACTTCTTAAGGAAAGACGCTGATACTCCGAAGAGAAAAACGGTTTCATACTCTTGGTTGTAAGCTCCGTTGCGATTTCCCGCATTCCAAGTATGTTCGCCAGGGAGGAGTATATATATATTGTCTCTCTGGCATAACGCTGCTGCTTTTCTTCGCGGAAAACCTCGACGGTTTTCATATTGTCGAGGCGATCGAGGAGTTTGATTAAAACCGTCCTGAGAAGATTGTCCTCACTTGATGCACCCATGATCTTGAAAAATGTTGCAACTTTGTCACGGTCGATAAAATCTTTATTGTCGCTCTTAACTTTGCTGAGTCCATTGACGATTTCTGCCACATCTTTGCCGAAGTCGTTAACAATAATATCTTCAGTATATTCAGTGTCTTCTATCACATCATGCAATAGAGCTGCAATGATACCATCCCGGTCGATGCCATGCTCTGCGCAGGCAGTGGCAACATTAATCGGGTGAGTAACATAGGGTTCACCGGTCTTGCGGGGGCTTTGCCCGGAGTGGGCCAGAATTGCAAATAGAAGTGCTTTTTCTATATCTTCAAATATATTTTCCTGGTTTCCCCAGTGACGCCACACAAAATTCAGGAGGTTTGAACACGCTCTTACAAGGGAATTTATGTGTCGTTCACGGGTGCCTTCGTCTTCCCAGAATTGTTTCCAAGGTTCCCAGACTAGTTGTTTTATTTCAGGTTTTAACGCATTTGCTCTTGCCGCAGGACTGAAAAAATTCATACATCACCAGCAACACATTTTGTGTCGACCAAATGATATACAGTTTCAGGGCAATACACAACCATTGATATTATCCTGCACGTTATCAATTGTTACTTTGAGGGTGTCACATTCATCTTCAAGAGGGCAATCATCGCTTGTTACGCAGGGGGTGTAGCAGACATTCCGAAAACACCAGCCGCTTAAACACTGATCATGGCTGGCACATGCGTATCCGCCAAGGCGGCCGTTCTCAATGGGAGGAGAAATGCACCAGTTAGACAGGGAATTATCCGCATCTGCTAGAGCTGTGCACACAAGACCCTCTTCACAATCAGCTTGAACTGTACATTCGGGAGTTTCAGGAATGGGGGCACAGTAGCCATCAAGACACCCAGTGCCCGACCAGCAAGTTTTATCTTCTGTCCAGATCATTTCTCCGGAAACTGCGTCTTTGATGCACACGGTAATATTTGTTGAATCCTCACTGCAACTCAGGGCGCCACTCTTACAGGGAGGTGCATAATCCGGGTCGTAATCAGGATTTGGCTCTGTGCAGGCATTTAAACTGAAAAACACAAGCAAGGAAGAAGTAATAGTTATGCGGGATAAATATTTCATGGGTAATTAGAACCTCAGACCAAAGTTTATTCCGGCACTGTCTTTTGACACCGTCGGTGTAAAAATGCTTTCTCCCCTTTTTTTCATGCGCAGATACAGCCATGTTGCTGCTGTTCCGAATACTGCACCGGAAATCAGGAACCCGGCTCCGGCGCCACCTGTTGCGTACCTTTCGGGGCAATGCTGAGTATATTTTGCATCACAACTGGCACCGTTATCGAGGGCCAGCAGAACGATTCCTGTAGTTACAGCGGCCAATGACAAAACTGATGAAGACCAGAACCATAATCTTTCCGGTGGTTTGGGATGATCCCATCCGGGGAGTTTGAGAAGCTGTGGCTTTCCAGGCCGATTTACAACAACAGGGCCCATAGCAAGAAGCTTTTTCTTGAGTTCAGCTTTTTTCTTCTCAAGTTCTTTAATTTTCTGTTCGTTTAGTGCCTTCTGCTTATCCGCTGCTTCTTTCTTTAATTTTTCAATTTCTTTGCTGTAAATTATTTCCAGTTTAGCAAGAAGAATAGACCGATGTTCGCTGACACTGTCTTCTGCTTCTGCAATTGTGCAGATCTCGCACTTGCCTTTTACTTCAACTAGAGTCTCGCCAGTGAGACGACTTATCCACAGTGTGAACAAATAAGTGTTCTCAGTTTTGGAAAAGTGTGAACGGAGAGACAGTTGAAGAGATCCTTCCTGTTTCATGTTCCATCCGAGTTTGGTGTCTTTTTCCAGAAGTTTTTTCTCTATACGGTTCTGGACAAACAAAGGCACCTTGTCTACATTTTTCCATTTCGGCGTGTAAACAAGTAGTTCTTTCAAAGGAGTTACGGGTTTTACAGTACTTTCCTGCTTTGCTGGTTTTTCCTGTGCATTTATTTGTGACGAATAAATTGAAATAAGGATAAAAATAATTACTCTCATAACTTACTTATTACCACGTCTGGGGAATGATTCAAAACAAATATAACAGATAAAAAACACTTGCATTCATGTGTTAGTTGTGCTAAATGCTTGCTTCGCTGAGGCCATGAGTCGCAGTGAATGGAGAGCATAGCTCAGTTGGTAGAGTACCAGGTTGTGGTCCTGGGCGTCGTGGGTTCGATCCCCATTGCTCTCCCCAAAACGGACTTCGGTCCGTTTTTTTTTACCCCCTATATGGACATTGTTGTTAATAGAGCCGCTTCCTGAGTAAAAGGATCGAAATCTAAAAAGTGAATATTTGCTTCAATTATTTGTAATTATGCATTGATATTAGATGGTTACGCCCTGAACCTGATCCTGTTTGCCTGACTACCTGTGTCCCTGTTTAAAATTTCAGGGAATCAGGAAATCAGTAGCAGGAACAGGGAGGCTATTTTTGCTTTGCAAAAATGCAAGGTGAAAACAGGTAGGCAATTTCGCGCAGCGGAATGCTTTAGAGGGGCTCTTTCCTGTAGCATTTCTTTAAACTGAGTCACAATCGTATTACAAAGGAAGCGGGCTAATACGGCAGTGCCGAGCAGTAGAAAAATTTTAACCGGATAGGCAGGACAGTAATTATTTGCCGACTATGCCTGTGTAGATGGAGTAGATTTCAACGAAATAGCGCAGGGCAGGGTTTCCAAGGATGTCGGGCTGTGCATGAAGATTTACAGCATAATTGGAGATATAAAGCCTTTCTCCGCGGATTTCAGTATCAATGTAGAATCCGAAAGAACCTTGATAGGGTTCTTCTCCCCCTCGAAGGACCGAAACTGCCCAGGCAGGATCTGCAGCGGAGGCATCGTATTCAGCAATGAAAAGCTCCTGTGTGGTGGAATCCTGCCACAGGGTCCATATTTTGGGGCCGGCAGTTTCAATGGCACAATCCGCTCCGAAATAATGTTGAACGGGCATGGGAAGGCCTTCCTGATTTGGGCCATCATCGACGCGGAAACCGTCATCCATGAGAACTTCCTCAATTTCCAGAGTGGAAAGATTGAGAGTGGAGAACCACAGAGTCTTCTGCATGGAATCCTGATACAGGAAATGTACTGTTTCCTGATTCTGTCCATTTATTGAATGAGTGGCAAAAAGACCACGGGGAAGAGATGTCTCAGAGCCTTCGGCAATGATCATTGGATCCGTGAAATCACCACCAACAACTTCCTGATAACTGAATTTAAGAGCTCCTTCATACTGGTCATACCATGAAATGCTGACTCTACCGTCTTCAAAGCGGGAATGCTGAACGAAAAGTCCGGTTCCCTGCGGCCAGTCGTCAATAACAGCATTCATGTCCGGGAAGGGATAGTCAACACTTTCAACGGTGTAGAAAGACCAATCAGTGGGGCTCATGGGAAGGGGTACATTCGCCTGTGCAAAGCGGATTTCACTTGTGAGTCCGGTGCCAGCGGCGTTGGGAATATTGTTTACCATGTAGACAATACCGGGAGCAGAATCACTGTCCCGGATGGAAAGATGATTGAAGAATCCGGCAGATCCGAAATCGGTACCGGTGGGATCACCACCATCATCAAGATCGTAGGAAACGAAGTTAGTACCATCCGTTGAGTATGTTATCCTCAGGGAGCCAGTGGTTGTGTTACGGTGAGCAACAATTGGCTGATTGATTGATAATTTACCAATGGACGTGTATTCGCCTACATCCTGTCCCGGAGCGGAAATTCCCCATCTTACGTCACTTTGGGGAAGAGCAACGGGGCCCGCGGGAACGCCATCAACGAAAAACCAGTCCTGAGGACGAATCATGGTGGGTTCGCTGTCTGAAACCAGAACTTGCGAAAGCATGAGATCCCCATAAGTCATGTTATATCCGCTGACCCAGGCGTAAGAACCGATGACAGTGATGCTTGAGTGTGGACCGGGAATTCCCCAGGGAATGTCATCAACACAATCACAAAAACCCCCGATACAGAGAGCTATTTCGTCGTCCGGGCAGGAAACGCCGGCACAGTCGTCGTCAATCTGGCAAGAGGGGTTTGTGTTGTTATTGTCAGATTTTTTGTTATCAGCGCAGCCCGAAGCGAAAGCCATCACAGCAACGAGAGCAATTGCTGGAATCAGAAAGCGCCTGCGCATTTTAAACGCTGCGAAGAAAGCAAGACCGATAAGGAACATTGGAATGGACGATGATTGGTTTTTGCCTGATGAAGAACATCCGAAGCCATACCAGTTTTCCTCCAGTTTGGGAGTGTTACGCAATACAGTAATATCATAAGTACCTACGTTGCCAGTTTCGTCCATTACCCGGACTTTAAGAATTCCCGCAGTGGACCATTTATCAGCATAGTTCGAAGTGATAACATTGAACGTAGACCAATCAGACCATTTTTCACCCTCAAGAATGCTGTATTTGAGGTTTTCCCGTGGAGTAACAAAGTCATTTCCCACGAGGGTTATTTCAGAGCCTTCAGTTTCGGCATAAACTGTTGGTGCAACGGAGTCCATTATGAACTCAAGCTCAATGTGATTGAGATTTAAGGATCTGGGAGAACCAATTTTGCGTCCGCGTATGTCAATGCGGTGTTTTCCCTGAAGGAACAGTGCATAGTCAGTAATTTCGAGCTCGTTTGCATTATGGAAATGGGACCAGGTGCCGTTGTTCAGCCTGTACTGGTATTCTCCATCCTGACCTTCAATAGAAATGGTTACCTTCGGCCAAGCATCGTCAAGACCCTTGAGTGTGTTGCGGAGTCTCTCGGGAGAGTAGTTCTTAACTCCGGTAACAGCAGCATTGAATTGATGGGGATACATGTCGAGTTTCTTTGTTCCCGGATTCTTGGAAATAACCTTGGCATTGATGAGGAGTGCATCCTGAGCTGTTGTTGCTTTGAATTCAAGATTGTCAAGTTGTACTATCTTCCAGGTGAGATACTGACCGTTGGAGTTCAACTTGGTAATTTCGTAGTTCGGCATTGGAATAGGCTGGAGTGCACCCGTGAGCATCGGCATAATCATTGAGAGAATTGACGGGAAGATAGCTTCAATATCTTCGGGGTTTTCACGAATGAGCTCGCTGTTCAAAATTCTTGCGGTTATGAGATTTTCGTCAACAGGTCTCAGAACGGGCATAACCGTAACGTTGCCTTCTTCATCGACTCCTTCTTCAAGGTCCATCTGAAGGTGCATGTCAAGGGCAAGAGTTAGGGCCCGGGCGTAGCGACCGTTTACAAAAGGATAAAGGTCAATCTGAAAATCCTGAAGATAAACATCGATGAGAGAGTTGGCTGAATCGCCGCCCATTCCGATGTCAAACTGAATCGCCGTCTGGGGCCTGATTTCAAGAATTAATGGTGCATCACCCGCTTTTCGATCGATAATTTCAGCCATCGAAGGAATAAGAACGCTGAATGTACCGACTTTAACGAGTTCGTTCTGCTCAGTGCCAAGGGAAATACAGAGTGCTCCGGAGTTTACGAAGTGGAAACCCGCCAGATTGAGCATATCTTTGGTGATAGCGATACTGATGTCAGCCATATCGCCGTTTTCAAACTTGAGATAGGCTTGATCGAACTGACCATTGTATTCAGTAATAATTGGTTTTGTAAAGGTTTTTTGACGATCCATTGAAGCGCCAGCAACACCGCTGACGGTGGTAAGCCCTGCATTAGAAAGGCTGTGCGTTGCAATGGGGGGAATGCATCTTGAGCCCTGACTATGCTCAGCTACACCGTAAGAATCAAGGGTCTCACCACGGGTGTCAGGATCTGAATCGGAGTTGAAACCGGTGATAATACCAGCGGTGATGCCGCCGTTTTTGATGTCTACGTATCCACCGGAAATCATTTTCATTTCCAGGTTTCCCTTTACTCCTGTGAAACCTGCATCGGCGAGGAATTTGCCCACGTCAATTTTGCCTTCAAGTCCCACATCGGGAATGAGTTTGTCAATGGTGGGCTGAAGAAGAGGAATTACTATGTTATTGGCAACCCAGTCAACGATGGCATCGCCAACGAAAGCCTGAACCAATTCAATGTATTGTCCAATATTATCAAGGATGAGTGCATTGAGGAAATCATCAACAAAGGGGATACAGTCTTCTAAAGATGCACTGAGTCCGCCGAGATCCAGTCGGGTAACTGAGTTAATATCCATGCGAAGGTAGCCGTCTTCCGGGCGTGTGCGCAGGCCGAGAGCAATGGTGCCTTCGAAGGGGTCATTCTGGAAACCGATATCAATTTCACAGTTGTCGGTAATGTTAGAACCGGCAAAATAGACGTCAATGTCAAATCCAAGATAGATGTTTGTGTCAACATCAGCCCATACTTCGTCACAATCGGACTGGGACATAATCCCGTCTTTGCACTGGGTAATATTATTTGAATCGTCCGTATTGTCTTTCAATGTGAAATTGAGATCGACGTTCGAGATGTCGATACCGCATCCGAGGGGGCAGAAATCAATACCGTAACTGTGACCGGAATCTCCAACCCAGAATCCTGGAATAAATGGTATGTGCCCAAGTTCACCTTCCACAAACTGCGGAAGAATTGTTTTAATTGTATCAAATCCTGATTGCGTTATGCGGATCTGCACACCGTTTTCAATGACCTGTGATGGGGGAAGGGGACTATCCAGAGGTTCGATTTCAGAGCAGCCTCCACCGGAACAACTGAAGGGCCCTGAGAAAGCAAAAAGTAGGATAAATGGAAGATAATAATGAAGTTTCCGCATGAGTACCTCCGGGAATAGTGATATCGTATAATAACCAAGCTGACATTATTATACCTTGTTTTTGCCTGTTGGGCATCTATTTTTTTAATTTATTTCTGGTCAAGAGGGTTCAAAATCAATATATTCCTTGCCATGACTGATACCAAGCACGACAAAACATTGATGTTCATTATTTTGATATTATTGCTTTTTTCTGGTTCGGACAGCCTAATATATCAGGTGATCTGGACAAGAATTCTGCATTACTCTTTCGGTTCAACGGAGATGGCCGCCGCAACGGTACTGGCAACTTTTATGGGCGGATTTGCCATTGGTGGAGCACTGGGTGGCAAAATAGCACCTAAGTTGAAACAGCCGATTCTTGTATATGGTTTTCTTGAGGGAATTGTTGCAGTATTCGGTATTATTTTTACTCCAATGCTTTACCGGTTGGATGTGATTTACAGCATAACGGGCCCGGATCCGTCTCCACTCCTTTTGACATCTCTGAAGTTTGCAACCGGAATGGCAATTATGCTTATTCCTACGGTGGCGATGGGGGCAACGCTTCCAATAATTGTTCATGGAGTCGTTCCCAAATCTTCCGCCGGCAAGGGTTTTTCTGTAATCTACTTTATAAATACACTTGGTGCAGTGGGCGGAACTCTTCTGGCTGGCTTTTCGATTATCCCCAAATTCGGACTTGATAAAGGTGTGTATGTTGCTGCGAGCATTGGTATTTTTGTCTTTATCTTTTCCGCATTGATTCAATGGAAATGGAAACCGGTACCTCAGGCTGCGACGGCAAAAGAGGAAAATGGTGTTCCTGTTGACGAAGCTCCATTTATGACACCCATGGCCCTGAAATACGGAGCTTACATAGCGCTGGCCATTGCATTTTTTTCGGGTTTTATTTCTCTATCCAACGAAGTTTTGTGGTTCAGGTTATTGGGAATTATTTTAGACGGAACCATTTATGGTTTCAGTGCTCTTTTAGGAGCTTTCCTGCTTGGAATTGCTCTGGGGTCCTTCTGGATAAGTTATTATCTTGACCGATGCAAAGACCCCTGGGGACTGTTCGTCAAGTTACAGATAGGAGCTGCTGTCGGTTCGGTTCTGACAATTCTGATTATTCCTTTAATTCCATTTATTGTTTCTGGCTATATCAGTGGCGCACCCAAAGCTCCCGGAGATGTTTTCTTTCTCAAAGTAGTTCTGGTCTTTTTTGTTATTCTCGTTCCGACGTTTTTCTATGGTGCATCATTTCCCGTCCTTGTGCGTCTTGCGTCCATCAGGGGCAGATTATCAAGTGCCGTTGGTAATGTTTACAGTTTGAATACTGCCGGGTGTATTTTAGGTTCTGCCATGATTGGCATGGTTCTAATTCCATGGCTGAAAAACATTAATCTTCTTCTCATGATAATGGTGTTCTTATCCATTCTGCTTGCTTTTGCTGCAATCTTTTTCGCTGGTGGTGCAAACCCGGAAAAAGCTTCAAACACGAAAATCAAACTGTTTGCTTCAATTGCTGTAATGGTTCTTGGGGTTATTATTCTCAATCCTGATGTAAAAGTTATCCGTCTGGTTAATTCGCGTTATAGCATTGAGGATTATCAGCATTCCATAGGCAGCAGCGTTAAAACACTTTATGGTGACTCAGAAGACCGTAAAAACCTGGTCTTCGAAGCAGAAGGCGCTGTTACTGTTGTTACTGTACATAAGCATAAAGACGGAGGATTCCGTCTTAAAAATAATGGTTTAAATGAAAGTTATCATGCGGTTACACAGCCTTATTATGCAGAAGAAATTCTTTACCTTGCGGCGCTGCCGTACCTCCTTCATCCCAAACCGGAAAAGGCCATGCTTATTGGACTTGGGGGCGGAGGAACCGCAGATGTTCTAAGTCAACTTGAACTGAAAACTGTTGAAGTGGCGGAACTGGAACCGGAAGTCGTGAAAGCAAGTAGGCTTATGTTTGGCAAAAGAACTCATCCTGCGGATCGTAAACATGTCAAGATGCGTCTGGATGATGGTCGAAATGCTTTGACACGCCATGCCATTGCTAATCCACACACTTACGACTTGATAATAAGCCAGCCATCTCATCCCTGGCTTACGGGGGCTTCAAACCTTTATACCGTTGAGCATTTTCGTATAGTAAAGAAAAATCTAAAACCCGGGGGTATTTTCTGTCAGTGGGTAAACCTGTTCCGCATGAATGAAACGGGCTTCCGAAGCCTTCTTGCTGCATTTACCATTGCTTTTGAAGATGGTCATATATTTCAAGTGGATCCAAACTCAGTGTTTCTTATTGGCGCCAATGGGAAGCTTCCTGTGGATCCTGCAGTTATTTCAAAGCATTATAAAGAACCGTTCATGAAAACGGTGACGAAAAACTACGGCAGTTCAGTAAACCGCATACTTAAAATGTATCGATTCAATTTTGCCATGGCAAAAAAACTTGCGGCGGGCTCCAAAGTAAACAGTGATCACCATCCGATCATTGAAACAGTTTTGCCCTGGGTAGGTCACAATCAGATGTTTGATGTGCTGGAGTGGCTGGATAAGAAAAATGTACCGTACTATTTAAGCCCTGAAGTAATTGTCCAAAGCAGCATGACGAAGGATTCCTACCGGGAATATATTGACTATCTTATCAATGATATAGATATTTACAGTCAGGATGCTGATACAATAAAACCGAAAATGGAGCTGGCATTTAAAAATATCGTGCGATGGGAAAAATTCCTCGGAGAAGATGCCCACCGTTTGAGGGCATCAGTATATAAAAAGATCCTTGACCATCATCGGACTGCGATGGAGCTAAGCAAGATAAAAGCTCCTTCTGATGCGGATCTTCGACACCTTGCATCGTACAATGTTCTTTCAGGAAACCGTTTTGACGCGTTTTTAATTTATCTGCGTCTTGTGGGAAATGCAAATCCAGGATTTTATACCAGTTGGCTACTCAATAATTTGTCCTCATGGATTTTCAGGGAACCAGTTTTAAACGCTCAAACCATGAAAGATGGTGATTTTGTAGAGCTTACGAGACTTCTCGATGGTCTTCCTTTATTGAATGGTCTCATAGACAGTGCAGTTGACCTGATTCGTAAAGATCCGGCTTTTCTTTCAAAACGGAATATATTTATGCTTGAGACAATTCTCAGAAGTTCATTCCGTCGTAATAAGATTAATCCGCGCGAAGTTGAAGCGTATATAGACGAAGGTGGAGAAAATCGCCGTATTGTCAGGGATATTACTTATTATTACGTCCTTGCCGGTGACAAAGAAAAAGCGGATTCAGCAATGAGTGTGTTCCGTAATTCGTCATCAATGAGTGCCACAAACTACGAAACTGCTAAAAAGCTTATTAAGTTGGATGGAAGACATCAGGCTATGCAGCTATTCACTGAAATTCTTAAGGATACCGAGCATGGGATTGAAAAAGGAGATATCCTGAGGAATATTCTGGACAACATGATAGAACTCAAACATTTCTCGGGATTTGGAAAATTGTGGCTTCAATTCCGTAAAAACGCCCTTAGTGAAGACAATAAAAAAGCAACTGAAAATATATTGAAGAAATTTGATAAGTTCAATCAGGGGCTCATTGAAAAAGGCTTCGACCCCAAAGAGCTGGCGCCAAAACCAACAGCCGTAAAAAAATAATTATTGATTCCCTCCTGTTTACATACTAATTTCCTGTAAAGCCCGGAAAAGGGTTCATGTCCTGTAATTCGGTTAGCGAAGAAATTTATCTCAGGACATTAAAAAAAGGAGTAAAAAATGAAAAAAGCTGTGCTGTTTGTTGGAGCTGTTGTATTCATGTTTGCTTTACCAGTCAGTGTAAAAGTGAAGGGGCTTACCAAAAAGGAGAAGTTCGGTATTGAACTGAAAGCCTGCCAGGAAGCATTTGCAAAAGGAAAACCATCCAAATGTAGACTTTATGGTAAAATTCAATATGTTACATCATTTCCCGATGTAAAAGTAAAAGTTGTGGATTCCTTTCCGGATATCAAAGTAAAAATCGTAAATTCTTTCCCGGATAAACCGGGCCTGTGGAAAATCGTAAATTCTTTCCCGGATTATAAAGTTCAAAAAGTCACATCTTTTCCAGACTATAAAATCAAGTTTGTGACTTCCTTCCCCGGTTGCAACTGACATTTTTTAATCGTCCAAATCCCCTGTGAAAAACCTACAAATACAGCGGTGCCCACGTTAGACGGCTTTCGGAGTAATAAGATCGAAATTGTGAAATTGAATTAAAAATTACGTTCTTTTAAATTATGAATTGATATTGAATGGTTACACCCTGATCCTGATCCTGTTTCCTGTTTCCTGACTTTCTATTTTCCTGTTAAAAAAATCAGGTATTCAGGAAATCAGTAGCAGGAACGCTCTGTCCTGAAGCATTTCTTTAAAACGAGTCACTATCGTATTACTACAGCGATGCCCACTGCTTGTCGCTCATTACATTTCACTGTTGTCATTTTCATGCATAAAGCGGTCAGGATATCGCTCACTTAGACCTTTCGGAATAAAAGGATCGAGAGTAGAACAGTGAATTTATTCTTCCTGCCTTTGTAATTTTACATTGATATTGGATGTTTATGACCTGACCCTGTTTGCCTGACTACCTGAGTCCCTGTTAAAATATTTCAGGTAACCAGTAAATCAGTAGCAGGAAACAGGACATTCAGGGGCTCTGTCCTGAAGCATTTTTTTTAAACGAGTCACAATCGTATTATTCCGGAAGCAGTCTAGAAAAACGAAGCGGGGCGTTATATTTGGAAGGATTATTTACAGGCTTCTTCGGAATCTTTGGAATATTTGTCGCTGCCGGTGATGTCTTTGCAATCTTTAATTGCGAAACATGCGGAATAATCTTTTTTACCGCCAGCTTTGCTCTTTTTAGCCTGTTCTACAACGGCTTCGCATGCTTTAGGAGCAACTTCTTTGCATTTTGCAGCAACAAGTTTGTTATTTTTTCCACTGTATTTGCATGTGGAAAGTGCGTCAGAAAATTTCTTTTCATTTAATTTCTTTTCAATGCGTTCAATGTCTTTCTTTGCCCATTTGGCATCGGATTTTTCTTTTAAGCATTTTTTGTAATCATCACATGAACTTTTCTTGGCACAGGTCATTTCGTCTTTGAAACCTTCTTTGCCCTTCATTTCTTTGCAAAGAGCCATAAAAAGTTTTTTGCTGAATTCTTTGTCTTTCTTGTCACCGCATTTGCTCATCTTGTCATACATAATTTCGCAATCGTCTTTTGAACATGCGGCGAAGGCGAAGGTACTGATTAAGGCTGCTGCTACTAAAAAATTGAGAGTTTTCATTTTTTTCCTTTCGTTGAGAGTCTGCAAAAAGACCCTGTGATTAAATTATCATTAAACTACGACAGAAATTTCTACAACAGAACTTTTTAAGTGTAAACAAATTTTTCAAATTTGATAAAAATTGAATTTCCGGACACGAACTATTTACAAACTTTGTCCATTTCTGCGTTCAGTTTGTCGTTTCCAGTCAATTTAGAACACTGACTCAGGCGAGTGCATGCATTGAGATCTTTATTCCCCGCTTTTTTTGCAGCTTTGGCGAGTTCAAAAAGATCGGTGCACACTCCAGGAAGAATTTCTTTACACCTTTTGCGAAAATCATCATTTCCTTCAGAGTCGCAGAACTTCACAACATCAAAATACTGTTTTTGGGTGTGGAGTTTGTTAAGTTTCTTAAGTTGATTGAAATTTTTCCTTTTTATTGTTTTTTCCTGTACGCATTTTCGCCATGAAGAACAGGTTGTATTTACCGAACATTCAATTTTATCACTGAGTACGGGATCTTCCTTAACTTCTTCACATTCCACTAAAAACTGCTTCTTGGGGATATCAATATACCCTTTTTTATGACATCGCGTCATGCGATCGTAAAACTTTTCGCACTTGTTTTTTTTGCATGAGGATATTGTTACCAGAGCAAAAATAATGGAAAACGAAAAATGATAAAACTTCATAATATCCTCAGCATATACTTTATAAACTAATAAACAAACTGCCCGGGATCTATTAAAAACAAATTGAACAGTTTACTTCTTTTTTGCTTCGAGAACGAAGGCGGTTTTTGCTTTCGGGTTGTATATCTGCTTGTAATCTTTCAAAGTTTTGCAGCCTTGATCTTCACCGTTTTCACAGGCAAGTTTTAAATACTTTTTAGCCTGTTTTTCATCTTTTTTAATCCAGATGCCTCTTGCGTAAGAGTCTCCCAGGGCGAAACAAGCGGCGGATTCTCCGTCGTCGCAAGCTTTAACTGATGTTGTTACACCGATTTTGGAAATCTGCCCGAAAAAGCCATCCCGTCGGAATCCGGCTTTTTCATCGCATGCTTTGCTGAATCCCAGTTCACAAGCTCTTGTGTAGAAGAAATGTGCCTGAGAAGGTTTCCGCTTTACTAAAAGTCCTCTTTCATAAGCCTGAGCCAGAGCATAGCAGCCTTCAGCTATGTTTCCCGTGCAGGCATTCTGGATCCAGAGAGCTATCTGCCGACCCTCGAGTTTTTGATTTTTCATTTTTCCATAAGAATATCGTGCAAGGGGGAGGCACGATTCAAAAAAGTTTCCTTCGCAGGCTTTTTTCAGGAATGTCATGGCCTTTGTTGTGTCCTGTTTCAATTTTAACCCTGATAAAAAATAATTACCAAGGGCACCGCAGGCCGCGTAAAGATCATTTCGACACGCTTTATCCAGAAGGACAAGGCCTTCTTCGGGATTTCTTTCAGTTCCGGAACCTTCAATTAGAGATATTCCAATCGCCATGCAGCCGGAATAAACTTTCTTTTCACAGGCAATTCTGAAAAATTCATTAGCTTTAACGGCGTTTTTAGGGATTACTTTTCCCTCAGCGTAAGTTTCCCCAACCATTATACAGTACTGGGTATTTCCCTTCATGCATTCATTTTCCATCATAGCTAGTTGCCCGGAATGGTCTTTTTTGACAACTGGTTTTGCTTTCTTTGTATCCCCGGAGACAGGATCATCAGCCTTCTTTTTGTTGCTTTGAGCGGTGAGAAGCTCTTTAAATTTAATGCAGCAGGATTTGTTTCCTTTTTTACATCCAGTTCCACATGCGAAAGTATCACCTTCAGCGAAACAGACCTTGAAACAGGCATCGGCATTATCTTTTTTGCACAACTTTCTGCAGAAATCCATGTCCCCATTATTAAAACATTTATCCATATCCGCATTGCAGGCGGAAAAGATGGAACCAGAGAAAAAGGTCATAATTATTAGATATCTCATTTAAAGCTCCCTGAACAGATAAAATTTATAACACATGACTATTAGTTGAAAAACAGTTTTTTCTCTGGCATTGTGTACACTATGAAAATTATTATTTTAAACCTGAAATTATTTCGAATTTTTATTCTTTTAACGATTACTCTTTTTTCCTGTTGTAAAAGAGGAACTGCCGGCGACAGCAATAAAAAAGCATCGGAAAGGAGTGAAACTTCCATTTCTCAATCAACTTTAAGGATAAAAAAATCGATTGAGTTTCTGGTGACTTTGAATGGTCGTCAAGCGGGGACAGAAGATTCTAAAAAAGCAGCCGCATATCTCGAAAAGGAACTGAAAAAATTGGGAGCCGAACCTTTTGACGGTGCATACATCCACGAATTTACGTTTCACAAGACTAAAAAAGATCAGAACGTTGTGGGTTGCTTCCCTGGTAAATCGAAAGAAATCATCATTTTGGGCGCTCACTATGATCATCTCGGGAAAATCAGTAAGGACGTCTATCCTGGGGCAGATGATAACGCATCAGGTACTGCGGCGGTTTTAGAAATAATGAGCCTTTTAAAAGGTAAATCAACACAGGTCAAAGTCTGCGCAGTTTTTTTCGGTGCTGAGGAAAAACCAATCATGGGATCCAGCCATTTTGTTGAAAAACACTCTGGCATTCTGAAGAATCTGAAATTACTTATAAATCTTGACATGGTAGGACGTGAGTTTTTCGGTTCCGCCTTTGGAAAGAATTCCCCCGATGGCGTTGCACTGATTCTGAATAGAATTAATGATAAACTATCAACGGACTTGCCCGGGGAGTTTAAAAAATACGGACTTCAGCCCATGGTTGTGGGTGACAAATTTATTCAGAGTTTTGGAGCAGGCTTTTTATATGACAGCATTCCCTTTAATAAGAAGGGTTTTTCAACGATTTTTATCTCAACAGGTTTGCACAAGGATTACCATAAAGTCACAGATACACCGGAAAAGATAAAATTTAAAAAAATCGCCTCCATCAGCGCTGCCGTAGTATCAATCGTCGCTTCTTTAAAACCTGAAAGCCTTTAAACATCGTTTTTTCGAATTTCCGGATAGACAACTCAACCAAAGTGCACCGCCGCAAGATCTTCCTGATCCCTTTATATATGTAATAAAAAATACACTCTTAATTTCAATAAATCGGGAAAATTTTGATTTCAATGGAAATACTTGAGACAATAAACTTGGAATTCTTGATGTGATCTATTGCAAAATTTTCAAGAAATTCTTTCACTTGTACTTCAATTTTCTTGACTTGGCGGTTTCTTTAAACTAATAACTGTTCACTGTCTGATGTTTCAACTTATTTTTACAGGAGATTTTTGCATGAAGACACTTAGAAGCCTTTTCTCATTTCTTTTTATCTTCTCCCTGAGTGTTGCTTTAGTTAGCTGTGATTCTTCCAGCTCAAACAACAATAACTCCACCGGGGAAGATCCACTATCCGACCTTGATACCCTCATGGCTGGAGCCCCCTCCAATGACGAACTTCCCGAAGACGGAAAAACCGATGCGGTTTATCCTCCAACGTTCGATCTCGGTGATTATCAGTCCCCCATTAAGAGTCAGGGCAGCCGCGGCGTATGCTCCATTTTTGCAACAGCTGCACTCATGGAACACCTTTATATTAAAGAAGGTTCCATGCCCAATCCAGACTTCTCCGAACAGTTCCTTCAGTGGTCAGTAAAAGCTGAAGTAAAAAGCTTCCTTGACACCGAAGGTTCCAATGCAAGTTACAATCTTCAGGCAATCAGCCGTTATGGTATCGTTTTAGAGAGTGACTGGCCCTATGAAAGCCGTCCCTGGTCAACTACCAATGATCCAGAATGTACCGGCGAAGATCGCCCGGTAAAATGCTACACAAACGGTGAACCTCCCGCAAGCGCACTCTCCGCCACAAGATGGAAACTTCCTGCTGGCCGTTATGTAAACGCTAAAGCCCGCAGTATCAAAGCTTTCATGTATGAAAACAAAACCGGCGTTGTTGCTGGTATGACTTTCTTCTATCAGAGCTGGAATCACGGCGCTTCACCGCTTCCGGTAAACAAAGATCACTATCGTGGGGGCTACATTCTTTATCCCAATGAAAAAGACAAAGAAGAAAGCCTTAAAAAACGCGCTGGTCACGCAATCCTTCTTCTCGGTTGGGATGACAACCTCGAAGTTGAACGCATGGACGAAAACGGCAAAGTTATGACGGATGCTGAAGGCAACCCGATTAAAGAAAAAGGCTTCTTCCTTATTAAAAACAGCTGGGGCACTGGCGGCTTCGGCGCCAATAACCCCTTCGGTAGCGGTTACGGCTGGCTTTCCTACAAATACGTTGAAGAATATGCTTCCGTTTATGGCAGTGGCCTTCCCACCGTTAATCTTCACGAAGTATGTGACGACGGCAAAGACAACGACCTCGATGGTAAAGTTGATTGTGAAGATTCCGACTGTGCCGAAGACAGTGCCTGCGATCCTTCCGGCCTGAAATTCTCCAACAATACAAGCGTTGCAATTCCCGATAATAATACAACTGGCGTTTCCTCTGTAATTAACGTTGCTCAGGAAGGTAACATCGAATCAGTAAGCGTTACCGTTGATATTACCCACACCTATGCTGGTGACGTAACAATCAAACTCGTAGGTCCCGATGGAACTGAAGAAGTTCTTCAGGAAAAAGTTGGCGGCAGTGCTGATGACATCAAAAAGACCTTTGCTCCTGCAAACTTTGCTAACAAATCCATCACCGGAGACTGGACTTTGGTTGTAAGTGATACAGCAGGTTCAGATACTGGTACTCTCAACAAATGGTCCCTTGAATTCAAACTCGGCGGAACTCTTCCCCCGGAAGTTTGCGATGACGGCATTGATAACGACGGAAATGGTTTCATTGACTGTGCCGACGAAGCCTGCGCAGAAGACGAAGCTTGTCAGACTGCAACGGAAGTTGACATCACTAATTCAAATCCCGTCTCCATTCCCGATAACGATGAAAACGGCGCAACAAGCGTAATCAACGTTGCTGACAGTGGTGAAATCACCTCCCTTCAGATCGATGTAAACATTACCCACACCTTCAGAGCTGACCTTCTCGTTTCCGTAATCAGCCCTGCAGGCACAGAAGTAGTTCTCTTCGACGCTGAAGAATACGAAGAAAACCTCATCAGAACCTTCAACGTTACAGATTTCAACGGTGCTGCTGTAAATGGTAACTGGACCCTTAAAGTTGTCGACCGCTTCAATGGCGACACCGGTACCATCAACTCATGGCGCCTTTATGCTGTAGTGCAGTAATTATCTTCCCTCGTCATTTCCTTCTTCAAAATCATCATAAAATCAGATAGTATCATTCCTGAAATCTGGAAATCACAGATAGTTCCGTCAATCCATCTGGAGGAAATCATGTCCATGAATCTAATATTGATGAAGTGTCCCGGGTGCGGAGCATCCTTAGAACTTATTCCCGGCAATCAGACTGCCGTATGTGATTATTGCGGAAATAAATTTATGGTGGACTCAGCCTCATCCTCCAACGTGTCTAATCCAAATCCAGCCCCGGAGATGAGTGTCACTGAAAATAATGCCACGGAGATTAGTCCATACCTCGAGAAAAAGTTAAAACTTTACATTCTAAAGCAATTTAAAAAAGAGACTGGGATAAAACTTGACGGCGATGCAATGGCTATGAAACGGATAATTGAAGCTTGCCGTAAAGCGATTCCTGAACTGACAAATACTGGTAAATCAGAAATCAATATTCCGTTCATAACCGCAGACGGTTCTGGCCCTAAACATGTAAGTCTTGTGGTCAAAGCTTTCGACATGAAAAACCAGTAGTAAAGCGATGGCCACGTTAATTGAGTCTTTGGATCCAGCAATACAGCAAAGCGCAAGATTATTGAACTGTCGAAGTAGAAAAGCAGGCCAATTGTTTAGAATAGAGCGAAATGTAATGAGCGGAAAGTTTTCGACGCCGCAGGCGTGGGGAGTCCAGAGGGGGCGTGCCCCCTTTGCGTCGATTCAAGGGGGATTGGGGGGAAATCGAAATCCCCCCAACTGAGAGGTTTAAGGAGAGCTGCGCTCTCCTTGAATAAATATGAGAAGATTAATTTTATTATTAAAAACGGCGTTTAAACTCTTTCGCAGAACGAAATGAGCGAAACTAAAGTGAGCGATATCGTGGCCGCTTTATACATGAAAATGGTTGCAGCGAAATGTAATGAGCGACAAGAACAACTAAAGTAGGGCATCGCTGGAATGTTCGATTTTCGATGTTTTTCAAAAAAACATGGACAACTTTCTTAATTTGTCCACTATAATATTGTTTCTATAAACTGTTATTACAGTAAAAATTATTCGAGGGTTTTTGATGAACGATGTACAATTTTTAAATGTAAAGAATTCTATTTTTCCACTGGATTGCGCTTACCTTCCCATTTCAAGGGGTAAGTTGCTTGTTTCCCAATCTCATGCCGTTTTCTGCAGCGTAAATCATGACGAAGTTGAAGGTCTTACTTCCTTTATCCAGGGTGATACGACGGAAATAAGCGAAGACATTAAACAAAGGCTTGAAATACACGGCTTTTTCGGACCACCACGGGAAGCAAAAGCTCCCTCAAGAACGGTGCAGATTCAAATTACCAATGGATGCAATCTCAGTTGTACTTACTGCTGTACCAATTCCAGAAATCCCCGTAAATCGGAAATAACCTTAGAAGATGCAAAAAATGTTGTTGAGATAACACGTGAAAAATTAGGTGAAGGTATCAGAGTTGCAATTCTCGGTGGAGAGCCACTTTTAAAAGACTGGGCGCTTGATTTGGCAAATTATGCTCAGGGGCTTGGTCTCGATGTTACGGTCTTCTCTAACGGTGTGCCCCTGGCCGATGAAAATATCGCCCGCCAATGTGCCGAATCCTGTAAAAAAGGCGTCAAATTCCGCCTCAGCCTCGCAGGTCCCGTTAAAGACCTGTGCGATGCTAAATCCGGAGAACCCAGATATGATGCGGTGATTGCCGGTATCAATTATTTATATGCCCATGGGGGCGAGTGCATAATTGACCTCATGCTCTTTCCCGAACATGTGGACAGCACTGCGGCCCATCTGCACGAATTACGCGGAAAGCTGCCTGCGGGAGTGCCAATTGCCTTCGGTATTGCCTATGTGAGCGGCCGCGAAGTCGGGCAGGATCTTTTTGAAAGTCGCCGGGCCCTCGAAGAATCCCTTGATCGCATCGCTTTCGAGGCTGGAGAAATTATTGCCGCGGTAAAACCCGCCCCCCTGACAGAACGTCGGGAAGGCTGCACTTGCGCTTTGGGGCACCATCTGCATGTGCGTTCCGATGGTTCACTTTTTAACTGTTTCAAAATGGAAGAAAAAGTTGGTCATCTTACGGAAGAAGGTTTTGAAAATGCCCTTGATTTCGTCCGCTCAAACCCGAATCCAGCAAGCGGTTTGCAAAAATGTTCTGACTGCGTGCTGAACACAATATGCGGGAGCGGATGCCGCAGTGATAACTACCTCTACACGGGTAATCCCGAGCTTCCTCTTTGTGATACATGGCGGGTAAGGGTCATCAGTGAACTTCTAGCTGATGACTGGGTGAGCGCTTTAGAATGGCCACTTCATCACCTCCTCAGTGAAGCGAAAAATATGGGCATTTCCTGCCCTGACAAAATTGAACCGGTAATAAAATCAAGGCATCTCATTGATACCTGAAAGGATTTATAATGTCCCCAATTCTTGCCATTTGTCTTGAAAACCTGAATGCAACATCAGAATCTGAGCGTTACCTGAAATGTACAGCACTTACGGGGCGAAAAAACGCCTTGGTCATTGACGCAGATGGTCTTGTTCACTGGAAGTCTGATAAAAAAGACGGATTTGAACTCTGGGTTAGTGCCGATGAACGGTTGATTTTGTATCTCCCCGAAGGCGTTGAAATGGAAGTTCAAGTCTCCCGCTCCGGACGGTCGGTGATGGTTCCAAATGCAAAACCTGTGGTACTCATTGATGGCGATGAGATTTCCATGACTCAATTCCGAATCAGGGTCCACGTACATGGATTTGTTGAAGATGAATACTCTCCGTCCTGGTACACGGAGCCTCAGGTATCATCCGGTTCCCGCGTGGTGCGGGCTGCGGCAACGGCGGCCCTTGCATTTACAGCTATGGTTGGTATTTCCTGTTCGACAAATGATGGCAAAACGGAAAAACCGAAAATTGAAGTACGGGACAGGCCACCTGACGTTGCTCCCGCAAATCCGCCCATGAATGTTGAAAAGAAACCGGATCCAACTCCCCCCGTGGAAATTCGCGATAAACCTCCGGAAGCTCCCGCAATTCGCGATGAAGCTGTTAAGCCCGGAAAGAAACCGGAGAAAAAACCTGAAGAAATGAAACCAGCGGAAATGAAGCCGATGCCGCCGCCGATGATCGAAATCCGTGACAAACCCCCGTCACCTCCTGCTAAAGGCGATGGAATCTGATTTTTTTTGAACTTCAACGCGTGAGTTGAGTCCACAGACCGGAGGTTTAAGATGTCTGAGAATTATGCGATTTGTATTGAGGATTTACTTTTTCAGGATGCTGATAAACGATATCTCATGTGTACGGCCCTTGGTGGAACTGAAAAAGGTCTCGTTATTGATTTAAAAGGCGAAATACACTGGAAAGACTCGGAAACCAGTGGTTTTGAAATCTGCATTTCCGGGGATGATCGTCTCATTCTTTACCTTGAAAGCTCTCCCGGACTTCCACTGACCGTTTCCCGGGGTGGTCGATCAGTTACGGCAGAAGCGAAAAAACCGATAGTACTCCTGGACGGGGATGAGATTTTCTCAGACTCGTTTCACTATAGACTTCATATTCATGGCCGCATTAATTATGAGACGGAACCTTCATATTTTACCCAGACGCCTCAAACGGGCAAAGGAATGCGCACTGCTACTGCGGCGGCCCTTGCACTCACGGCCATGACCGCATCTGCTTGCACCGGAAACGACACGAAAAAGCCTGAAAAGGAAAAAATTGAAGTTCGCGATAATCCGCCGAAAAT
The DNA here is from genome assembly GCA_018821305.1 of Myxococcota bacterium. GTDB lineage: Bacteria > Myxococcota_A > Polyangia > HGW-17 > HGW-17 > JAHJMN01. The sequence continues at coordinate 33,194 of JAHJMN010000059.1, forward strand.
GGCACCACAGCCTGAGCCGGAAAAACCGCCCCAGGATGATAAAAATAATAATGATATGAAGCACCGCAACGACAAAGAAGGCACCGAAGATATCTCATCTGTTACGGTCCCGTCCACCAGAGTGGGAGCAGTTGTGTATCCACCAATTGAAGTGAGAACGGCTCCACCGAAAGTAGCCCCTCCGAAAAAACCGCCTATGAAGCCTGAGGATGAAGAAGATAAACCAATGAAACCACCGAAAAAACCAATTAAAGGTAAGAAGTAGTGATTACGAGGATATAACTGGAGGTTTTCTAATGTCTGAATGTTATGCAATTTGTATTGAGAATTTGTATTCAACGGATCCGGATAAGCGGTATCTCATGTGCACAGCACTTAAAGGAGCGCAAAAGGGCCTCGTAATAGATGCGCAGGGCAATATAAACTGGAAAAATACGGAAGTTGAGGGTCTTGAACTCTGCATTTCCGGCGATGACAGGTTGATCCTCTATCTTGAAACTCCTTTTAAAGATACATTGACAGTTTCAAGAGGTGGCAGGTCGGTGACGGCGGAACAGAAAAAACCCGTGGTGCTTTTAGACGGGGATGAGATTTACTCAACTTCGTTTCACTACCGGCTTCACATTCACGGAAAAGTAAACTACTCAAATGAACCTTCATATTTTACCCAGTCATCACAGTCTTCTGCGGGAAAGAAGGCTGCCACAGCCGCCGTTTTTGCCCTCACGGCAATGATGGGCACTTCATGTACTGGTTCCGGAAGTGATACTAAAAAGCCGGAAAAAGAAAAAATCGAAGTTCGGGATCAGCCCCCAAGTATTGCTCCGGATCCTGAGCCGCCCAAGCCAAAGGAAGAAAAGAAAGATAACAACGATATGAAGGGAACAGAGGACATTTCATCGGTAAATGTGCCGGAGAATAAAGTTGGGGCAAGCATCAATCCTCCCATTGAAGTCAGGCATGCGCCGCCGGTTGTAGCACCTCCGCCCATGAAACCGCCCATGAAGCCCGACGACAAAAAACCCATGAAACCCCCGAAAAAACCTGATAAGGATAAAAACGGTGGTAAAAATAGCAGGTGAAGTGGGATGACCGAAAAACCCTGAGGAGATATAAAAATGCATGACCCAGTAGCTGTTTGTCTTGAGCGTGTAAACCCAAAGCCCGGAGAAAACCGATTTGTTCAGTGCACTGTAATCACGGGAGCTGAAACGGGCCTTGGTCTTGATGAGCATGGAAACGCCACCTGGCGTGATATGGCCTCTACCGTAGCGGAGTTTTTCATTTCCGCCGACGACCGTGTTATGTTTCTGAAGACGGAAAAATGCACCGGAGAAGCAATCGTTTCCCGCGAGGGCCGTAGTCTGGCTGCCCCGGTTAATAAGCCCGTTGTCATTATCCACGGCGACACAATAAAAATTGCGGACCGCATCCTGAAAATCCACCTTCATGGTCAAACGGAATATATTCATGCTCCACAGGACCTCATTCCCGAAGTTGATGCTAAACCGCAAACCAAAGTCTTGAAAGCTGCCTCTCTGGCGGCGGCCATTGCAGCGACAGCAGTAATTTCAACGGGATGTGCACCAGAGAAAAAAGGAACCGATGCGGCAAAAAGCACGGATAATGCTCCCATGCTCCCATCGGGAATGGCCGGAAACATGACCAGCGACGCCACGGACCTCAAAACAATGCAGCCAGATATGACAGAAACCATGGCACCGCCTCCAATGATTGAAGTAAGACATCACCCCCCGAAACCAGTAATGCCCAGAAATCCAAATCCCCCAACAGGCAACAAATCCGAAGACACCGAAGACACCGAGTAAAAACCGCACGCTGCAAAGTATCAGGAGATGTTATTGAAACTACTACTTTTAAGCGATCTGCATCTTGAATTCGTCGATCTCAGTTTATCTGCCTGCAGGCCTGATGTAGTGGTTTTAGCTGGTGACATAAGTAAGGGGACAGATGGAATTGACTGGATTGTAAGGCAAAAATTTAAATGTCCAGTTGTTTATATAGCGGGTAATCATGAGTTTTACGGTCATAAGTATCCTGGTCTCATTTTAAAGATGAGAGAAAAAGCGCAATTCGAAGGTATCTCGTTTCTGGAAAATGAGAGCGTTGAAATTGGTTATGTGACTTTCCATGGGGCTACTTTGTGGACAAATTTCAGCCTTTTTGGAGATCCGAAAATAAGTGGTACAGACTGTCAACTTGGAATGTCCGATTTCCATCGAATAAGAAGGGAACCCTCATATTCAAAAATCCGAGCAATGGACGTTTCAGTTATTCACGAGAAAACTATTCGATGGCTTTCCCACAGCCTTCAAAACTCAAATTCAAAAGTTAACGTTGTTGTAACCCATCACGCTCCTTCAATAAAATCAGTAGAATCGAATTTTTTAAAAGATCCTCTTACACCTGGATATGTAACTAATCTGGAGGATTTCATTCTGGAACATAAGCCTGACCTGTGGCTGCATGGCCATATCCATACAAGTTCTGATTATAACATTGGCTCCTGCAGGGTTTTATGTAATCCCCGGGGATACATTGGAGAATTCAATCCCAATTTCCGCGAGGATTTCCTGATTGAAATCTGAATCCCATCGACATGAATGACAACACCCTGCTCCTGTTCCTGTTCCCTGACTTCCTGCGTTCCTGTTAAAAATTCAGGCATTCAGGTAATCAGGCGCAGGGACAGGCAATCAGGGTCATTCTCCTGAAGGATTTCAATAAATGAATCATACCGCTTCGAAAACCGGGATGACCTGTATGACGACACCTGAATTCAACTCCGATGTTGAATCCGCGGATCATAAAGAACAAGGAATAACGCGAATTCTGATTCAACCCGCTGACCTCAAAAAGAAACACCGGAAAAAGAGCCACAACGTGGCTCACACACATTAGCGAAGGGATTAAAGATTCTGCAAGAATCGAAA
>JAHJMN010000060.1 GCA_018821305.1 Myxococcota bacterium
GCCCCAACTAGACCGCTTCCTGAGTAATACGATTGTGAGTTATTCTAAAGAAAATCTTCAGGAGAAAGACCCTGAATGTCCTGTTTCTGCTACTGATTTCCTGTGTTCCTGATTTTTTTAACAGATAATCAGCAAGTCAGGAAAACAGGGGCAGGACCAGCGGTTAACCATTCAATATCAATTAATAATTAAAAAGAACTTAATTTTTAATTCAATTTCCCATTTTCGATCCTTTTACTCCGCAAGCGGTCTAAGTTTTCGGATTTTGTATAGACTCAATACGTTTCAGCATCTTGTCAAAATCACTTTCAAAAAGACGGTCCTGAATAATTCGATATTTTTCAAACTCACATTCTGCGTGAGCCTTTGCAAGCTCCGCTGTAACCTTACCCGCATCCTGCAAGACCTCTCTGTCCCACAATGTTAGAAAACCGGACAAACGTTTTTCCCAGTCTTCCATCGTCATCGGTATCTTGCGCATAGCCTGCAATTCAGCCATATCAAGATAAGCAGAAACAATACGCTGTAACTGCCCCATCTCAAACTCGCTCAAATAGTTCTTGGCGACTGTAACATCATATTTGTGAATCTTGCCGTTGGGGGACCCATCCCAACTCGTGAGCCCCATATGATCTTTTTGGTGATCAGCACGGTTGACAATTAGACCGCTTCATGAGTAAAAGGATCGAAATCTAAAAAGTGAATATTTGCTTCCAGTCTTTGTAATTTTCCATTGATATTAGATGTTTATGACCTGCCTCTGACCCTGTTTACCTGACTACCTGAGTCCCTGTTAAAAAAATCAGATAAACAGGAAATCATTAGCAGGAACAGGAAAACAGGGGGCTCTTTCCTGAAGCATTTCTTTAAAATAACTCACTATCGTATTACTAAGGAAGCGGTCTAGCTCTTCCGCAGTTTGACCATGAATTGCGAAGTGCAGTTTATTCTGAACAGCTGCAAAAAAACGCTTCGTTGCAGCCGCCGTGGAATCATAATCCATTGCTGTGGCATAAATATCGGTGATTTTTTGATAAAATTTCCTCTCAGATAGACGAATTTCCCGGATTTTCTCAAGTTGACGTTCGAAAAACTCATTATCAAGAATACTGCCGCCATGCTTAAGCCGCTCAACATCCATGGTCCAGCCCTGAATAGTGTACTCTTTAACAATCTGGTTGGCCCATTTTCGAAACTGTACCGCTCTTTCGTTCTCGATCTTAAAACCCACAGCAATGATTGCCTGCAGATTATAGTGGTCTAGCTCGCGCTTAATTTCCCGACTACCCTCAGTTTGAACTATTAAGTATTTCTTAATAGTTGCCTCTCGCTCTTTTCATTCTTCTCCTTCGTCTCGAAGCACTGGTCTGGCTAACGTCTCGTCGCTCACCTGCGGCCGGGGCAGGCGGACGTCGGGTGCAACGCCTTGTTGGGGAGCTGCGTTGCGCCGTTGGGCCATCCCATCTCCGTCGGAGAGATCCGGATTGTTGATGAGGTAGATTTCATGCACCTCCCTGGGATCGAGCAGCGAGAGCGCCGCTTCGACTTTCGGCAGGAGTTCGATTGGATACGCCAGCGTGTAAGATGTCGGGCTTCGGCCGTTCTCCTCAGGCAGTACCCACAGGTACTCCAAGTCGTGCTGCTCGTTCAGGAAGTCTTCAACGAAATCGAAGAGCTCTGTATCCTCGACTCTGACCAACGCATGCCCGTCATTGTCTGTTCCGGTCTCTATGTGTGGAAGTCTTATCATCGAAGCTTTTCGTCTCCCCGACAATGTTTATGTGGATCTGTATATAATGCTGAAAATGCCACTTATGTTTATTAAAACTCTCTGGCAAAAGCCCTGAGATTTATCTAAACTAGCACCCGAATTCAGTTAGTCAAGATGATTATTGATAAAATTTGTATAATTACAAATTGGGTGAAACGGATATTGAAAAATGTCACTTTTTAATTAAAATAAAAAAACTAACCCCGGTCGGTTATTTTGTGAGTGAGTCAGGTTATCTTGGAAAAAATTCAAATGGATATTTTAAGTAAAATAGAATCACTACTTTATGTTTATGAGGATACTGAATGGCAAAGGGACAATCTAGAAAATCTCATTAATAAACTGCCTAAGAATGTTGAATTTATAAAAATTGAGAATCGAAAAAGAGCTCAAGCTATTGGTTCACAAGCTTTATACCAATTGGGTCGACTTCAAGATGTTATTCTCTGGTCGACTCCAATTATTGACTCGCAGGCTTATCTTTGGCAGGCTTATGCATATTTTGATTTAAAAAATTTTTCTGAATCGCTTATTTGTATTGAAAAGGCTATGTCATTATTGGATCTTCAGGATTGGTGTTATTGGAAATTATACGAACTTAAATTATGTTGCGTTTTATATATTGATTCAGACAACATAAAAAATGGTGATTTTGACATCCTACGGAAAGAATATGAGAAACTTGGAGACTTTTGTCCTATTGCGATAGAGCTTTTAGCTGCATTGAATTGGTATAAAAGCAGTCCTTTTTTCAAGGCACATCTTTATGATTATATTTGGAATCTTTTCATAAATCATTTTATTGAACACAAATTAATTAATTATTAACCGACCGGAGTTAAGTTTTGCAGCCAGCCCTTCGTTACACACAACGAGGCCTCAAGCGGACTTCTCACAGCGGTGGAACTCGTTCCCCCCCCACGACTCGGTCGGCTCCCTCGCCTACTGCAATCCAAAGGTCATGGTGATTCTCTATGACTAACCATTCCATTGAGGTGGGTGTTATTGTGAACTCCGTGAAAGGTAACTCTTCCAGAGTACGGAGGGTCGCCCGTAGAGAGCCTCTGAACAACCAGAGGGGACGCTCGCCGTCCTGGACTCGAAAATGCTCGAGCAGTAGAAACACCCTAGTCTCGGGGTCGCCAAACCCCTCCAGGACTTCCAGCGGCTCATTCTCGCGCGGTCTGTACCACGCTTCATCCTTCAGAAACTCCCAAAGCCAGACAACCCGCCTGGCATCCTTCGCTCCCCCTTTGGCAAACCGATCGAGGATGGCGTCGTAGATGCTTCGCCATTTCGAAGGTCCCACCAGATCGAACTGGCCAGCGGAGAACCCGAGTCCACGAGCTATCGTCAACGCCGTGTTCGGGGTAGCAAATGCTGAACTGCCAACTCTTTTCATTCTTCTCCTTCGTCTCGAAGCACTGGTCTGGCTAACGTTTGAATTAAGGGGCTGGCTTTAGCCAGTCCCGCTTGAATACTGGGTTAGGGTTGTTTTTCAACATCAACCTCGACATCTATATAGTTCTTTTTATTCCAATTATCGTATGAATCTCGAAACTGCATATGACAGTAATCTGCGTTTTCTAAGTGGTTTTCAATTTCTCGGAAAAACTTACAGAGTTCAAGAATTTTTTGCTTGTCACCCTGAATATAAACTGTTTTTCCCTCTACTGCCACTGGGCCTTCTTCGTCTGAAAAACTATCAACTAAAAATACTTTCATGGAATTTAACCCTAACAATGTTTATGCGGATCCGTATAAGATACCTTGTTTTTTGTTTTGTCCGTATAAATGCCACTTGTGTTTATTAAAACTCTCTGGTAAAAGCCCTGAGATTTATCTAAACTAGCGCCTCAATTCAGTTATTCAAGATGATTATAGATAAAATTTGTATAATTACAAATTGGGCAAAACAGATATTGAAAAATGTCCCTTTTTAAATAAAATAATAAACTAACACCGGTCGATTATTTTCAGCCGATATGCTCTATGTTGAGCCTTTTTAAATGAAACCAGTACTTATAAAATTTCCTGTCAAAGAAATTAGTGCTCTAATCGCAACTCTTTTTGCCGCTGACTTGTGGATATATGAAAATATAAAAAAGCCTGATTTTAGTAGTTACGAAAAAAAATTAATTTATCGATGTCGCGATAGGATTCGACAAGGATTTCATCTTTTGCTAACCAAACATGACCTGATGGATTATTACGAATTTCATAACCCTGACTATCTAAGCAGAATGAAGAAAGTGAAATATATGACGATTGAAATTCGCAGCAAGAAAGAATTGGAAGTTATCCTTATTTCGCTAGCTGCATGTGAGCTTGAATTTGCTGATAATATTGTTGATTTTACAATACCGATACCAAATTTATTGAACTGGTACGAAGATTTTAGTATTAAACAACTGAGTACAATTAGAAAAAGGATTGAGAGGGCGGTCCAGAAAGCAGGTCTGGAAATCCCTTTCCCGTCGAGTAAGCATGCTTTGTCGTAACGCCATACATTCTCCAGCCATTTAAGGTGACCATTTGATGCGAATTATCCAAACACTGTGGGCTGGTTGTTCTCGCATCTTTTGGTTACAACGTTTCGTGTTGCCCTCCGATAAAATTGGGTTTTTGGTTACAACGTTACGTGGTGAACTCCGATAAAATTGGGTTTTTGGTTACAACGTTTCGTGTTGAACTCCGATAAAATTGGGTTTTTGGTTACAACGTTTCGTGGTGACCTTCGATAAAATTGGGTTTTTGGTTACAACGTTTCGTGTTGAACTCCAATAAAATTGGTTTTTGGTTACAACGTTACGTGGTGCCCTCCGATAAAATTGGGTTTTTGGTTACAACGTTTCGTGTTGAACTCTGATACAATATGAGTTTTAGCCAAATTGCTCAATTTGACCTTCGATAAAATTTGTTCGTTAGCCAAATCGTGCAATTTGGCCCTCGATACAATTTGAGTTTTAGCCAAATAATGCAATTTGACCCTCGATATAATTTGTTCGTCTTCCAAATCGTGCAATTTGGCCCTCGATACAATGTGAGTTTTAGCTAAATAATGCAATTTGACCCTCGATATAATTTGTTCGTCTTCCAAATCGTGCAATTTGGCCCTCGATACAATTTGAGTTTTAGCCAAATCGTGCAATTTGGCCCTCGATACAATTTGAGTTTTAGCCAAATCGTGCAATTTGACTCTCGATACAATTTGTTCCCCACCCGTGATCATTCCATTTGTATATTTCTGTGAATGGGATTGGTTCAATTTGTCGCGTTTTTACAAGTTTATAATCGGTTAATCAGGGATATGTTCATTACTCTGGAAATGGCGGCGAGGGAGGCTTCGAGGGCCTGAGAATTGAGGGCCATTTTGGATGATGAATCCATTATATCAGTGTCGATGAGACGACTCTTTTCGGTGCTTAAGTCTTCATTCAACCGATTAACTACACTTTCCGCCACTTGAGCAGTATTGATGTAGTTACCAAGGTCCGAACGACCGCTGATGACCTGGTTTATAGCAATATCAACATCATCGAGGAGGGCGGCAATAGCATCGGGATCATTGTTGTTTAGTTGGGTTTCGAGATCCGATAGCATCGCAAAAACGTCCACACCACCGGCGGCATTAAAAACCGTATCACCGGAAATGTTTGTAGCTACTTTAAGACCGCTGCCTACTTCCACCATGCGCTGGTTTGAATCTCCGTGGTAAACTCCCGCAGAATCAAAAGGAACCGTGTCCGTAAGGTTCCCCGCAAATAGATACTCTTCACCAATCTTTGTATTTCCGATCTGAATTAAAGTTCCACGAAGCTCCACCACTTCTAAAGCCGCCGCCGCGCGCCCGTTAGCTTCGTGTACCCCGTTTGCCATCTGCACTGCCAGTTCCTTGACGCGGGAGAGAATATTGTTCGCTTCTCCTAAAACACCTTCGGATGTTTGCAGATTACTCTGGGCCCGGGCGATGTTTTCAAGATAAGCTTCGGAAGTCTTGAGGGCATCATCAAGGCGCTTTGCCTTAATGTACGCACTGGTATCCTCACTGGGTGCCGTTACCCTGAGTCCACTTGAAAGTTTCTGTTGAGAGTCCAGTACCGCCGCACGACTGCGTCGCGAATCCTGAAGGCTGTTTGTAAAAAGCATTGTATCGCTCACGCGCATTTTGCTACCTCCAATTTAAAGTCACTGTCCGGAAATTTCAGTATCCAGACATAAAGGTCTATAAATTCATTAATGTATCAAGCATTTTATTCGTTGTTTCAATAACCTTCGCCGCCGCTTCATAAGAACGCTGGTACTGAACCAGGCTGATCATTTCCTCGTCGATGCTTACACCGCTTACTTCCTCTCGCAGGGATTCAAGCTGAGCAAGGGAGTCACCACGGAAGAGGATCTCGCTGTCGTTGGAAGCTTTCTCAACACCGATTTTCGCCATTATTTTACCGTAGGCTGCACTCAGGGTGACGGTGCCACCAAGAGCTACATTCTGGTTTTCGAGGGCTGTTAAGAGGTGAAGATTTGTATTATCTCCCGGAACTCCAAGAGGATCCGTCGCTGCTGCTACGGCATCGGGATTCCCCGCTACAGACGGATCAATTGCAATAGCCTGAGCTGCTCCCGCCACTGCAGCGGGCTGAAGGAAAAGATCACGACCGCTCACACCGTCCAGGCCGAAACCCGCTGAATGTACTGCGTTAAAGGCCGTAGCAAGATCAAATGCATGCTGATCGAGGTCGTTCCCGAGATCCACCATGAGGGTATCACGGATATTCAGAAGGCTTCCCATTGCGCCACCACGGATGGCGTGGGTTATAGGGTGTGCAATGCCGTTTTCATCAACAAAATTAATTTCCGCATAACCGCCGAGAGAAAGGCTTGTAACTGCTTCCATGGTCCCCGTTACTTCCCCCTGCACAAGGTTGATGCCACCGGAACCGATGACTGTGACCATGCCGAGGCTGTCTTCTTCCACGCGGATGTCAATGAGTTCAGCTAACGCTTTGAGGTGCTGGTTTCGCTGGTCTTTAAGATCCGGAGCTGCTTCATAGGGGTTGGCACCGATTTGCCGATTCAGCGCAGCGATCTTCTGCATGTGCTCTGTGGCCTGCACCGCCATGTCCCGGAGGAAAAAGTCTGCTTCATCCCGGGCATTTTTGATGCCATCGGCGGCGGCGTTTATGCGTTCGGCAAGTTGGGATGCAGCACTGAGGACATCCCGGCGAAGGGCGCTGTCTGAAGGGGACGATTCAAGCCTTGCCATGGCACTGAAAAGTTCTGCAAGGGCGCTGGACGGGTCGAGGCCTACACCGTCTTCCGCTGCCAGGGCACCTTCCGCCTGAGAAAGGGGAGAATCCGCAGCCTGAGCTGCCGACTGATAACTGATTCCTAAAAGTAACCGCTGATCAAGAAACTCATTAACATATCGATGGATATCAGTTACCTGCACACCGCCACCACCGGGGGGAGGTGGCTGAATGGGACTCTGAACGCCTACGCGACGCGTATATCCCGGCGTATTCACGTTGGTGATGTTCTGGCTGGTTATATTCATCTGGTAGCGGGATGCATTGAGTCCCGTATGACCTTGATTTAAAATCGAAAATAGTCCCGCCATGATTAACCCCAGTATTGATTCCGCGATATGGCGGAGGTTTGGTTGTTCTGATTTCCGTCCCGACTGTAAGTACTGCCGCCGTTAACTGCCTTCTGATAACTGAAAACGGCCCCTTTGAGTGCCGTCATCAGGTTTGCCACCAGTTTGCGGTTAGTTTCACCCCGGCTGCGTGCCAGTTCGGTTTTCTGCTCGATGTCTTTGATGATTCCCGGGATTTCCGGTGAATTACCGAGGGGCAGATTCTTGCGGTTTTGCCTCATGGAAACGAGGCTTTCCACCAGTCTCTGCTTTTCGATGGAGACTTCTAAAAGCTCGAGATCCCGCAGACCGACGATCATCTCTTTTTCCTTCGCTAAAAGGGCTAAAAGAGTGTCGAGGCCTTCAGATTCGAGAGCAAGTCTCGTTATTATCTGGTTATTGTCTTCATTCGGTGAAAGTGTAGCCATTTCATGGTCTCCACCTCCCCGTCACTTGAAATCAGCGGATGTCGAATTCCACTTCGCTTGAAAGTAATTTCTCTGCTATTTTCTGCGCTTCGATTTTGTAGGTACCATTTTCAATCTGCAGCCGGAGTTCTTCCAGCCTTGCGGTCTTTGTGACGCCCTCTGCCAGTTCTCTGGCGTCCTGACTCAGGGTCACCTGATCCGATCGCCCGGCAGCACCGGCGGCGGATTCCTTCGCTCCGGATGCTTCGTCTTTGCGAGCAGGGACCTGAGTTCTGTTTACGATTGAGTGATTGTCGTTACCTGTTATTTTCATCGCAGCACCTTTTTGAGAAATTACTTCCCACTATCAAGCATCGGGGGAGTATTAATCTTCTTTAGTTTCATTGTCAAATTGTTCCTCTCGGTACAATTGCTTTTTGTTCGAATAATTACTTGCGGACCTCGCCATCTCTTCACTACCAAGGAAAGGCTCGGGGTCAATAGCTACATTGTTAAGTCTCACCTCGAAATGAAGGTGAGGACCATCACTTAAACCAGTGTTTCCGCTAAGTGCAACTACTTGACCTGCTTTTACCTGTTCTCCTTCACGAACTGTAAGCTTGGATGCATGTCCATATCGGCTTTCAAAGCCATTTCCATGATCGATATATACGACATTCCCGTATCCCTTAACGTCTCGCGCTACCTTAACTACCCCACCCATCGTGGCTTTTATGGGTGTTCCTTCTGGAACACTTAAATCGATTCCCTTATGGAAATGCCAGCTCTGAGTGCGGGTGGAATAGCGTTTGCCGAATCTTGAGCCCAGATAAGCTTTATTTATCGGAGCCTGAGGTTTTTCTTTTCCGGGACCGATTCCTTCACTGGCCATTTTAACTGCTTTCTCCGTTACTGCGTGTGATGCCTGAATTTCCGTCGTAATAATTCTGGACGAGCCGAAACTCTCTGCAAGCATCTTGCCAAGTCCAATTCCGCCGGCTTTTGACATCTGTTCGGACAGAGCCTGATCCATGAATCCGTTGTAAACATCGTTAGCCATTCCTTTTCCAAGAATTCCCTTGGCCGGCATGGTTTTGCGCATGCTCTCCATGAGCTTGGTGAGGAAGAAAGCTTCGAATTTCTCCGCTGCTTCTGCCACTTTTTCCGGTGAGTTTTCAACTTTCTGCTCCGGAAGTGGTTTTAAGATGTTTACGTTACCGGATACGGGTTTCATTACTGAACCTCCAGCTCACCGTGAAGGGCACCTGCGTTCTTAAGCATCCGGAAAATGGATGCGAGATCCGACGGAGCCACCCCAAGACTATTTAAAGCATCAACGATATCCCCGAGACTGGAGCCGCCGATAAAGTGCAGCCCTGTTTTCCCGGAGTTTTTAGACGGCCCTACCTGAAGGCTGATTCCTGCGTGGGAAATGGCGCAGGTGGAGATGGTGACACCGGCACCGATAACAACAGTTCCTGTTTTCGAGTTTACGACTACTTTTGCTTTGGCATCGGGAATGATCTCCAGTCCTTCCATTATGCTGATAAACTGCACAAGTTTAGTTCCCTGATATGCCTGAGGAATCTTAACCTGTACATTTCCGCTGGTGGAGGCATAGGAGATGGAACTTCCGAAATGAGCATTTACTGCCCGGGCGATGCGGTTGGCATTGGTGAAGTCCGGTTTGTTTAACGCCAATGAAAGACAACCGGAATCGCTCAGGCGCACGGGAACTTCCTTTTCCACAAGTCCACCGTTTACCACCATGCCGCTTGTAAGATTGACGTCCCGGATGTTTCCCGCAGACGGAATATTGATAACAAGGCTGCCCTGGGCAATCATATAGACTTTTCCATTAAAACCCTTGAGGGGAGTCGCTACCAACAAGCCGCCTTTAAGACTCTTTGCATTGCCGATGGACGCCACTTTCACATTCACTTTCGTACCCGTGCGAACGAAGGGAGGAAGTTCCGCCGTTACCGTCACTGCAGCGACGTTTTTGAGGGTGAGTTTTGACGGATCCACCCGGAGACCCATACGACTGAGCATTGCTGCAACACTCTGGATGGTAAAGCCAACCTGACGATCATCGCCCGTTCCGTTTAAACCAACCACCAGACCGTATCCCACCAACTGGTTGGGACGGACTCCGTGAACCTGTGCGAGTTCCTTCAGCCGAACAGCGTTTGCCCGCTCGGGAATCAGAAGAAAAAAGACTGTCAGCAGCATTAATTTTTTCATAACTACACCTTTTCTAGAAGGGCCATACTTTATTTATTATGCGGGAGAACCAACCCTGTTTCTGGGTATCCGACAGATCTCCACGCCCGGTAAATTCAACCTGAGCATCAGCAACTCGCCAGGAGGACACACTGTTATCGTGATCCACATCCTGAGGTCGCACAACACCACTTATATAAAGGTGATTTTCCTCATTATTGAGTAAAACAACCTTGTGCCCTTCAACGTAAAAATCACCGTTGGGGAGCAGCTTTGCAATGCGAACGGAAATTGTGGCGTTTAGAGTTCCCTTGCGGCTTGTCTCTCCCTGGCCCTTATGCTCGTTCGAAAGCCCGCCACTGATAAGACTTCCTAAATTGAGATCCGGATATTTCGCCGATAACTTGGCCATTACATTAAATAGGGATCCCATGGAGGCACTGACGGAGGAATCGCGGCTGAGCTTGGTAGAGGCACTCCGCTGGGCGTCGGTATTTTCCTCAACTTTTACGAGAATGATATCCCCAACCCGGGAGGCACGTGCATCTTCGAACAGGCCACGGGATCCCTCAGCGTAAAGTGATCCGTTTTCCGTGGGAGTCGAATCCTTTCCGTACTGGCCAATCTCATACCGACGTTTTTTGGGTTTGTAGGGCTCAATGTGATTGACGCACCCGGAAATAAACACTGTCAGTAGTAAAAGTGAAGTGATTTTCATTATTTCATCTCCTGTCTTGAGACGACTTCAACCCGACCGGGTCCGGTAACTGTTGCCATCATGATCTTGCGGGAAGATGGGTTCATAACTTTTACCAGACTACCCATAGGGCCATCGGATTTGCTGATTCCCCAGGCCATGGCGCGGATCTGGCCGATATGGGCAATCATGAGTACTTTTTTGCCCCTTTTTACAAGGTCAGGTAATTTCACGATATTTCGCACAAAGGGTGTCCCCGGTGTAATGGTCCGACGGGCTTTTGTACCCTGCAGATCTTCTATTGTCTGAAAGTATCCGCGATATTTTGCCACATCAACTGCCATGAGTTTGACGCATGAAGGCAGGATCTTCTGATTTGATCGGATCTGACAGGCGCTTACGGGGACTTTTTTATATAAACTATAAAGAGCGCTTACGGAAAAAGATGCAATGGAAAGGGATCCACTTATTACCTCAATTCGTCCGGACCAGCGGCCTTGAGATCCATTGGGGGAGCGGGCTTCAAAACGCAAACTTCCCATGGGGACTTTTAAAGATCTGATTCCGAAATGAATCTGAGTAACACGACTTCCTGCCGGAAGAATTCGAGTAAGAAGACCATTGATGTTCTTCCTTATTTCCGAAACGAACATCACTCTACTTTTCCGGGTTATAACTATTTTTGACGGAATAATAAATCGAACTCCGGGAAGTTCATTTTCCAGTTGCTGCTTCAGAGTATTTCGATGAAGAACGATTTTCTGACCCGGTGCCGGAGCATCAGTCAGATTTATGACGCCGAACCGGGGATCAATTGGCCCCTTTGCAGCATGAGCCAGAGTAACTTTATCCGAAGTGCTGGCGATGTAACTCTTTAATTTTATGGGTTTACCAGGGTTCTGAGAAAGTATCGTTATAATGGCACAAGTGAGTAGGTAATGCATGGTCATAACTCCTGCGTGCCATAAAGTGCAATCTCCGGGCCACCGGTTTATCAGCAGAAGTATCCCACGTCAGATCAGGAAAGTGTATATCGATAACTACTGCTCACCTGATTCCTTGATTTTTTTAACAGGTAAGCAGGAAGTCAGGAAAACAGGAGCAGGTTCAGGGGGTAACCATTCAATATAAATTGATAATTTTCTTTTAATTAAGTTACTATCGTATTAATCCGCGAGCGGTCTACATCAATCATTCAACCCATAGGTTTTGGCGGTGTTTATCAACTCTTCTGGATTTTTCGAACTGACCATAATGCTTGTGGGCTTATTGTCTTTTGTCATAAAAACAACCCTGTCCCCCCCGATTGTATTATAAACCCAGATTCTTTTTTTCTTGTAGTAGCCAATCCGGATTCCCCAACCAAAAAACCTATTTTCCGTATCTTTTTCAACACTTTCTATACGATCCCATGGAATAGTAGAACCAAGAATTCCATATCCTGCAGAAATTCCAGCTTCGGTAATTGAAACCCTCAAAAACATAAAATTGATAGTTACTAAAATAAAAAATCCTGAAAAAATCCAGAGCAATAATGGCGGCGCGGGCTTTGACCCTAGTGGTCCTGCAACCTGATTCACAATTGCAAAAGTCGTAACAGCAACCGCAAATATTCCAAGAATCAGAGTAATTCCAAGGCTGAAAGTCTTTTCTTTAAATATCTTACCGTTCATAAATTCCTCCTGTCAGGGCGTTATGCTTATTCAATATACTTCCTCTTTTTGGTGATTTCAATGATGGAACTTTTTATAAGATCTACGGTTCTTTCCCACTAAAAACACGCGTACACAAATCTGCACTTGAATTCGTGTTAGACTAGCCTTACATTTATAATATGGGGAAATTTTCCCGGAGGAAACCATGGAGCCACGAGATATTTATGAATTCATAAATAAAAATAAAGTTTTTTGCCTTGCAACATCCGAAGGCAATATCCCGTCAGTCCGGATGATGGCCATTTTCAAAGCTGACGAAACCGGTATTTTTTTCGTCACGGACAGGAGAAAGAAGGTTTTTGAAGACCTGACGCTCAACGGGGCGGTGGAACTCTGCTTTTTCAATACTTCAGATAACCGTCAGGTGCGAGTCAAGGGTCTCGTAAGTTTTCCCACCAACGCCGCCATTCGGGAACAGGCGATCAGTTGTTTTCCGTTCCTTAAAAAATACTCCGAAAAAGACACTGACAATCTTGTCGTTGCATGTATCCGCCACGGTGTAGCAAAGCCCTGGAACTTCGATGGTATAACGACTTCAATGATGATCGACCTGTAGTTTCTCTCGTGGAAAAACCACCTTTTCCACTGATTTTTCTTTGAAATCATTTAAATCGGGGCATTTTTGTCGTGCAATTCACTTCCTTGTCAACTATAATCCGCTATTGAATCATTTTATTTCAATAACTTAACCGTAATGGCATGGTTCTTGGATATCCCCGCACTCCGTCTGAAGGAGGTCTGGCAATGAAAGTTACAATTACATCAATTCTGCTCACTTTAGTGCTGTTAGCCGGTTGTGAAGACGAGGGCAGTGCCGGTAAAAACGGCTACTCCTCCCTTTTAGATATTCAAATTGAGCAGCCCGGTGCTCATTGCATGTACGGAGGCTACGTGGTTTATTCTGGTCTTGATACCAATGAAAACAACTTCCTTGATCCTCTGGAACGAATTTCCACGGAATACCTCTGCCAACCTTCCCCTGATATTACCTGCCCCTGCGATGATGGAAAAGATGGGGAAAACGGCCATGCTACACTGTTTCTCATTTATGATGAAGATCCCGGTGAAAACTGCCGTTATGGCGGAAAAAGTCTCCGCTGGGGTCTTGACACCGATGATGACGGTGTTCTGATGGTTGATGAAATCGATGGAACAGAATATATCTGTAACGGGGAACCCGGTCCTGCTACTCTTTTAGAGACAATTCAGGAAGATCCAGGGGCTAACTGCTCCGGAGGCGGACTCAAGCTTATAACTGGTGTAGATGAAAATCAAAATGGGGCCATAGACGTAAACGAAGTTGACTCAGTTCAGTATCTCTGTAACGGATCCGACGGATATGACAGCTTAATCCGCATGGAACCCGATGACGGAACTCACTGCCCAAGTGGTGGAACCGTCATTTACGCCGGTCCGGATGTAAATGAAAACGGTATTCTTGATGATACTGAAATTACTGATGAAGCATGGGTTTGCGACTGATTTACGATCCGGAATCCACAAAAAATTGGTTTACAGAGCCTTAGATTCCTTGAGGTGCAATTATGAAAAAATTATTTCTATCCATTCTATTGTCCCTGATTTTTACATCCTGCAATTCCGAAGATGACAACATAAACAGTTTCAACAATGAAAACAACGGCTATATTCCTGTGATTCCGGATACTTTCGTCCTCAAGGGCACTGTGTGGTCTCCGGGAGCTGATCGCAATGACACCCTTACAGAAAACCATTTTCCCATAGCAGGTGCTGTTGTAACAGCCTGGGAAGAAATGCCAGAGCTTCCCATTCCCGGTAAATGTCGCGTCTGTGAAGCGTTACCGGAAGACGTTCCCAGTACTGTAACAGCCCATGATGGAAGTTTTAAACTCACTGTAGCGCCAGAAAAAGACTACTACATCAGCGTAAGCAAAGGTGATTTCTTCAAAGTCACTTACTGGAGAAGTGGAACTAAGGGCAATTCTCTTAAAATCATGGGTGATGAAACCGCTGCCAAAGAACCGATGCTTTCTCTGCCATCAGAAAATGACCCTGAAAACGGAAAGGTCGTACCAAGGATACTCATTATTGTGGGCCGCGGTGAACTTTTAATGCATACACTTTTCGATTCCATGGGAATGAACTATGGCGTTGAATATTTTGAAGTGGACGACAGTCAGGCCGAGTTTATTGTAGCTAACATGGAAGAATTAAAAAAATACCATATGATTATAGCAACATGCGGTGATGAGGCTACTTACCTGAAAAAGGACAACGTAAAAGCGAATATCAAACAATATATCCGTGAAGGTGGCAGACTTTATATCGACGATTTCGCCTACGACTGGGCTGAGCAGATTTGGCCGGAGTTCCTCACATTTAAAGTTGACTACACCCTGGATTATGAACTTGGAATTTGTGGCAGTGGACTCACACCGCCTCCCGTCGTAGGTCAATGTGTAAGTTACTCATGCTATGACGCTCAGGGATTTGTTATGGACTCAGGATTAAATGCATGGCTTGAAAAAGTTCATCCTTATACCGGGCTTAGCTTACGCTATGGCTGCAATGTGCTCCATGGCCTTGGGGCTGGAGTTCAGGGCGAGTGCACAAATCCGGAATCCTCCGCCTGTGTTAATGGTAATCTTGTGGCAAAACCCAAAGTATGGCTGGAAGGGTCAAGCCTTTATTACGAACGACTTCCCATGACGGTTTCCTGGAAATATTACTGCGGTCGCGTTCTGTACACGGTTTACCACACTCATGCCAGTGATGATAATGAACCCCACTACAAACTGATTCCTCAGGAAAAAATCATGCTCTACCTTCTTTTTGAACTCCAGAAATGCAACACCCCTGAAATCGTCGATTAACCCCCATTCCTGATATTAACTTACGGTAATTCCCTGTAAACTTCAATTTTCAGTTGTACTGTTTTATATTTCCTGCTATAGGTTTTAATCAGGTTAGCAAATTTAAGTTTCCAAGGGAGTTTTAAATGAAACTGATAACTTTATTGCTTGTTACAACTGGGCTACTCATTTTTTCCTGCACCGATGATAAGAAATCAAACACCTGTGGTGACGATTTTGTTGATATCGGAGAAGATTGCGACAATACAAATCTTAATCAGCAATCATGTACTTCCCTTGGATACCATGGGGGCACACTGGCCTGCACTTCAAATTGCCAATTCAACGTATCATCCTGTGAAGAATTCGGCAGATGTGGCAACTCTACTGTCGAAGGTAATTTTGAAGAGTGTGACGGACTCAATCTAGACAGTAAAACATGCGGCTCCCTGTCCCTTGGGGGAGGTAGTCTCAATTGCACTGACAACTGCCACTTTGACACCAGTAACTGCGAGCAGGGCGGTGTGTGTGGAAATGATGTTGCTGACGGAATTGAGAATTGTGATGGAGATGATCTTGACGGTGAAACATGTGAGTCCCTTGGATACCATGGAGGTACTCTTTTATGCGATGCAGACTGCCGCTATGACTTTGCACAGTGCGAAACATACGGCCGCTGTGGAGACAATGAAATTCAGGATTTATATGAAGACTGCGAAGGCATTAATTTAAATGGCGAAGACTGTGAATCTCTTGGTTATTATGGGGGGACACTCACTTGTTCTAATTGCCAGTATAACCTCACAGATTGTGCTCTTTATGGAATTTGCGGTGATGGCCTTGTTCAGAGTGACGAAGGCGAAATTTGCGATGGTACTGATTTTGACGGTGCCACTTGTATTTCTCTTGGTTACTATGGAGGTACATTGTCTTGCGATACCAACTGCTCTACTATCCTGACATCCTGTGAACAGGCTGGCAGGTGTGGTGACAGTATTATTCAGTCTACTCACTCGGAAACATGCGATACTGACAACATTGGAACTGAAACATGTCAAAATCTCGGATACTGGACTGGAACACCCGGATGTAATGAGTGCCAACTTGTACCACAGGAATGCAACGGTTTTGTCGCCATCTCCTCGGGAAATCAATCCACCTTTGCCATTGATAAAAGCGGTCAGGGATGGGCATTTGGTAACAATAATAATGGGAAACTTGGAAATGGTACTGAAACCGCTTCAGGTGTTCCGGTTATGATTGATATGCCCATTGGTGTCACTTTTACTTCGATTTCCGGTGGGGAACAGCATGCTTGTGCTATTGATCAGAACTCAAAATTATGGTGCTGGGGTTACAACAATTGGGGCAATCTTGGGAATCATTCTTATGCAAACGCCCTGTCTCCTGCAGAAGTTTACTGGGCATCAACTTCCCCGGATTTTGTAAAAGTAAGCGCTGGTGGCCGCAGTACATGCGCTGTGGACACCACAGGGCAAGCTTATTGCTGGGGAAACAGCGATTATGGTCAACTTGGTGATGGTATGTTTAGTAGTTCTGATGAACCTGTTTTAGTTACTCAGACGGGGGGTCTCCTGTTTGCGGATGTTTCCGTTGGCCAGAATTTTGCTTGCGGTATTTCCACATCGGGAAATGTCTACTGCTGGGGTCGTGGTGCTAAAAATATCCTTGGAGCTGATAGTGGAGGTGAAACATCTGGTATTCCTTACGAAGTTCCGATCCCTTCAGGGGTTTCTTTTATTTCAATTGAATCAGGCTTCTACCATGCCTGCGCTATTTCGACAATGGGCCAGTTATATTGTTGGGGTTCTGGGCTAAATGGTAAATTGGGACAGGGAGATGAGGTTCCTTTAAGTTCACCAACCCTGGTAAATATTTCTGTAAGTACGGGAGAAACAATAATTTCTGTACAGTGCGCCAATTCTCACACCTGCGCTGTTACTTCCACTGGAAAAGTCTGGTGCTGGGGTGATGCAAATAAATACAAATTGGGTACGGGTGATCAAGTCGACAGTTTCGTTCCAGTACAGGTGATAATGCCGACTGGTATAACTTTCTCTACGATTGCCACAAACTATAATCACGGCTGTGCCCTCGATCAGTACTCAAACATGTGGTGCTGGGGTGAAAATCAATACGGACAATGCGGAACGGGAGTTATTAGTGGCAACAACGTCTCACTTGAAACAATAGTTGAACCATAGTCACTATTTGGTTCAGGACAGAGACCCTGATTTTACTGTTTCTGCTACTGATTTCCTGAATATCTGATTTTTTTAACAGGCAGTCAGGAAGTCAGGAAAACAGGGTCAGGTTCAGGGCGTAACCATTCAATATCAATTAATAATTACAAAAACTGGATCCAAATATGCACTCTAAGATTTCTCTACTTTTACTCCGAAAGCTTTTTAGCGGCGGGATTGGAATTCCGGGCTTGATTCCAGTTTGTCGTAGGCGGAAATGATACGGCGTACGAGGGGATGCCGAATTACATCGAATTCCTCAAACTTGTGGATGGCTATATCCTCAACGCCACGGAGAATCTTAACTGCTTCCACGAGGCCGCTTGATCGACCATCGGGAAGATCTATCTGTGTGATATCACCTGTTACAACGCAGCGCGATCCATCTCCGATACGTGTCAGAAACATCTTCATTTGCTCCCGAGTCGTATTCTGAGCTTCATCGAGAATAATAAAGGCGTTTTTCAGGGTGCGACCACGCATGAAAGCCAGTGGTGCGACTTCAACGAGCCCTTCACTCATCATGTTGCGGACTTTAACGGGTTCATAAATTTCGTTCAGTGCATCATAAAGTGGACGAAGATAAGGATTAACCTTCTGCTCAAGATCCCCCGGAAGAAACCCAAGTTTTTCGCCAGCCTCAACTGCGGGGCGCGTAAGAATAATTCGACTGACTTTTCGATCGGAAAACTGAGCCAGAGCCAAAGCCATGGCGAGATAAGTTTTGCCTGTACCAGCAGGACCAATTCCAAAAACAAGGGTATTACGGCGCATGGCGTTTATGTACTGCTGCTGACCTGCAGTCTTGGGACATATGGCACTGCCTTTGTAGGTTCGTACAATAACGTCATCCATGAGGCGGGCGAGATCCGTTTCCCCCGTGCGGTGCAGCGTTCTGAGAGCAGTTTCAATGTCTGATTCTCCCATGGAAAAACCTTTTTCTACACTGGCAAGCATCTGACCCAGGAGTAGAACTGCTCTGTCGCAGGCTTTCTCACTACCGCTGAACGTAGCCTCAGTTCCCCGACATGAAACGGAGAGATCCATACCCTGACTGATTAAATTAAGATGTCTGTTTGCCACACCAAAAACACGTATAGCTGTATCCTGATTGGGGCATGTAAAAATTCTGGATGTCATAATAAATTCCTTAATAAACTATTTTTTGTTAATTTTTTTTAAAAACAGAGCAGAAACGATGCGAAAAAATGAAGGCATCACTTGCAAAGGGTGTGGGAACCGAGATAGATGTAAGTATCTGAAGGTTCTGACTCCCACTCAAGGGAAGGATCAAAAGCATCCGACCCATTTGTATCGCCCGTTGTTACTGAGCATTTCCGTTTAAGTGTACTGTTTAAAGTAGAAACACCACCGTTCGTCCAGGCTGTGCCAGGATCAGTTCCAATTTGACCAAAAACATCATAAACTGTACCGTTGCATGTAATTGATATTGCATCATTACCGTTCCACAGACTGGCACTTGTAAACATATCGCAAGTAGCCGCAGGTGTAAAACCTGAAATGGATATGCCATCATCGCAAAAAACAAAAACATCTCCTGTATTTACAGTCAACGAATCAAGCACGAAATCCGAAGAAGGTGAAGAATCGCCGTTTGAATATAACTGGATACTGCAGTTTGCTGTATCAAAGTTTGTCGCACTGCGGAAATAAATTTCCAGCGCTTTATTAACACTGCTTCCCTCCATGTATTCGCTGAAAAACACATCGAAGGTGGAGGTTATGCAACTGGCGGTACCACTGGATAACTGGCAAACTTTACCCTGAGTGGTGCAATCCGTCACATCAGACCAGATCATGCAGCCACCACTTAAAACGCATGTCTGAACCATGTTTCCGCTGCAGTTGGCATCGCCAACATTGGAGCACTCATCAACACATCCTGCGGTACATGTTGCCGTATTTGCACCGGCATTTTCTTCGCAGGTTTCTGAGGAAGTTGTGCAATCATCAGACTGTTGCCAGATTGTGCAGTCGCCCCCATCTACACAAGTGTCAACGGCGTTATTGTAACAGCGCTGATGCCCCAGAGTGCATGCATCCGTGCACGGGATAACGCAAGCAGCTGCCTGACCGGGTGTAGTTTCTTCACATATGCCACTGTCCAGCGTGCAGTCCGTGTCATCTACCCAGGCATTACAGTTTTCAACCAGCTCACATACCTGCAAAGTATCTCCACTGCATCGAGAATAGCCATCTTCGCATTCCGGAGTGCAGTTATTCGTGTTATTTGTAGTATTTGTATTATTCGTATTGTTCGTCGTCGTATTGTTTGTATTATTTGTATTTGTATTATTGTTATTAAAAACGTTATTTGTTGTGTCGTTTCCTTGTGCGCAGGAAAAACAACCGATAACGGATGCAATCAATAGTAGTTTTCTGGTCATGGTGGCCCTCCAGTTCGTATCTTTCAAGGATATTCACAAATCCTGATACGACACAATGCAAAGGTATACCATGTATTAAATTGAAAACAATAGATTTTCTCTGAGATAACTGTTTAAAAAGAGTTAAAAAATAATTTAAATATTGCTGCTGCCACTATCATCAGTTCTAACAGTTTTTATTATTTATCAATAAATACGCTGGCTTTATTGGGGACCGGGGAATAAAAAAAGGCGCAGCAAATAATTACTGCGCCTTTATTGGATCGTTCAAACTGAACTTAAAATTGTGGATTGGATCACATTATCAAAGTTCATTTGGTGGCAGATGTTACATCATGCCGCCCATGCCACCCATGCCGCCCATACCACCCATACCGCCGCCCATAGCAGCAGAATCGTCTTTCTTGGGTTTTTCAGCTATCATGGCCATAGTTGTCATCATGAGCCCTGCTACACTTGCTGCGTTTTCAAGAGCACTTCTTACAACCTTGGTAGGATCGATAACACCGGCAGCTACGAGATCTTCATAATTTCCGGTAGCAGCGTTGTAACCATAGGTGCCTTTTCCTTCGCGGACTTTCTGAACAACAATGGAACCGTCAACGCCGGCATTGAAGGAGATCTGTCTGAGAGGTTCTTCAATTGCTCTGCGAAGAATGTTTACACCGATTTGTTCGCCACCGACAAGTTTGAGTTCTTCAAGTTTGTCCAGGGCGCGAATGAAAGCCACACCACCGCCGGGGATAATGCCTTCTTCAGCAGCAGCGCGTGTTGCATGAAGTGCGTCTTCAACGCGGGCTTTCTTTTCTTTCATCGCTGTTTCCGTAGGAGCGCCGACTTTAATTACGGCTACGCCACCGACGAGGCGTGCAAGACGTTCCTGAAGTTTTTCTTTATCGTAATCGCTGGTAGTTTTGTCGATCTGAACTTTGATCTCTTTGATTCTGGCGTTGATAAGTTCTTTGTCGCCCTTACCGCCAACGATGGTCGTATTGTCTTTGTCAATGATGATGCTGTCAGCAGTACCAAGTTGATCAATAGTCATAGTTTCGAGTTTGCCACCGAGTTCTTCCATGATGGGTTCTGCACCGGTAAGAACTGCGATATCTTTAAGCATTTCTTTACGTCTATCGCCAAAGCCCGGAGCTTTTACAGCGCAAACATTGAGAGCACCGCGGAGTCTGTTGAGGACGAGAGTCTGAAGAGCTTCGCCGTCAATGTCTTCTGCTATAATGAGTAACGGACGACCGCTGCCCTGCTGTACAACTGCCTGCAAAATAGGAAGAAAATCCTTCATAATGCTGATTTTCTTTTCATAAACGAGGACGAAGGGTTTTTCAAATTCAACCTTCATTGTGTCAGCGTTTGTAATGAAATAAGGGGAAATATACCCACGATCAAACTGCATACCTTTTACTGATTCGTATGTAGTTTCAATGGATTTTGCTTCCTCAACCGTGATAACGCCTTCTTTGCCGACTTTTTCCATTGCCGTTGCAATGATGCGACCGATTTCTTCGTCGCCGTTAGCACTGATAGTACCTACCTGGGCAAGTTCTTTGTCGTTCTGAACGGGATTTGACATGGATTTTACATAAGAAACAACAACTTCAACACCTTTGTCAATACCGCGTTTGAGTTCCATCGGGTTGTGACCAGCACTGACCATTTTTACGCCTTCACGATAAATAGCCTGGGCTAAAATCGTTGCGGTTGTGGTTCCGTCGCCAGCAACATCGGAAGTCTTGGAAGCCACTTCCTTAAGCATCTGAGCACCCATGTTCTCAAATTTATCTTCCAGTTCTACTTCTTTGGCGACGCTTACGCCGTCTTTGGTGACAGTGGGGCTGCCCCAGCTTTTTTCAATAACTACATTGCGGCCCTTGGGACCAAGAGTTACTTTTACAGCGTCACTGAGAATGTTAACACCGCGGAGAATTGCTGCTCTTGCTTGTTCGTCGAAAATGATTTCCTTTGCTGCCATTTGAATCCTTCCTTTCGTATAT
Organism: Myxococcota bacterium; assembly: GCA_018821305.1. Lineage (GTDB taxonomy): Bacteria > Myxococcota_A > Polyangia > HGW-17 > HGW-17 > JAHJMN01. Next base: position 21,961 of record JAHJMN010000060.1, read on the forward strand.
GGAAATTAGTACAATAAAATCATATAGTTTATTGGATCACATGATCCAGACGGGAAGAATCTAAACATTATTTTTCTGCAGGCAACCCCGGAAAAAAAAAAATCTTTGATTTGATCGGCGTTTTATGGTGAATATTGCAACATGAATAGAAATGAACTTCTTTTAAACGGCATTAATTCATCCGAAATTACTGAATCCCGCAACAAACATGGCTCAAATGCCCTTCCCCCGCCCCCGGTGCGGAGATGGTGGCAACTCCTTGCGGGAGTAGTTTCCGATAAAACAATAATAATCCTCAGCGTTGCTGCGGCGATCTCCGTTGGTATTTCCATCTACACCGGTGAAAGCATTTTTGAAGGTCTCGGGATCATAATCGCCGTAGGCATTGCAGTGGGTGTTGCGTTTGCAAGTGAAATGCGATCCAACCGGGCTTTTCAGTCTCTGCTGGAAGAAAGCGAAAAAATCCGGGTAAAAGTAGTCAGAGACGGAAAGTTTCACACGGTTTCCAGTGATGATGTCGTTGTTGGAGATGTGGTTTTACTCGAAACCGGGGATAAAGTTCCAGCGGATGGCAGGATTATCCACACTATTGAACTTTCCTTTGATACTTCAACTATAACAGGGGAATCCAGCTCCCTTTCTCCGGAAATTGATACCGAAGTTTTTCGTGGTTTCAGCGTGCTCACCGGGGAAGGAGCCATGGTCGTTTCCAGAGTTGGAATGGCAACGGAAATGGGAAAGATCCGTCAGGCCCTTTCTAAAGAACCTGAGCCGACGCCACTTCAGGAACGACTTTCTACCTTAGCGGATCGTATAGGCCTTTTGGGTACTCTCTCGGCCCTTGCAATCTTCCTTGCGGTTATGATCCGGGCACTGATTCTTCATGATGTTTCTTTTATGAGTGCAGCTTTTGCCAAATATGTACTCAATGCCTTCATAGTTGCTGTAACCATTGTGGTTGTAGCAGTTCCCGAGGGGCTTCCCCTGGCAGTTACGCTGTCTCTGGCCCTTAATATGCGCCGCATGGCCCGGGATAAAAACCTGGTCAGGACTCTCAGCGCATCAGAAACTCTTGGTAGCGCTACGGTGATCTGCTCGGATAAAACGGGAACTCTGACCCTCAACCGCATGAGGGTTTCCACGCTCTGGACTCCCGAAGGAAAGGCCTCCGTTGCGGCGTCCATGTGTATGACTGACGGTAAAGACAGGCTGTTCAACTACCTCGTTGCAGTAAACTCCACAGCCCACCTCGAAGAAAAAGAAAACTCAACGGAGTACATCGGTAATCCCACAGAGGGAAGTCTTCTTCTTTTACTCAAAGACAAAGGTATAAATTACCTCGAAGTAAGAGAGACAGCTGAAATCATTACAAGAAGGCCCTTTTCCAGTGCCCGCAAAATGATGTCTACTCTGGTAAACTGGGATGACAATCATGCGATACTCTGTGTAAAAGGAGCTCCGGAACGAATCATCGAACGTTGCAGCCGTGCTTCAAGTATTTTTGAGAATGAGGGACTCCCCATCGATGGATTTAAAGATGAAGTCAAAGAACTTCTCGAAAAAATGGCCGGGCGTGGAGAGCGCGTCTTAGCTCTCGCTTACAAAAAACTACCAAGAGATTCAAGGGATTATGAGGAAGAAGATCTCACACTCTGGGGTTTTGCCGTCATTCGGGATCCCGTTAGAAAAGAAGTTGCCGATGCCATCAGTCAATGCCGCAGTGCCGGAATTGATGTTAAAATAGTCACAGGAGACAACCCCCTCACGGCAAAAAGCATCGGAATGGAACTGGGTCTTGTAAGTGAAGGGGATCTCATTTTAGAGGGTGATGCCTTTGAAAAAATGTCCGACGAAGAAGTGCACAAAATCCTTCCCCATCTTCGGATTCTCGCTCGCAGCCGTCCTAATGATAAATACCGACTTGTGTCCTTACTTAAGGACGCTGATGAAGTTGTCGCCGTTACCGGGGACGGCACCAATGATGCCCCTGCCATGCGAAAAGCTGATGTGGGTGTAGCTATGGGAATCAGCGGCACAGAAGTAGCCAAAGAAGCCAGTGATGTTGTTCTTTTAGATGATAACTTCAGCTCCATCGTCAAAGGCGTCCTGTGGGGTCGAAACCTTCAAACCAATATAAAAAGGTTTCTGCAGTTTCAACTCACTGTAAACGTCGCTGCTCTTACCGTTGCATTTACGGGAGCTCTCATCGGGGGACGCAGTCCTTTAACGGCAGTTCAACTTCTGTGGGTCAATCTCATCATGGATACTCTAGCGGCCCTTGCCCTGGGTTTGGAACCACCCGTGCCCGAACTCATGAAAGAGCGCCCGGGAAACAGACGTGCTCCGCTTATTACACGCCCCATGTGGTACATGATCCTTGGAATGGGGCTCTTCACATTTGCCGCCCTCATGGTACTCATGCGATGGAATTTCCTCGGCGAGGGCCCTTCAGGGAGCAGAGAGCACCTCAGTGTGATTTTCACGACCTTTGTCTTTATACAGGTTTTCAATGAGATCAACGCCCGCAGTATCGACGGCACCAATCCTTTCCGTGGAATACTTGCATCAAGGGGTTTTCTATCGATTATGGCCATCATTGTTGTCATTCAAATTGCCCTTACTCAATTTGGAGGAAAACTCTTTCAGACCTACCCGCTGTCCCCCATTGTCTGGGCAAAAATCATTGCTTTCTCATCCACCGCTCTCATTGTTGGCGTGATTATCCGAATTTTCATAAAACGCTTTGCCCTCCACTACTGTACTGAGTAATTTCATGCCCCTTGAACCCAAACCCGAAATCGAACGAAAATGGCTTCTTTCAAATTTACCAGTAGTGGAATGGTCATATTTCCTCGATATTTCACAGGGTTATATTACATCGGGGGGTTCGGAAGTTCGCCTGAGGAGAATTATCGACTCAAGGGGTCCATCTGAAAAGTACATTTTATCAAGAAAAACCGGTGTTGGAATTTCAAGAATGGAAACGGAAATTGAAGTCAGTTGCGATGTTTTTGAGCTTCTCTGGCCCCTGACTCCTGGCCGCCGAATCGAAAAGACGCGATATGTACATCATTATCAAGGGCTCAAGTTTGAAGTCGATGATTATAAACGTAAAAGTCCCCTTTTTACCCTGGAAGTTGAACTGCCGTCCACAGATACAACTATAGAATTTCCTGATAAATTAAAAACTGCAATAATTCGGGAAGTTACCGGCGAGGCAGAGTGGCTCAATTCATCTCTGGCAACTTAATTTTAGTCTGCAATTACGAAACTAACTGATTTATTTATCAAAAAACAGTTGCCATATTTCTTTTTCGAGCTAAAGTATTGAATCTGATTTTCACATTTACCTTAAACGGTAAAACATAAGGAGGACCTATGCTTAAAAGATTTGCAATTATTGGTGGTATTTTAGTTTCATCCCTTCTCGTTGCTGGTTGTGACGATGACGACGATGCACCCGCAACAATCCCCGTAACCGAACTTGAAGACACTTATCTTGATTTCATGTGCCAGAAAATGATCTCCTGTAACACTGAAGGCTTTGGTGAAATGCTTGGAACCGTTGCAAACTGCCGTACCTTCATCGAAATGGAAGGGGACGACATGTTCGGCAAAACCGTTGATGCTATCAACGCCGGTGACATCTTATACGACGCTGAAGCTGCTGCAACTTGTCTTAACGCCATGGAAGCCGGCAGTTGCCAGGATATGGCTGCCGATCGTCAGTATGATGTATGTCAGGCTGTTTTCATGGGTACCGTTGCTGATGGCGGAGCCTGCGAAATCGACGAAGAGTGCGTAAGCGGCGCATGTGAAGTTGACTATGAAACATGCATGGGAACCTGCGCAACAGTTGTTGCCGCCGGTGGAGCATGTGAAGCATGGGAAACTCACTGTGCAAAAGGCACAACCTGCTATGATGGCACATGCCAGGCCTATACTGCCCCCCTTGGTAGTGGTGATTCCTGCGATCCCGAAGCTGAAAATGACTGGTGTGACTGGGATTTCTATTGTAACTATGACTCCTCCACATGTATGGCCCGTGGTGCTGCTGGAGCAGCCTGCGACGGCGATGATGAATGTGAACACGGTCTTGACTGTAACTATGCCGATGGCGAAAATGGCGTATGTACTGAAGTTGAAGTTCTTGATGCCGGCGACGAATGTGAGCCTGAAGGTTCTTCAATGTGTAATTACTTCGATGGTTATGCTTGCCAGATTACAGTTATTGATCCCCAGAACGAAGAATTCGAAGGTACCTGTCAGCCCATGGTACAACTTGGCGATACATGCTGGGAAGCTGAAGCTATGACCATGACAGCCTGCGATATTTTCGAAGACATTTATTGTGACATGTCCGCCGGTTACCTTGAAGACGCTGTATGCGTAGCTAAGAAAGCCGCCGGAGCTGAATGTGAAGAATCCAACGAATGTCTCAGTGATTACTGCGACTGGGAATCAAACACCTGCGCCGAAGACATGATGTGCAAATAATCCCCCTCACGAAATAGTTCGTGTCCTGTAATTCGCTTCGCGAAGAAATTTATTAAAATTTCTAACAGGCCACTACAATAAATTCAACACCTTGCGGTTACTGTCCTGAGCAAAAATCGGGCGAAAAATTTGATTCTGGGTATTTCAGGACAGTA
>JAHJMN010000061.1 GCA_018821305.1 Myxococcota bacterium
CCGTCTACCTGTTAAAAAATCAGGCAAACAGGTAATCAGTAGCAGGAACAGGAAAACAGGGGGCTCATTCCTGAAGCATTTCTTTAAAATAACTCACAATCGTATTAATCATGAAGCGGTCTAGTTAGTTACTGTCCTGAAATACCGAAAATCAAATTTTTCGCCGATTTTTTGCTCAGGACAGTAACCGCAAGGTGTTGAATTTATTACTAGTGGCCTGTTAGGATTTTTAATAAAATCCTTCGCGAAGCGAATTACAGTACACGAACTAGTGAACTTCTGTTCACACAGGTATGCTTTTTCATTTTCTCTCCTCTTGACTAAGGAAGTCGGTATGCCTATAAACACTCAATCCCGATTTCGGGAATTAACTCGCTCGTGTCCTGAAATTCAATTTTTGTCAAAATTGAGCATGTTTACGAAAACATGCTATTCAGAACACTACAATAATTTCAAGGTTTTCATTCTTAATGTCCTGTGTATAAATTCGTCATTACTTGAAAATGTCGAATTACAGGACATTAACTAACTCAAGGAGGCTTTAAATGTTAAAAAAATCCCTTATTTTATTATCAATTCTTTCTGCTGTAGCTTTTGCCGGTTGTGATGACGACGACGATTCCGGTGTAACCCCACGCAAAGTTTGTGAAAACACCTGTGACAAAGATGAAGAATGCGGCACCAATGATTTCGACACCGTTCAGGAATGCGTTGATAACTGCCTTCCCATGGCCGAAAACATGCTGACTTCATTCGGCGAAGAACTGGATGCATGCTACGCCGCGGCAACCTGTACAGAAATTGAAGACGGAACTGATAACTGCATGGAAGATTCCATGGAAATCTGTACAACCAATCCCGATTCTGCATTGGAAACATCATGCGTTGTTTTAATTGAATGCGAAACCGGTACTACTGCCGAGCAAACTGCCATCGATGCCTGCGTAGCCCAATTTACACAATATGACATGGACAGTATGTTTGCATGCTTTATTCCTTCATCCCTTGCTGATTACGAAGCCTGCATGGAAGCTGGTCCCTGCTCCGAAGACCTTATGGACGATTGCATGGCCTCCGAACTCGGCATTGTAACTGACTAATTCGTATCCTGATTTGTTTCTATAAAAGGTTCAGGATCTTAAGCCCTGAACTTATTGAAGAAATTCCCGCAATAAGCAAAATGATCCCGCAAATTTTATAAGATACCTTGATTATTCCGTCAGAAAGGAATCTTTTGAGGTATGAAGCCAGAAAAACTTTTGTAATATCAAGAAAAAAGACTCCGGCCACCATACCGGACATAAAAATTATTACTTCGGAATAGGTCAGCCACCGTGAAAGAGCGGTTATCATTGAAATCCAAACAAGAAAGACGAATGGATTGAAGAAATTCACTGAAAATCCTTTGATGAAACTACGAAGCACATTTTTTTCAATGTTTTGATTTATTGATACAGATCTGAAAAAACTGAGTATTCCCAGAGTAATAAAAATTGATCCTCCAGCTAGAAACATTGCCATAAGGAAATTATTGTTATTTATAAGGCTTTGCAGGCCGAGGAGACACATGGCAACGGCAACAACATCACTTGCGAAAATACCTGTGGCGACGCTCAATCCTTCTTTTTTACCGCTGACAATTGTTGTTTCCAGTAAAACTATCAGAACAGGCCCAATTAACACTACAAGGCTGAGACCTGCTAAAAAACCTTTTATAAATATCATTATCCAGCCATTTCTCTCGTGAACAATTCCTTTTTAAAGGGATCACGGATTATCTGGACAGGAAAAATGATTTTAGAAGCTAGAAATTTCATCATAAGATTCATAAAAAATTTGGATTGTTTGATGAAACAAACCATCTGTTTGGGTCTGGCTCCAAGGCAGCTCTTCATTTCAGTAGCTGTTCTGCCAAAATCTATAGTTTGTGCTTTTAGTTCTATTCCGAGTTTTACATAATCGTATAGAATTCTTGAATAAATTCCGTGTTCCTGATTGAAATCATAGTCAAATCCGACCCACAGTGCCTTCATGTTACCTGATGCAAGGTGAGCAGTCTTAAAACCTACCAGTTTATCTCCAAGGAAGTAGCCATCTGCAATGAAACTGCTTCCCAGTCCTGATTTAAGTTTTTCAAACATTTCACCGTTCAGTCGCCCCATGTAATAGTCACAATGATTTAAAACCTGGTTGTACAAAGATTCCATCTCAGAGCTGTATTTTTTAAGGTCTTCGGAACTCAAAGATTCCATTCGGAGATTATTTGATTTTGAATAGGCTCGTCGGGCTTTCACACGGTACTTTGACTGCAGGTTTTCAAGATAATCGTTAAAATCCTGCCAGTGGGGTTCAACTCGTAAAACCATATCGGGATCGGTGATGCACCTTGTCAGGCTGCATTCGTCGGCTAAAATTCTGCTGAAATCCGAATCTTCAAGGAAATCCTTGAGTACCCAGCCCTGAATATTGTCAGATTTATTTTCGATAATTCCAGCAGCTTTGATTATAGATCTTATTGCTTTAGTTTTATTGCAGTCATCTGCGAGAACAAGCCCAGTTTCACCGGAAGAAAGGGGATTACCTAAAACAAGTAACTTGAATTCCAAATTGCGATTAAGCAATTTAAGATAACGGCCAACAATTTCAATTAAGGGTCCTCTCTGGGGAAGAAATCGTTCCAGAGGTTGACCGTAAAAGTTCGTAACTCCAATAATTGCAACTCCCATTGTTCTCTTTTTTTCGAGCATTTCCACAAAAAACAGTTTAACACTGCTATTTGATTTCATAGCTGAGATAAATTGAGGAGAGAAGAAGTGTTCCTTGTTTTTATTGAAACCGGAGATCTTGAACCAGATCGATTCATCGAGTTCCTCTGAAATCTTTATTTCATACACACTGTTTCTTTCAATTAAGGATGCTACAGGGCATTTTTGACAATTTTTAAATAGAACCATTCTCTTCCTCATTTGTCGTATTAGATTCTTTTTTCAAAACAGTTAATAAATCAGTTATCTCTTCAAGTGTTTTATAATTAATTCTTGCAATCAGGTACTTACCGCGTTTTTCCGTTGTAATAAGATCTGCATTTGAAAGCTCTTTCAAATGATGAGATATTGTAGGAGCACTGATTTTAAACAGACTCATCAAATTGCTGACTACACATGCGTCTTCTTCAAAATCAGATTCCTGATGCGTGGCAATTTTAACAAAAAGCGATAAACGGCTATCACTTGCCAGTGCTTTGAATATTTTTGATAGTTTTTGAAAGTCCATCCTGGTCCTCCATTGATTCAACGATTAGACAACTATCGAATCGTAAGTCTCCCGGAAAAAAAAACAAGAGGAAATTTCCATTTTTTTTGAATTATTGAGAACCAGTACACTGTCACCCGGGTTTTGATCAGTTGAAACTATTTACAAAAGGGCTTTTAATTGAAGTATTAACAAATAATTTCAGGTAACCAGGTAGTCAGCAAAACAGGCAATCAGGGGGCAGGGGTGTTTACTTTGAAGGTAAGTGTTTTTGTGGCATCAAGACAGCTTTCAATTCAGGACCGGCATTTCCGTTGCCTCCTTTGTTTCCTGTTTTCGAATACCTGACTGCATGACACCTGTCAAGACCGCCTCCGGCGCCCCTGCGGGGTTTCAGTCGTTGACAGATACCCTGCCGCCAGGTGGGTTTTCGTTACCAAAGGAGGTGACGGAAATGCCACTCAGAATCATAGAAAAATCATCGTCATTCAGCGCCGCAGTCATTAAACTCACACCGCACATCCGCAAATCCAGCCGTGAGCTCGCAGACCAACTCAGTCGCGCCGCAATCTCAATCACTTGCAACCTCTCCGAAGGCTCAGGACGTAGCGGTAAAGACCGTACCCACTTCTACCGAATCGCTTTCGGGTCTATTCGTGAATGTCAGGGCCTGCTACTCATCATTTCCTCCCTCAACATCCTCCCAACAAACACAATCACAAACCTTACTTCCACTCTCGACGAACTCGCTGCAGTAACCTACAGACTCAAATTCTGAATCATTTACAATCCTGTTCCGGAAATCCTACGGATTATTTAAATATCTTCTGTCCTACCAATCAAAACCCCTGTGACGGTGTACCAGTACACTTCCCCTGTAATTCGGTTCGCTAAGAAACGATATATATTTTCTTCTGTAATTTTTCCACCTCATTTTCTCCTCAAAACAACCTTTTTTATTTTGATTTCATATGGTACTCTTTCGAGCTGAGATAGTTCTAATTTATCACCTTATAAGGAGTACTACCATGAATCAGGAACTCAAAGCAGAACTGGAAGAAAAACTTCAGATTCTCAAAGTTGAGCATAAGGCGCTTGACCAGAGACTTGTTGAAATTGAGAGTCATCTGAGTATGACTCCGCAGGAGCAGGTCGAGGCTGCCCGTATCAAAAAACAGAAACTCAGGAAAAAAGACGAAATGTCCGTGGTAGAGACAAAATTAGCTGATTTGGAAAAACAGGGAGAATAAATATGAAATTCAGATATTTGCTTGTTTCGCTTCTGGCATTGTCAGCCTGCAAGCCTCCTCAGAAAAAAGATACTAAACCTGTAGAACCACCTAAACCGACTTATCCACAGATAAACTGGAAAAAGGCTCTCACGGGGAGAGTTTTTGTTGTAGCTGACAGTCAACGCCGCTTTTTCGGCATTGAAATGGACGAAAAAAACAATCCGTATTCCATTGTAGCTTTTGAAAAAAGTTCCGGAGTTAAAAAATGGACCAAGGATGTGGAACTGGGTCTTGCAGATCCCACTGATTTCAGAAGTTATGGCATCGCTGTTAAAGGTGCCGCTCTTGGTTTCTGGCTGAAAAACAATACCATTCGCGCCGTTGATAAGTACCGCGGGGTGGATATGTGGGATAAAAAAATTCAGGGTATCGGCCTCAGCGTTCTAGGCGAGAACTTCATTACCGCATGGGAAACGAAGATCCGCCTCATCGATCCGGAAACGGGCAAAGCAACGGATATGGATCTTGGCCGTAAAATAACCGCGCCTATCCACATCACACCCAAAGGCTATATTGTAGCTATTACCGGTGATGTTGCGCATCTTATTGATCTTGAAAATGAAAAAGTCAACATCCGCTGGTCCTGGGAAATTGATACCGAAGGCGGATATTCAAATGGCCTTTTTACATCCAGCGACGAAACTCTTCAGGTGTATCAGCACACGGTTTCCAACCAGAACCTGGTACATATTCAAGCAGTAAATCTTGATAAATACAACCTTTCCTGGAAGTTGAAGTTTGCAGGTATTGAAGGAAAACCGGCGACTTTCCATCGTTTCGGTAAGATGGCCCGATTTGTGGTTATTCCCGAGGGAACAACGGAAAAACAGTGGCATCTGGTAGATCTTGAGACCGGGAAACTTGGTGCAAATCCTGTGTTTTCACCGGACGATCCTCCCCGTCGTTGTGTCATGAGCGATGTGAACAGTTTCTGCTGGGATGACAAAGTCGTTCGTTTCTTTGAGACTCAGACCTGGAAGAAAATCTGGGAAAGCGAAACAATCTACGGTGTAAACGATGCAAAACACATGCTCCACGGTAAAAACGCTATTTTAGCGGATGGCACTCGTATTAAATCCTTCCGCTCTGATGGAAGTACAGCTTTTGTGTTCGAGCCCAAAGCCCCGAACCTCAAGGACCCGAGAGTAAATCAGGTAATAACAGAAGTTGAAGGTGTTTTACTCCTTACGGTTGTTGATTACACAGCGGATAAATGGACAAAGAAAACAAAGGGCGAACTGTGGGCTTTTGATATTGCAAGCAGGAAAGTTAAGTGGAAGCACCCCCTTGACGATGCTGGCTCCACCATTGATTCCGTTCATTTCTGTAATGAAACAAAGAAGATAACCGTCGTCAGCAAGAACATGGTTTATAATATTAATCCTGCAGACGGCAAAAAATCCGTTCGTCGGCTCCGACTCAAGCCCTTCAAAGGTGAAAATACAAGAGTTGCAGCCAATGCTCAGTGGACCTGGGTCTGGAACAAAAACGGCGTTGAAATATTCACCGGTGAAAAACTTGTACAGATCAGCATGTTCAACTCCTCTGAAAGAACAGCGCCTAAGGGTCAGACTCCCTTAAAAGACATGACGTTAGCATCCATAGATGCTGAAAATATTTATTTCAATGAAAGAAACCAGAAGGTTGTCGTTGCTTATGAATTGAAGAAAGCAAAGAAAATATGGACGGTAAAATTTGATTCCATTCTGCCTCCTTCGGTTTACGCAACAAACGGTAAAATTGTGGTCACTTCATTTAATAAAACGATTATTCTGGACCAGACCGGTAAGCAGTTAAAAGAACTTCCGGGGTATCATCGTGCGTTTGTTCAGGGCAAAAACCTGATTACTTTCCGTAAAGAAAACCTCTCTCCAAAACCGGCATCGCGCATTACTGCTTTCAAATATGACAAAGCTAAAGCTCCTGTCGTTGCCTGGAAGATGGCATTCAAAGATTTACGCGGAAAGGATCCCCTCGATGGATTTGATTCCGATTTCCCGCGCTGGGTATTTGCCACTCCGGAATATGTATTTTATCCCGCTGACGGTGGCCGCTGTATTATCGCTCTGGGTGCCCTTGATGGAACTGAAACCATGAAGCTTTGCAAAGGTGCCTGGGAATGGCCTCCAATGCCGTGGGGCGGTCGTTTTTATGCTTCTACAGGTAGATTCCAGTCAAAAATCCCTGAAAATCAACAGGGGCTCATAAAGTTTTCCCTTGATAAAAAGTGGAAACAATTGCTCAAAATGGGGAAATCCGATTCAAAACGATATTTTAATCCTCAATTCGGTGATATCCGTCGTGGTACCGTGTTTATTCAGGGAACAGGTGAAGTTCTTCACTCCGTTACTGTTGCTGAATAACTATTTGTAAAAAGTGAATAAATTCCATCGCTTGTGAATTGCAGGCCACGAACTAATTGAAAAATCAAAAAAAATATGAAATAAATTCAGCATCTTTCCGGTTAGGTGCAGTTGTCATACTGCGACAACCGCGGACTTCTGCGGTTACAGGGAAAAAGGTACTTGATGAAAAAATTAATAATTCTATTGTCTCTGGTACTGGGTTTTGGTTGTTCGGGAAAAAAAAGCAAGAAATCTCCATCGCCTGACATGCAGCTCGACGGGGAGGTTCCTTATATTCAGGAAGTAAAAGTAAAACACATAAAGAAAGATCCCCGGGAAAACGGCGAGGGAATTATAATTCCTGCATCGATAGGCCCCCTTCAGAAACCAAAAGTGGTGTGTACGGCGGGTAAACCTGGGTGGCCCGAGGAAACAGAATCACTTCCTAAAGTTGATTCGGTGGTGGCCAAGGGTTCAAATTCTCTAAAAGTGCTTAAAAAAGCAAGAGTTTATGCAAAACCTGATGCAAAATCGGATCTTGTAGGGGTTATTAAACAATACAGTCGCCTTCCCCTGCAGGGTTACAAACCTGCGGGAAACGGGTGTAAAAAGTACTGGATGAACCTTGGAAAAGATCGCTGGATTTGCGGGGAAAACCTGCAGGGTGACAAAAGAAGTACTCTGCTTCTTCCCCAACCGATTCTGCCAAAGGGACGGATTGTACCTCATAAATATGGTCGTGTCCGGCGTGCCAATGCCAGTTATTTCGCAAATCTTAAATCCATGGAGGAAAACAAACCCGCCGGGTCGTTTCATCGGGGGGACATGGTTCAACTCACAACTTTTAAGAGCAAGGGTGGTAAGGGGTACTGGATAACGGGGAAAAACTATCTCGCCTGGGATGACGATATTTCCGGATATAAAGTTCCTCCCTACCACGGAATTGATCTGCGTAAAGAAGATATAAACCTTCCTGCGGCAATAATACGAGCAAAGGCCAAAGGTGCGGTAATTTTTGAATATCCCGGTGGCCCCGAGAAAAAAGGTGTAAAACCAATTCCTCATTATGCTTCCCGGGCCATTTACGATCGTAAAAAAGTCGGAAAAGCTGTCTACTACCGGATTAAAGAAGGTTGGATTTTAGCACGCCGGGTACTCAGCGCGTGGCCAGCGGATCCTCCTCCCGGGCTCAAACCTTGTGAAAAGTGGATTGATATAAACGTCAGCATGCAGACTCTCGTCGCTTATGAAGGTCGGGAACCTGTTTACGTGGCTCCCATTAGTACCGGAAAGAAAAAATACCCCACAAAATACGGAATTTTCAGAATCTGGGCAATGAAGGCAAATTCAGATATGAACTCATCCATGGGTGCTTCTGAACGATACCGTGTCGATGATGTTCCCTGGGCTATGTTTTTCTATCTCGGACAGGCTATGCACGCCGCTTACTGGCACACGGAATTCGGAAACCGTAAATCCCATGGGTGTGTGAATCTTACGCCTGTTGATGCTAAATGGATTTATGACTGGACGGATCCGCATATGCCCGATGGTTGGCTGGAAATCTATGTTGATGAAAAGAGCCCTGTGCCTGGAACTCTTGTTGTTGTGAGACATAAAGTGGATCACGAGGTGCCTTTTGTGCGGTATGCGCGTAAACTTGCGCCCCCGGAGGATGTCAAACGCCTGGACGAAGCAAAAAAGAAATATCTTCAGGGCTTAACAAAGAAAATGTATAAGGAGAAAAATTAAAGTTGTTTAACCGTACCATCACCTGCACAACCGAAAGTTGGATATTGTGAATAAAACTGCCAGTAATACTTCCAGTTCACCACAAAACAGTAGATTTATCAGAGTATTAAATATAGTTGAAAAAATAGGAAATCGGTTGCCTCATCCCGCAACAATTTTTGCAATACTGGCCGTAGCTGTAGTTATTTTCAGTTTTATTGCCCATATTGCTGGGGTTACGGCAATTCATCCTTCGGAAAAAACAGTTATACGACCGTTTAATCTTATATCCGGTGCAGGACTTGTTTATATTTTTGAAAACGTAACTCACAATTTCATAATGTTTCCGCCTTTTGGAATTGTCCTTGTTTCAATAGTTGGAATTGGCCTTGCGGATGGAAGTGGTTTAATCGAAGCACTGGTCAAACAGACAATTGTAAGGGCGCCAAAACGGTTTGTTACTTCGATGGTTATTGCTGCAGGAATTCTGAGTCATTTAGGGTCGTCCGTGGGATATGTGGTCCTGATTCCCCTTGGTGGAATGGTTTTTCTGGCTTTCAAACGCCACCCTGTTGCTGGTCTGAGTGCCGCTTTTTTCGGTGTAAGTGGAGGATTTGGAGCAAATTTCCTTATTGGATCCATTGATCCGATTCTGGCAGGACTCTCGGAGAGCGCTGCACGTATCATTGAACCGACCATTTCCATAAGTCCTGCGGTCAATTATTATTTCATGTTCGTTTCGGCAGTGATGATTGTTATTGTTGGAACTTTTGTCACGGAGAAGATAGTTGAACCTCGTCTTGGAAGCTATAAAAAAGAAGGGGAAAAACTGACAGAACTTACTGAAACAGAGAAAAAGGGTCTCAGATGGGCCCTTGCAGCAATGGGAATTACTGTTTTGCTGTTCATGATTCTCGTAATTCCTTCAGGGGGATTGCTTCGCGGTAACGGGCCTGCTTTGAAAGGGCCCTTTTTCAAAGGTATTGTCACTGCAATAATGATTTTCTTCTTTATTCCGGGATTTATTTACGGAGTAATAATCGGAAAAATCAAGAATGACAGAGATGCCGTAAAGTTGATTACAGAAGCAATAAAAGGAATCAGCCCATATATAGTACTGGTATTTTTCGCTGCTCAGTTTGTGTTCTGGTTTAATAAAAGCAACCTGGGAATTATACTGGCAATAAAGGGCGCTAATGTAATTCAGAGTTCAGGAATAAGCGGTGTATTGCTTATGATTATCTTTATAATCTTTTCCGGATTCATGAATATGTTCATGGGGTCTGCAAGTGCCAAATGGGCTATTATGGCCCCCGTATTTGTTCCGATGTTCATGCTGAGTGGATATCATCCTGCATTAACTCAGGCAGCTTTCCGCATTGGCGATAGTGTGACAAATATCATTACTCCAATGATGAGTTATTTCGCCCTTATCCTGACTTACATCAATAAATATGATGAAGACGCAGGCATCGGGACAATTATCGCAACGATGCTTCCCTATTCCATAATACTCAGTGTTATATGGAGTTTACTTCTTATTGTCTGGTATCTACTTGGTTTTCCTCTCGGACCCGGTGGCCCCGTCAACATCTGAAAATCAGCGGATCATAATTCAAAAAAATTTTAACAGGAAAGCAGACAGTCAGGTAAACAGTAGCAGGAACAGGACAATCAGGGTCATTTTCCTGAAGCATTTCTTTAAAATGACTAACAATCGTATTACTTCGCAAGGGTCTAGTTACCGGAATTTCCCATATCTATTCCGAGTATATCTTCAACGCAGATATTTACGGGGTTGGGGTTACAGGAAGTTGAATTTGTTATGCAGTCTTCAACAGCGTTAATGGTTTCCTGTGTAAAACAGATAAATATATTCCCATCTCCGTGTAATTGACCCTCGCACTCTGCAAGTTCCTGTGCAGTAGGATCGTCGTTTCCATTACACTCAAGAATTTTAAGACAAGCGGTTTCGACGTAGGAGTCAACATCAGTGGTGCAGGACTCGACGCTTTCCTGATAGCAGACATCACTGAATTCGTCCCCTGACCCCAATTCTTCACAGGTTTTTTCCATTGTGCAATCTCCTATTGCTTCAATGAAATCATCCAGCATATTCTTTGAAAAATCAAGGCATTCCACTTCACATTCTTCAATAGTTCCATCAAGAGCGCTACATTCAGATTCTTTTGTGCAGATATCTGAGCAGATTGATTCATAATCAGGACTTGAAGTTGAATTGTCATCACAGGATATTAAAAAAAGTGAAACAACTAAAAAAGTATAAATGATTTTCATAATAAACTCCTTGGTTTAGAAAAGGAAATAATTTGTGCGCAGTATTTATAACTCTTATCTGATTATTTGCCATACAAAAAGAATAAATCCTCAAAGAATTTTTAATAAAATTCTTCGCGAAGCGAATTTCCGGACACGAACTAAAATAGGTCGTGTCCTGAAATTCAATTTTTATCAAAATTGAGCATGTTTAGGAAAACATGCTATTCAGAACACTATAATAATTTCAAGGTCTTCATTCTTAATGTCCTGTGTACAAATTTGGTGTAAACTTGAAAATTTGGTATTACA
>JAHJMN010000062.1 GCA_018821305.1 Myxococcota bacterium
TTTTTGTCAAAATTGAGCATGTTTACGAAAACATGCTATTCAGAACACTACAATAATTTCAAGGCCTTCATTCTTAATGTCCTGTGTCAAAATCCGGTGTAAACTTGAAAAGACCGTATTACAGGACATTAACTAATTAAAAAACTATTACTTTACAGTTTGCACTCTAAATTCAACCTTATTTTTAAGGATTTCTTCAAAAATTACTTATTTTTATGTTAAAAAATACAATGGACAAAACCAAATTTTTCTAAAACATCAATTGGAAATTAATTGAAGATCCGAGATCTTTTTCACTCCAGGAATCAATATCTGCTCTCAAAAGCTTTATCATCTGGTAATTTGTAATGAGGACTTCTGCACTCAGTTCGTTGAGGCCAAGATCTTCAGCGAAGAGTTTAAGCTCTTTCAAAGTTCGTTTCCCCCAACCAGATCTGCGATATTTTTCTGAAACAGTGACGGCTATCTCTCCTCTTTTCTCAGCAACTGTGAGCTCTCCTGCAGATATCATTTCACCATTGTTTCTTTCAAAAACTCCAAGAAAATGCCTGTTCTCTCCCGATACAAGTTTTTTAATGTGTTTTTCTGAAGAAACGTCACTGCCGAAAAATCTTGAATTCTTTGCAGAAAAACTCATGGATGAGTATATCCGTTTCAATTGATCAGCCTCAGAAAAGCGACAGCGACTAACAATATAGCCATCTCTTATAATTGATGTCTGACAATGGCCTGTGTGAGTAGGATTTATTTCGTGATAAAAGAGTTTTCGATTGACTGCCCTGCCTGTAAGTTCACTTCGAAAATCCGGGTGAGCTAATGATATAAGATCCAGAGCTCGTTGATGAATGGATCTACCTCTCATTGGAATAAATCCGTATTCTGTCACAACCCAATCCACATCCTGTCTCTTCATTTCGATTCCAGGCCATCCTTCGAGAGTATTCAGAATATTACTTGCACCTTTTCCATCAAGGGATGACAAAACGATGATCGACCGTCCACCGGGGGATCGCATGGCATTTCTAGCGGCATCAGTTATCCCTCCCATTCCGGATCCAATCCCCATATCTTCCCGGTCACAGGAGACATTCCCTGACAAATCCATTTTTACTGCACCGTGGATTGAGACAAAATTTCTGATAGAAGCAATAACTTCAGGGGAATTAACATAGTCGGCACTTCGGAGTTCTATATATGAGTTATCGTCAATAAATTCATAGAATTGCCTGGTCCCAGCAGCCATGGATGCAACGGTCTTACCTGGATTGATATTTTTTAAAGCGTTTGTAATTACGCCCTCATTCATTAACTCCATGAGCCAGTTAGAAATTATTGTTGAATGGATTCCAATATTTCTAAGTCCGCTGCATTGCCTTACTATCAAAGGAGGAACAGGTCCAGGACCAACGTTAATAGTATCTCCATCTTTAATTAGCTCTCTCAAATAATATCCCAGAGCTTTTTCAATCTCATGCCCAGGAGAAGATGCTAATACTTCAAGTATTGGTTCACTTTGATTTACAAACCAATCAACATCCTCAATACCTATAAATCCATCTCCATGAGTACGTGGTACGTTTTGATTTATCTGAGCAATAACTATTCCTGCCCCTGCTATTGCTGCCCTTGTGATATCAATACTGACACCAAGATTCATCCTTCCATGCTTATCAGGGGGTGAAACCTGTATAAGGGCAACATCCAGGGGAACAGTCCCAGTTCTAAAATATCCAGGTATTTCGTTAAAGTGCGCTGGGATCTGTGTAATGAGCCCATCTCTAACAGCATTTCTTTGAGCTTTTCCAGTATAAAAATATGTA
Organism: Myxococcota bacterium; assembly: GCA_018821305.1. Taxonomy (GTDB): domain Bacteria; phylum Myxococcota_A; class Polyangia; order HGW-17; family HGW-17; genus JAHJMN01. Next base: position 1,821 of record JAHJMN010000062.1, read on the forward strand.
CACCCCGGAATAACCACATCATCAAGAGTTGGAACATCCTTGTAAGACCAGCCAAAAATAAATTGAAGTCCCTTTGATATTGCAAAAGGTACAACCTGAGAAAGCAGAAATGTCGGTTCCCCGACTCCCGGTTCCACGAATACCCTGGCTCCAGCTGGTATTTTATCAGCGATTTCGTCTGGTGAAATTGTGCGGGAAACGTAAGTTTTTCTCCAGCCCATATTTTTCATCGGTTTCCACACCTTTCATCCACAGGTTAAGCTGCTTTCTCACGCAGACCGTTTTCTGAGTAATACGATAGTGACTCATTTTAAAGAAAATCTTCAGGAAAAAGATTCTCTTTGGTTCGTGTCCTGAAATTCAATTTTTGTCAAAATTGAGCATTCCACTTCGCGAAATCGCCTGACCTGTTTACCTGTTCCTGCTACTGTTTCCCTGTGTACCTGAAATTTGTTAACCGGGAAGCTGGTAATCAGGAATGCAGGGGCAGGAGCGCGGTCGTAAATATCCAATTTCAAACAATAATTACAAAAAGAGGTAGTTTTAGACTCTCTTTCCATATTCCGTTCCTTTTACTCAGGAAGCCGTCCAAATAACCGTTTCCGGTTTATATCTATAAGCTCAAATTGTTATTGTCCGGAAATTCAATAAAAATACCGATCTATATTTTGCCCATAGTTTTAAGCATATGATATATCTGCCGGGCAATCATATCTACTTCCAGATTAACTCGAGAACCGATACTTTTAGTAGATAAAACAGTATGTTCGAAAGTAAATGGAATTACAGCAACCTCTAGAGTAACTCCCCTTACAGCGGCAACAGTAAGGCTTACTCCGTCAATAGATATACTTCCTTTTTCTGCAATAAAGGGTTTAAGTTCGTTGGGAAAATTAACCGTTAAAGTGTTCTGTATTCCTGTTTTAACTATTCCAGTAATTCTACCGGTAGCGTCAACATGCCCCGAAACGAAGTGTCCATCTAACCTGCCATTAGCCGACATTGCTCTTTCAAGATTTACTTTTGTACCCCTGCTCCACTCTGAAATTGTTGTTCTCATGGCAGTTTCCCGAACAGCATCACAAAAAAACTCACCAGTATCAGGTGTTAAGTCCGTAACTGTAAGACAAATACCGTTTACAGCTATACTATCGCCTTTTTTAACTTCAGAAAGGGGCAATGTTGTCTTAATCTTAAGTCTGAAGGCTTGTGAATCAGGTTTTATTTCATTTATTATACCCAAATCTTCTATGATTCCTGTGAACATCAGAACCCTCCAGAATAGTCCATCTCTCCGGTAATTAGAAAATCACTTCCAATATTCTGGATGATAGTATTTTTAATAGAATAACCATTATGCAGGCTGCTTTTTGTACATAGTGCGGATATGGTTTCCGTCCCTGCAGATAAAATTGGTGCATAAAAAAAACATATTTTATCAACAAGTTGACTTTCAACAACCAGGGATGCGAGAAACTGACCGCCTTCGAGAAGGATAGATGATATTCCAAGTTGACCAATTTCCCTGAAAATCTGATGCATTGATTTATCCGAGATACTTAAAAAATCAACCTGTGCATCAACAAAACCATATTTTTCTTTACTATTTGAAATATTTGGCTCTTCCGTAAGGATAAGTATACTCCCCTTTTTAAAAATTTCCATCATGGGGTTTAGATTTCGCATATGAGGGTCATATATGATTTTCAGAGGATCACGACCATTATTGATATATCGAGTATCCAGTTTTGGATTATCTTTTATTAGAGTACGTCCCCCAACCATAATTGCGTCAAATTCATTGCGCCAATTATGGACTACATTCAAAGTTTCTTGAGAAGTCAAGTATTTCCGCCCGGGAACAGCGATCTTTCCATCCAGAGTCATTGCCATTTTTAATAGTATATAGGGACGTTGTAATTTAACTATTGAGAAAAAAGGTTTAAGTATTTCTGCAACTTGTGTTTCAAAAACGCCAGAGGTTACATTTATACCATTTTGTTCAAGCACTTGGGCTCCTCCGCCTGCGGCAGGTGAAGGATCACTGCAGGCGAATACAACTCGCTCAATCCCTGCATTAATAATTGCTGATGTGCATGGAGGAGTTTTACCCCAGTGACTACAAGGCTCCAAAGTCACATAGATAGTTGCACCCCGAGCATCATCCCCGGCTTTTTCCAGAGCCATAACTTCCGCATGTGGAAGTCCTGCTTTTTCATGATATCCCTTTGATATTATTTTATTTTCTTTGACGATAACTGCACCTACAGGGGGATTTGGAGAAGTTCGCCCGATGCCCTTTTTCGCTTCTTCCAAAGCTATTTTCATAAAATAAGTGTCATCCATTTGTATTTTCCGTTCCGCGCTGAATGGACTCTACAATGATAGTACTTATTTTTCAATTATATTAGTCTGAAACGATCTGGACTGATTTAAACTGGAGAATTGAATTCGGTTTTTTCAAGTTCAGTGATTTTATCGAGTCGGCGTTTGTGACGGCCCCCTTCAAAATCAACGTTGAGAAAAACGGAGAGGATCTCTTTTGCGACTTCCTTACCAATAATTCGACCACCCATACACAAAACATTGGCGTCGTTATGGGCACGAGCCATTTTTGCAGTATAAGTATCATGGCAAAGTGCAGCTCTGATATTGCGATGCTTGTTTGCTGCGATACTGATTCCAACACCGGTTCCACAGATAAGAACACCGAAACTGTTGTTGTCTTTATTTACAAGATTGCAGACTTTGGATGCTATATCCGGGTAATCAACGCTGTCTGAACTGTATATTCCAAGATCTTCAAACTCCACAAACTGCGTAGTTAAATAATCGCACAGCTCTATTTTCAGTTCGAAGCCACCATGATCTGCGCCAATAAAGATTTTCTTCATGACTAACGACCAATAATTAAACTATCGTATTCTTTTTCTTTATACTGACCACAGGAGGGACATGCTCTATGTGGAATACGTGGTTCGCCACAATTAGGGCAAGCACTGGTGTTCGGAGGGGTCACTTTATCGTGCTGTGCTCTACGGCTATCTCTTCTCATTTTTGACTGTCTTTGCTTGGGTACTGCCATTTTCTTACCTCATTTCTTATCGTTACTGGAAATATTTTTAAGCGCAGCCCATCTCGGATCTATTTCATCTTCTTCAGGGACTTCGCATTTATAATTGACTCCATTGCAGTTTTCGCTGCAAACTGGATTCATTGGAATTTCAACAATCATATGGTCTAGAACATGATCCGTGAGATCAATTTGTTCTCCCTTATAATATACAACATCAAGATCGCTGCTCTCAAGTTCAACTTCATCTTTGAAAGCCTGTGGAGCAGGCATTAAAATAAGATTGAACCACTCAGGGACTTTATATTCAAAAGTTTCAAGGCATTTTGAACAAATTAAATGAAGTTTCGATTGCAGGGAACCCACAACTGAGACAGCTCCTTGAAGTTTTTCTGCGGTGATTACTCCGTTACAGTAATTTTCTCGAGAAGTATCGATTAATTCTCCAAATCTTGCAGCGATGGCTTCATTATCAATCATAACTTCAAGCTCTTTAGGAGCATCTTTTATTTCTCTAAATTGAAGAATTACTTTTCTCATAAAACACCACGCCTGAAACACAGGTAAGGCATGCTAGGTCGGAACACCCTCAGTGTCAAGTGCTAAGTTCAACACATTGCCAGAAACTCCGAGGAAAATACACTGGAAGCGGCTAAAAGGAGATCGCTTTAGGCCGCTTGCTGAGTAATACGATAGTAACTCGTTTTAAATAAATGCTTCAGGAATGACCCCTGTTTTCCTGCTACTGCTACTGATTTCCTGAATACCTGATTTTTTAACAGGGAATCAGATATTCAGGTAAACAGGGACAGGATCAGGTCGTAAACATTTAACATCAAAGTAAAATTACAAAAATGGAATAAAATATTCCAATTTTAGATTTCGATCCTTTTATTCCGCAAGCGGTCTAAGACCGATTTCAATTCAGTATTTGCATATACACCTTCAGGAACAAGACCCTGTATCCCTTGCATTCCGCTTTGCGAAATTGCTTGCCTGATTCTGATCCTGTTTCTGACTTCCTGAATGTTCTTGCTTTTATCAATACTTATAGTTTTTATTTGTAATTTCAAAGAATACGGCACTACCGAGCAACATTGGGTCTACCTGCCGAAAATTTCGTCTTCACTGAGCAGAAGATCTTCGCAGGAAATCGGCCCAGTTCTTCTTCCGATAAGGCTCCCGGCTTTGGAAGGAACCATTTCCAGTCGCGGATTTACTTTACGAACTATATCAAGTTCAGATTCGTTACAGGGACGTGGATTCGTTTGACCAAGTGGCACAATTGTACAACCTACGGCTTTTTGTTCTATTGTCCACATGGAGTTACCAAGAAGAAGGTCTTCACTGCCGATAATTCCTGAAAAATCCATGGTTGATCTCATGATCATATAAATGCTTCTTACATCAATTCCCGGCACATTAAGAGCTTCAAAAGTAACTCCGGGATTAGAATCATTATCCATATCAGTAATGCACGGGGGAGAAGTGCCGGAGCAAAGCCCCGTATCCGGGAGGGAGTCATTCAAAGGATCAGGCAAAACAGCGCTGAAAATAAAAGAAACCATAGGAAAAGAAACATCTGAGCATGTAGTATAATTTTCCACTGTCATACTTGTCTGGGCCGGTGCCAGTTCAGGATATACATTTGAAACCATGATCATTTCAGTTGGCCCCGCCTGTCCGGGAATAGAAACTGCAGGGATAAGAAGATCACATAGTTCAATCTGAAGATCTTCACCCATGGGTGATTTGGTTAAATGCAATATCCCGAGAATACGGCTGTAAGTTTCGGTCTCAATTATCCCAGCGCTGCTTATATTTACATACAATGTTGTTTTAAAAGCAAAAACGCCCTGTTCCGAAGGCTCTGAAAGAACGACATTTTCATTACAAACAAGACCCTGGTCCGGTTCTTTTCGATCATTTGCACAATCAGTGGATTCTTTTTTGTCATTTCCGTCGCACATATAAGTTGCAAAAGCCAGAAATGCACTGAAAACTGCCATCTTCATATTTATAACTCACCAAATGGTTGAATCGTAATCGTTGGGTCAAGTTCCTGATAACTGAGCACCACGATATCCGGAATAACCATAAATAGAAGTTGACGAAGATATCTTCTCACATCCATTGAAGCAACTACTATCAGGGGAACTGATTTATCCGGCATGGATTCACGTATTTTAATCGCCCGCTCCTGCAAATCTGAAGCAGCATCAGGATCCATGGAAAGAAAACTGCCCGTAGGACTTTTCTGAATCCCCGCCCGTACTTCCTCTTCCGTATCCGATGCGGCAATATAAACACCCGTTATTCCGGAGGAACTGAAGGATAAATCATTTTTAAGCTCCATCCGGACATATTCCGTAAGCACGACGGGATCACCTTCTCTGGCAACCCATTTTTTTAAAGTATATAGTATGCGATCAAGTTGCCGAATGGATACTTTCTCTTCTAAAAGCCGTTTTAATACATCCGTAATTATCGTCAGATTAACAGGCGACGGGAAGCATTCTTCCACCAGGGCAGACTGCGTTTTTTCAAGGGATGCCACTAAAATACGTGCGTTATCGGGATTCATGAGTTCATGGAGATTGTTTTCAATAACTTCCTGCAGGTGAAAAACCATAAATTCCTCAGGATCATACAATTTTTCCTGTACAAGCATACTATTTTCAGGTCTCTGTGCCGGCACATTCCAGACAGGAGAAGAAAGACCACGAAAGGAAACCGCTTCAAAGTCTTCAACATTTTCGTTGGGCAGCGGACCTGTATAATATTGAAATCCTTCAAGAAGTGTACCACTCGCCACGGGCTTTTCGCGAATCATAATCACATATCTGTTTTCAGGGAGTGATGGATTTTTCACAAGTTTCACTGCAGAAATAAGCATTCCATATTTCCAGAAAATGGCGGATCTTACATCGGAAAGAAGCATTCGTACCATCTCTGAGTCCATGTTCTCACTGGAAGGAATTTCAAGAACAATGGGCCTTATAGGAGGAATAATCCCTTCATCGGAAGGCTCCGAAGTATCACCAGTTCTGATAATTGGCTGTTCATCATCCACCGTAGCTTTTGCACTTCGTTTACTAAGCCGATGTCCAGTTATACCAATGAGAATTCCTGCAATCATGAAAGGAACAAGGGGTAAACCGGGAATCAAAGCCATAAAAAACAACAATCCTCCCGTATACATGAGGGCCGCAGGATAAGCCGTCAACTGACTGATGATATCGTTTCCCAGTTCCGTACCTTTTTCCTCACTGGCTACCCTTGTTATTATAAAACCAGCACTGAGGCTTGTTAGAAGAGAGGGAATCTGCGAAACAAGTCCATCACCCACCGTAAGAACACTGTATGTTGAAAGTGCCTCAGAACCACTCATCCCCATTTGAGTCATCCCTACTGCCAAACCTGCAATAATATTGATAGTAGTTATGATAAGCCCCGCGATAGCGTCACCCTTGACGAATTTCATGGCTCCATCCATCGCTCCATACATCTGGCTCTGACGTTGAAGATCGTGACGTTTTTTTCTCGCCTGTTCGTAGGTTATATTTCCTGAGCGAAGTTCCGCATCGATGGACATCTGCACCCCGGGCATAGCATCAAGTGTAAATCTGGCGGCCACTTCCGCAACGCGCTCTGACCCTTTTGCAACAACCAGAAACTGAATTATGGTGAGAATCAGAAAAATAACGGCGCCCACAATAATATTTCCGCTTACAACAAACTGCCCGAAGGATTCGATAACTTTACCCGCATCGGCATTCAGTAAAATAAGTCTCGTGGAACTTACATTCAGACCCAGTCGAAACATTGTTGCTATGAGCAGAATGCTTGGGAATGCAGCAATTCTAAGGGGCTCAGAAACATAAAGTGAAACAAGCAACAAAGATGCCGCAATTGCAATATTCAGCGTGAGAAGCATATCCAGAGCAAACGTTGGCAGTGGAATTATCAATAAAATCAGTATTGCAACAACAATTGAAGCTATGACAATATTTCCATATTTTTTCATAGGGACACCGAAATTATTCTTTTTTCAAATGAAATACACCGAAAATATCCGGAGACAGAATACGCACGGATATTTTGGGACCGCGGAAAAATGAAATGAGGATTCCGAAACTTCCAGTGGGAGTATTTACCCAGGCCAGATGAGTAAAAAAGGTGTCCTCCTGAAAATTCATTTCACTCATTTCGTCGTTAAGATATTCCTTAGATGGCGTAACCGTAAAGGACTCCGACGGAAGATCTATTAAAACAGGCCCTTCATCAGGAAGAGCTGCACTACAGGCAGGAATCTCAGGATTCACCTCAAAACGAATTGAGGCATCCAGAGAGGAACTGCTGACTTCATTAATATCAAGCACAATAACAGAGCAGATATCGAGCCCTTTCCGGACAAGTCGAGATTGTTTAACATTGCCGCGCCAAGTTCCGCGGTAGTCCTTAACATCCTGACAGGAAGCGGAAAGTAATGAAATTAAAGATACAAACAACCAGAATAAATGTAATTTTTTCATAATTGCTACCGATCGTTTCAGTCTGTATCCGCAGAAAGTTGATCCAGAAGTAGTGTCTTTCATACTGCCTTTGGAATCAGCAAGGATCCTGCAGAAAATAACAGATTTTTCCTTCAATGGATGTTATACATTGTTTCAGAAAACTGTATAGTCTCTGTGAAGTTTTTCAGAATTTATTTATTTTTTTCAGAACAGAAACTATGGAAAAATGACAATAATAATGCAGGAAAAATTATTTTTTTTACATTTCTGCTTCATTGCAACCCTGATTCTCCCTCAAATGAGCATTGCCCAGGAGAAACCCTCTGCAACGGTCGAAAAGAAAACTGAGACCAAGTCAAATCAGATTGAAAAACCATCTGTCACAGAAAAAAAATCTAAAACCACAGAAGTAAAAAAAACCACAGAAGATCCCTGTGTCTGCTGCAATCTTTGTAAAAACGCTACCGATACGCGTATAAATACAATGCTCTATGTGGAGGATATTTTAATTGAAGGCTGTGGTATTAAAAATAAAAATCTCATTCTTGATACAATAACAATTAAAAAAAAGGATCTCATTTCCCCTGATGATCCAAAACTTTTATCAAGCAGATTGCGCCTCATTTCTCTGGGGCTTTTTGAGAAAATCGATCTTTCATTTCGCAAAGGTTCCAAGAAAAACCACATTCAACTCGTTATTTCCATAAAGATAAGAGGAACTTTTATTATCCGGCACATTTTCATGGGTTCGTCCCGAATAGTTCCCCTCTGGCTGGGAATAAGTGCAGAAGAAAGAAACTTCCTCGGTCTTGGAGTTACCATTGGTGGTAGTGCCGTAGGATCTCTGAAAGCTGAGATTATGAATGGTCGCCCTCAGACCGGAACTGAAGCTTATGTGTTCCTTCCACGTTTTTTTAAAATACCCATGCTTATAGGCGGAAAATTCAATTACGGAAGTGAGTTTTACCGAATTTACGGCGATAATGATGATGGGAATCCCAATAATTTTCTATCAATTCCATACATTAAAGCCGGATTGAAGTTTGAGACTTTTTTCCCGCTTTCGTCATTTTACCTGCGTGCTACTTTAAAAAGCGATCACTTGAACACAACGATTCCCACGGAAACCATCAGGCATATAGAAGACGGAACCACAGGCAAAGTCAGTTTTCATCTCAAAGACGGACACAGTCAGATATCCGTTTTTACACTCCGCCTCATTCATGATACTCTTGATTCACCTCAACTACCGTCACGCGGCCATTTTATTAGCCTTTCCGCAAGTGTAGGTGCTCCAGTTATTTTCAGTTCTTACACGTTTACTCGGGGTGAAGCACTTTTTGAAAAATATTTAAAGTTTGGTAACCATGTTTTTTCAGGACATTTCTTCACCGGAGGCATTGCGGGAAACGCTCCTTTATTTGAACGCTTTTACATCGGTGATTTTCAGGATCTGGTTTCTCCAAGGGCTCTGGAAATGAATATGTCCGTTGCCACTTCACCGAATTTTCTCGGGAACAACATCAATGAAACCCGATGGGGTACAGCGGTTTTTAAAGCCTGGATACGCTGGGATTACCCCTTCCTTGGTCGCCACGGATTTATATATAAAGGTAACTTTTTTATAAGTGCTGGGGCCATGGGACTTTTTACCGCTTCTCAACTTAAATATCGGCAGAAAGGCATTTATGAATCCCTTCCGGTAGACCTTACTTTCGACTTTGGACTTCATCTTGATACCCGTTATGGCATGTTCAAACTGTCAATATCCAACGCAATCGGGAGGCTTCCCTTTTAATCATGTCTCCCATTGTGTTTTTCCTGTATTTTTTAATTTTCAGCGCTCCTTCAGATTCAAAGGATCGTGTACTTGAGAAGCGTTCATCAAACGTGATCCTCAATTACAAAATAAAGCTTAATAAGCAAAGCTTTCTTCTGAAAAAGATGAAAAGTGGCATCACCCAGCGAGTATTGTATTCTCTTGCATTATATAAAAAAGGTGAATTATCTCCTGTGGTTACCCACATCCGGTATTGCAGTATTACCTGGGATCTGTGGGATGAGAACTATTCCGTTTCATGCAGAGTTCCAGGGAAAACTTTAAAATCAACAATCAAAAGCGATAAAAAAATGCTTCTTTTTCTCGCTTCACTACAGAATTATCCTGTTGCACCGTTTTCCATTATATCTGCAAGTTCAACATATTATGCAACAATCAAGATCCAATTGAATCCTATATCCCCCAAACTTCTTCAAAAAGTACGACTCTGGCTACGGCAGTCAGATCAAAGTAATTACTCCACAAATTATTTCGGCTCTATTCTGTCATTATTTGTATCTAAAAATATCGGAGGGAATGACTTTGAACAGACGGCGAAAACCGGAGAAATTTCGGGAAAGGATATGAATTGAAACTTCGCAATTCAATATCCGGAAAAATAGGAATCGCTCTGGTCATGGCAGCCCTTTTGCCATCAATTCTGGCTGTTTTTCTGTTATTCAACCTCCTCAGTACCCATGATCAACTCGTTAGAGGCCACCTTAAGAATCTTTCACGAAACTCCGGTAAGATTCTGGATTCATGGAAATCTCTTCTACTTGAAAAAAAGCGACGCCTTCAAATTGAAGCAAGACTTGTTACCGTTGAATTTGAAAAATTATCAGCCTCCGGTATGATTGAATCAGAGATTTTTGAGATTTTACTTGAGAAATATCAAAATATCTCCATCATAACTCTTCTCGAAAAATCAAATGCTTCCGATATTGAAGATCACTGGTTGATTCCGGAAAAGGGAATTATCAGACCGACAATTAAATCATCCTCTCAAAGGCAGATTTTAAAGAAAAAAGATTTGCGGTTTGTTGCCATGTACTTCCCTGTAAAAGCCGGAACACTGAGACTAATTTATGCAGTTTCGGAAAACGAACTGGCGCAGTATAAAACCCTTGCGGATATCTATGCAGAAAATGAACAGATGCTTAGCGTTTATCGAGGAATCCGTAAATATTACTGGGAATTTTTCTTTATTGCGCTCTTGTTAATCGGTATCGTGTCCTATTTCAGTGCTCGACAGATTCTTAAAAGAATCGTTCGTCGCATTTCCGCTCTTACAGAAGCATCACGGACTATTGCAAGAGGTGACCTTGAAACACAGGTAAAAGTTGAAGGCGAGGATGAAATCTCCCGTCTTTCGGAAGATTTTAACAACATGGTCACGGAACTTAAACACTACCGTTCCAAAACGCGATATTTTGAAAGAATGGGTGCATGGCAGGAGGTAGCCCGTAATCTGGCTCATGAGATCAAAAACCCGCTTACACCGATTCTTTTAGCGGTAGAGCAAATCCAGGAAAAAGTCCCGGGGGATAATCCATCTTATGAACGACTTGTAAATACTGCTGCGGGCATAGTTAAAGAAGAAGTTGAAACCCTTCGTCGCCTTGTGGAAGCTTTCGGAAACCTGGCACGACTCCCGGAAAAAAAGAGTACAAACGTTATTTTTACAGATTTCATGGAAGATTTAAAAAATATTGCAAATCTCACCTGGAGCGATACGCATTTTCAGTTTATAAGTGAAAAGATAGTAGATACGATTATATTCTGCGATCCCATGCTCCTTAAAAGGGCTTTTCTGAATGTTCTGGAAAATGCCGTACATGCCTGTGAGTTACAGGATGAAAAAATAATAACACTGAACAGTTTTATCCATAACGATCAAGTTATCGTTGAAATTTCAGACAATGGCACCGGCCTTCCGGACCAGGAAAAAATATTTGAACCCTACTATACGACCAAGGACAAAGGAACGGGACTCGGTCTTCCCCTCGCCAGAAAAATTCTTCTGGATATAGGTGGGGATCTTTCTGCCGCTCCGGCAAGTATTCATGCCAGCCGTCTGATATTTGAAATTCCATTAAAATCGTCCGAAGTCACCTGATAATAATCAAAAAAACAGTAAAAATTCTAAATCCCCTCCTTCAAGCAGAAATAGTATTTGCAATCATCCCTTGGCTTGTGAAATAATAAGTGTCGAAAAGTACCTTTTCGGAAATACTATTTTCAGTTGCATCGGCATGAGGTTTCCATGGTTTTAAAAAAGACTTTCTGGTTTTTAATATTGAGTTTTCTGGTTTTAATGCCTTCCACTGCCCGCAGCAAAAAACCTGCCGGAGGCATTGAGGTTGGAGGTGGAATTACAGGTTGCATCGGAAGTTATTGTGAAAAAGGCACGCCATCGTGGGCCGCTTCCATCACCCCCTGGGTTCGAATATCCGATTCAATTACTGCTGGCTTTAATTTTTTGTATGGTAACTTTTCCAGTGATGAGTTTGATTCCCTGAGTTACTACACCCTTGGAATTGAAATAAAGTATCACTTTAATATTTCATCTAAACTCAGTTTTTTCCTTATGGGTCAACTGAACTACAATACTCTAATGCTCTATGGTAATAATGATCGAAACGAAGACAGGGATTTCTCTGATCTCAGGGCAACAGGGCCCGGTTTGAGTGCCGGAACCGGTTTGATTTTCCGAATTACATCAGCCCTTTATCTTGGACTTGATGTACGCTTTACTTTTCCGATCTGGAGTGAAGCATGCTTTACCGCTGATGAAGGACGCTTATGCCGTGAGCCTCAGGACGAAGAAGTCAAACTGGATCTCTACCCTTTTTATGCCGGAATAACAATAGGTTACACATTTCCGGAATAATATTTACACTTTACTGTTTTCCAATTGTTAAAAAATCGTAGTATTATGCTTCAGTGTTTTTTCCCACGGTAACAACCAAGGGTCTGAACTTGAACTTTGTGAGGTCTCATGAATACTGCTGTATGGTCATTTCTTGTAATAGTAGTTCTTTTCAGTGTCGGAGGATACTTCGGCCTCAAGCGCTACTCCGTATATTACGCCAATAAAAAAACAAAACGAATCCTTGAAGAATTCAAAAAGGAAAACAACATTGACACCGAAGAAAAATCCTTTGATGAAGTCGAAAAAGAACTCCATTCTGCATCCGCGGAGAAATCATCAAAAAAGGAGTAATTAATGGAGCGAATTTTCGGTTTTGCATCTTCAAATGGTTCACTCACAGCCCACGGTCTTTACCCCTGGCGGAAAATAATGGAAGCGGACAGTGCTTCTGGCCCCTGGGCCTGCGGTTTTGCTTACTGTAAACCCCAGGATGATGTTATTCTTAAAAGAAGACCACATAACCTTGATTCTATTAATTTTTACGATCCTCTCATGCATAATTCCATTTACATGGGAATTGCCAGAATTCAGGGTGTAAACCATTCTCAATCGCTGAATAATACCTGTCCTTTCCGTTATCGAAACTGGCATTTTACAATGATGGGGTCAACTCAGCACAGTCATAAAATAAATGACTGGCTTTCGGGATCGCTACCACCTTACTTGAAGCGGAACATCACTGGAAATACTGAATCCGAACATGTTTTCCACTTATTTTTAAGCTATCTTTACGATGCCGGCATAGTGAACGCATGGGATTACAGTACCGAGACCCTGGCCCTAGCACTTTCAGGTACCCTTGAAACCTGGAAGATTTTCACAGCCGATGCCGGTGTCGAAAATCCACGGGCGGTAATTATGGCACACAACAGCCGTTCGCTTATCGCTGTTTCTACGGTACCGGATCTCCTTGGAGTTAAAAAATTCGACGGCATCATTGGTGATTGTGCCTACTGCCGGGATCATACTCTTTTAGACACACCCAAACAGCATCCGGATTTCAAAGGCCTTTTTTTGATGGCTGAAGAGGGCGAAACTCCCGGCGAACATGGTCTTTCATCAGCAAAAGCTAATGAAGTTATTATCTATCACTCGGATACCGTAACTACTTTTTCCCGATGATACCTGCAAAAAACCTGCTTATTACTCTGAGTTTTATCCTTCTATTTGCCGCTGCATTTACAGGCAGGTCTTCAGAAGGTGAAATTTTCAAAATATCCCTGAGAGCCATATTCTTTTTGGCCGGCTCAATAATTCTCTACACTCTTGACTACTTCTTTTCCAGACCTCGAATCAGGAAGTACTATCCGCTACTCCTTGCGATGACCGCATTATTATTATCACTGATTATGATTATGGTATTTCCCGCAATAAAACCCCCTGCCCCGGATCCTTTCCTTAGTCATGCAAGGAAAATTTTTGACTGGCACTCAATTCTTAACATCTGGTTCCCTCTCAGCTTGCATTTCGGGGCCCTTTTTTCCGGAATCCATGTGATTTTAAGCACATTTAACTCTGAATCAAGCTATGAACTACCCGCCGCGGCCCTTGCAGTTACCATCAGCTCCTGGGGAATATCGAGAGTCATTCCCCCCGTAGATTTTTTTATACTGTTTGCATTGCTGGTAGTTTTTACCGGACTTGCTTTTTTGTCTTCATTGTGGTTTTTGCGAAGAAAACCGTCGAAAAAATAGACCGCTTCATGAATAAAAAGATCGAAATCTAAAAAGTGAATATTTGCTTCAAGTTTTTGTAATTTTACATTGATATTAGATGTTTATAACCTGACCCTGTTACCTGTTTGCCTGACTACCTGAGTCCCTGTTAAAAAA
>JAHJMN010000063.1 GCA_018821305.1 Myxococcota bacterium
ATAATCAGGGTCTTGTGCCTGAAGGGGCATCGCAAGTACTGAATTGAAAGCGGTCTTTATGCCCCAAAAACACTTACCTTCAAAGTAAACGCCCTGTTGCTGTCCCTGTTTTCCTGACTTCCTGTTTTCCTGTAATTATTATACAATGTTGTATTTATTAATTATTTCTTTCCAAATTTCACTAACCGATCAGCATTGGGTCTAGATTTCGATCCTTTTATTTAGTTAATGTCCTGTAATACGATCTTTTCCACTTTACACCAAATTTGGACACAGGTCATTAAGAATGAAGACCTTGAAATTATTGTAGTGTTCTGAATAGCATGTTTTCTTAAACATGCTCAATTTTGATAAAAATTGAATTTCAGGACACGAACTATTCCAGAAGGGGTCGATACTGAACTTTACGGGAATATCTGTTGGCACTTTTAATGCAAAATATGCCGCTGGAAGGTGAACCATGGCTGGTATGTTTAACGCAATTACTCCTCACAGACAGACTCTTAATTATCATCTGGACAGGCATAATTTGCTGGCTTCAAACATCGCAAACGTTGATACTCCTGGGTTTGTGAGTAAAGACATAAAACTGGATAATGAAAAAGATGAGGACTTCGGCAAACTGATCTCCAACCATTCTCTGGACATTAAGGACAGTAGTTTTGACGGTGAAGGCGAAGAGAATCAGATTTTTGACGATCCTTCCACAAAACCGGGAAATGATAAAAATGCTGTGGATCTCGATCGAGAAATGGCGAAAGTCGCTGCCAACAGTCTAAAATATGAAGCGATAGCAACCATCGTCACTAAACATCTGGGAATGCTCCGCTACGGGGCAAATGACGGAAGGTAGGTGATTTATGAATACTTTTACCG
Source organism: Myxococcota bacterium (assembly GCA_018821305.1). Taxonomy (GTDB): domain Bacteria; phylum Myxococcota_A; class Polyangia; order HGW-17; family HGW-17; genus JAHJMN01. The sequence goes on from JAHJMN010000063.1 coordinate 877, forward strand.
CAATGGAAATTACTTCAAGTGGCCTTGCTGCTCAGCGTGTAAGGCTCAATACAATATCAGGAAACCTTGCGAATGCTCAGACGACCCGCACCGCGGAAGGGGGGCCCTATAAACGACGGGATCCCGTGTTTCAGAGCGCGGAAGTTAAACCAGAGGACTTTGAAGGTCTTATTGATGATGAAGGTAGTGAACGGGAACGTGAGCTTGCACAGAATATGCAGGGAGTTCTAGTTACTGATATCGTTAAGGATAAGGCTCCGCCACGCATGGAATATAATCCCGATCACCCCGATGCCGATGCCCGTGGATATGTGGCCATGCCTAATGTAAATACCGTGGAAGAAATGGTAAATATGATATCCGCCTCGAGAAGTTATGAAGCTGGTGTCACGATGATGCAAACTATAAAGGGTATGGGCCGTAAAGCCATCACCATAGGAAGGTAACAATCATGACTATGCAGATAAACACCTACGGTCCAGTTCCTCTTATGAAAAGCATGCGCGTGGGCGAAGACATGAAGATCTCACTGCCACCGGCAGGAAATTCCGATGTTCCCAACGTTGACGGTGAATTTGCCCGAATGCTCGGCATAAATGAAAGTGGCGATAAATCTCAGGCTCTGCTTGATACGGCAGTGGATAACGTAGTTGATGGAGTCGCCCGCGTAAACGAAAAGCAGACCATAAGTCATGTGAATGCCGAGGAATTTTCCGCTGGAAAGCGTGAAAAAATACATGAAACCATGATTGATCTCGAGCAAGCTGATATTTCCCTGAGGTTTTTAGGGTCCGTTCGTAGCCGGATGCTTGAAGCATATCAGGAAATTATGAGGATCAACGTCTGAGCGGTTTTGACCGTTGATGTGTAACCCGCAAAACTGAGCGGAATTTTGTTGAGGGTAGCGACCATGAATGAAAAACTTACGAACTTCAAAGATCAGACAGTTAAAGTATGGACAGATATGTCTGTTACGAAAAGGATCATTTCCGTTTCAATGCTGGCCGCTGTAGGACTTATGGCGTTCTGGCTAATGACCCGTACAAAACATGTGGATTATGCATATCTTTTCACCGACCTTGATGCCCAGAGCGGGTCCCGGATTATTGAAGAGCTCAAGGAAAAGAAAATTCCTTATCAGGTAAAATCCGGTGGTACAGCGGTTATGGTACCAAGGGACAAAGTTTATGAACTACGCATGGTTATGGCTGGAAAAGGTTTGACCCTGGGGGGAACTGCAACGGGTTTTGAGATTTTTGACAAAAGTCAGTTCGGTGTGACGGATTTCGTGCAGAAACTGAATTATCGTCGAGCTCTCGAAGGGGAACTAGCCCGAACGATTTCCTCCCTGCAGTCTGTCACCGGGGCACGTGTGCATCTTGTAATCCCCGAAAGAAAGCTCTTTAAAGATGATCACGAAGATGCGTCTGCCAGTGTTGTGCTCAATGTTGTTTCCGGACGCAGCCTTAATCAAAAGAATATCGATGGAATCCGAAACCTTGTGGCGGGCTCCGTTCCCGGCCTCAAACCAGCTCATGTACATATCGTTAATTCAAACGGAGAAACCATTGGAGATACGGATTCGGAAAAAACCGAAAAAATGACCATGATCAACCTGCAGAAACGCCTTGAAAAGGATTACGAAACAAAGATCCGCAATATGCTTGAAGATATTCTGGGTAAAGGAAAAGCAGTTGTCCGGGTAAGCCTTGATATGGACTTTACGAAGAAAAGTAGCGTAAGTGAAAAATACAATCCCGATGGCCAGGTCGCCCGCAGTGAGAAAAAACATGTGGAACGTCGCGGAAATATAGCAAATTTCACTAACGGGATCCCCGGTGCAAGATCCAATCTTCCCGGAGGTCAGCAGCCCCGAGGAAACGGTGCGGGCAATGGAGCGGAAACCGTCAAATCTCTGACGAATTATGAAATCGATAAAGTAGTGACAAAGACGGTTGATCCCGTGGGAACACGCAAACGGATAAGCGTCGCGGTAGTGGTGGATGGAATGTATGCAGGAAAAGGAGCCGCAAGGACATTCAAACCCTTACCGAAGGAAAAACTGGCAAGTATTTCCGAACTGGTTAAAAAGGCCGTGGGTTTCCGTTCTCAGGATGGTGATCAGGTAGAAATTCAAAGTTATGAACTTTCTAAACCGGAAGTCAAAACCATAGTTGCTCCTACCAAACGCAGTTACGTTAAGTACATTCCATATGCTGTGGGAGCAGGAACCGGGTTTATCGTACTTTTAATGCTTATTTTCATGTACCTTATGCCCAAGTACAAAGTATGGAAGCAGATGAAGGTCCGTGAAGCAGCAATCCTGAGTGAAATTCAGGATAACCGATTCAAACCGACCCCCATCAGGGTTATTGAAGAGAAACTGGAAGCTCCCGCCGTGGAAGGCCAGCGGATTCTGTTAAACAGTGCCAAAGAAGAAGACCAGATGACTCCCGCCGAAAGTCAGCGTGATCAGGTTCTATCCTTCGTTGAAAGCGACCCGGATCGCACCGTGGCTATCCTCAAAAACTGGATCACATCCGAAGCCTGAAATAAACCGATTACTGAGTTACTGTCCTGAAATACCGAAAATCAAATTTTTCGCCCAATTTTTGCTCAGGACTCTCACTGTTTTCTGCGAAAACAGTTGTCGTCTTTGACGATTTCCTTCGGAAATACGTTTTAGACAGTAACCGCAAGGTGTTGAAAATATTACTAGTGGCCTGTTAGAAATTTTAATAAATTTCTTCGCGAAGCGAATTACAGGACACGAACTACTGAATAAAAGGATCGAAACGTGAAAAGTTCTTGTTTTCATCACAACCCATTGTAATTATGCATTGATGTTAATGTTTAACCGCTGATCCTGAACCTGTTTTCCTGACTACCTGAATCCCTGTTAAAAAAATCAGGAACACAGGAAAGCATTAGACCGCTTCATGAATAAAAAGATCGAAATCTAAAAAGTGAATATTTGCTTCAAGTTTTTGTAATTTTACATTGATATTAGATGTTTATAACCTGACCCTGTTACCTGTTTGCCTGACTACCTGAGTCCCTGTTAAAAAA
>JAHJMN010000064.1 GCA_018821305.1 Myxococcota bacterium
ATACACCTTCAGGAACAAGACCCTGTATCCTGATTCTGCTCCTGTTTCTGACTCCCTGAATATTTTTACTAATACTTATTATTCTTGTTTTTGTTAACAATATCAACTAATACGCCTTAACCGAACAGCATTGGGTCTAGAAGTAGAATTCGACGGCGAGGGAAGCCTGAAGGAAGCCGGGAAGGAAGATGCCGAGTTCGCCTTTAAGGCTTAGCATGTCCATAAGGTCCAGACGAAGACCGATAAAGGCTTCTAAAGCACCCATAGCCCGTGGGATGTCTTCTTTTTCCCGTTCAGAACTGGCGGGAGTATAGGTACATGCGCTTGGTGACCCGGTAGGCTGCGGATCCTTGTAATTATCTGCAGTACAGCCATAAGCGGGTGTTGTATAGACATCACCCATTACAGTCCCACCACCGATACCGAAACCATAAATGAAAAACAGATTACTTCGGCCGTTAAAAAGGGAAACAAGTTTTGTGTTCCAGGTAACGGCGATTTCTCCGTAAAGGAACTGGAGATTGTCAAATTCAGTCCATTCCGCATCAGCCCAGTCGTGATTGATCCCGAGCCAGATACCGCTGGGCTGATTAATCTTCCAGTACATGAGTTTGAAAGTCACATCAGCATTTTTCGTGCGATAAATAAAACGTCCACCAAAACTGCTGTCCGATACGTCGTGGGCACCTTTTACAGCAATGTGAAGCCAGAACTCTGGAACCCAGTTGTAAGTAAATTGGCCACCAAAACCGAATTTTCGCTTAAAAACCGTGCCCTCTTCCTGGGTCTGGATCATGTCATCTGTAACGGATGATATCTGGGGCATAAAAGGTACCGATGAAGTGCTCTGGGCCTTCACTGCCGCAGGAAGAAGAGACAAGAGAACAGCAAAAAGAATTGACTGAATTTTCATTTGATCCTCCGGTTTATTCCCATGAGTCGTCGATGAACTCTGAAAACAGATCATTGTCATCAATAACTCTTGAAAGGTAACATCCCCACTGGTCACAAACGGCAATCATGTGGCTCTCATTGCGATTGGGCGTGAGATAAACTATGCGCAAATCACCCTGCTGGCAGTTACACTTTCCAAGAACAGGGAATTCTGCATCACACACCGGGCAGGAAATCCGGACTTTTTCTCCGGAATCAAAACAGACCCCGTGTTTTGAATGATCACCGTGAAACGGACTCACATGAAGTATACCTTCTTTTTTACTTGAAGCAACCTTCAGTGAAATTCCTTTGTACCCATCAAATTCATGATCGCTGATATCCACCAGATTATGACCATTGGGACAATAGGCTTGAGTCACAATAATATAAACATCTTCAGAAACCATTATTTTACCTTCATCGGAAGGTTCGGATTTGTGTATCTTAACATCACTTCTGACGTTGTCTTTTGTCATCTTTTCCTCCACCCGGAACAGTCACACATTTAAGAACCGGTAATTTCTACTTAGTCGCTGTCAGTTCGTCTTTCCAGCGGTTTTTTGAAGACATTGATCCATTTCCTTACAAGTCATTTTCAGACAGATGTCAACTGCTTTCTTGTCCAGAGAGGAAATAGTTTTTTTACAGTGGCTTATATACTTTGCCATGTTACTATCAAACCGGGTCTTTATGGCCTTTGCCATATTCTTTTTAAGTTCATCAGACAAAGTGGAATTCTCATCAAGTTTTTCAATGTGGCATTCCATGAGCCTTCGAGTAACACTTCCGCATATTCCTTCCGGAAATTTTGGATTCACATCTGCCTTTTGAATCGCGGGAATCGCCACAGAAGGGGCCTTCATCGTGGATTTTACGAATTTTTTATCTTTATTTTCATTGTGACTCTTATATACATCACCTTCCGATTTACACGCCGGTATAATAAAAACAAAAAACACAAACACAGAAATTATTTTCATAAAATCAACTCAATTTTCTCGGTTTTTGAGAGGGCTCGATAATTTCTTCCGGATGTGTGAAGATCCTCGCTACGCCCTTTTCGATGGCGTACTTCGGGTCAAAACAGGCTTCATCATGGCCGCAGACGCTACCGGGAGTAACATTCTCGTGGTACACAGTTATAACCCCTTCCCAGTTGCGAAGAATTGAAAGGTGATCATTTCTTGAAATTAGATAATCAGGGCCGATGGGAATTTTTCCACCACCACCGGGAGCGTCTACAACATAGGTAGGAACAGCATATCCACTGGTATGGCCACGCAGAGATTCAATAATTTCTATACCCTTACCAATAGTCGTCCTGAAATGACTGATTCCACGGGAAAGATCGCACTGATACAGGTAGTAGGGTTTTACACGCATTTTGACAAGGCCGTGCATGAGTTTTTTAATAATATGTGGGCAGTCATTAACGTTTTTAAGTAAAACCGTCTGATTTCCCATAGGGATGCCAGCGTCCGCAAGTTTTTCACAGGCTCTTATGGAATCCGGTGTAATCTCATTGGGGTGATTGAAGTGAGTATTAATATAAATCGGATGATATTTCTTAAGCATTTCCGTAAGTTCGTCCGTAATGCGCTGGGGGAGCACAACGGGCATACGTGTACCGAGGCGGATTACCTCCACAGAAGGAATATCTCGAACTGCTTTTATGATTTCTTCGAGTTTCTTCGTGGTGAACATTAAGGGATCGCCACCGGAAATCAGGACGTCGCGTACTTGTGGATGCGTCCGGATATATTCTACCTGTTTTTCAATGATATCTTTCGTGTAATGACGATCAACTTCCCCAACCATGCGCCGACGAGTACAGTGCCGACAGTACATCGAACAAACTGCCGTCGTGAGCATCAAAACCCGGTCAGGATATCGATGAGTTATTCCATGAACCGGAGAATCTGCTTCCTCGTCGAGAGGATCCAGAAGATCCCCCATGTGTACATGAGTTTCCAGAATTGTCGGAATACTCTGAGCTCTAACAGGATCGTTTTTGTTTTCGGGATTAATAAGAGAAAGATAATAAGGGGTTACAGACATTGAAAAAGTCTTAAGCGTCCCGCGAATCTCCCTTTCATCATCAGGAGTAAGGGGTATAACCTTCGACAGGGTCTCCGTGTCAGTGATGGAATTCTGAAGTTGCCACTTCCAGTCGTTCCATTGTTCATCGGTTACATCTTTCCAAAGAGGAATTGATCTGAAATCACGCATTAAAAACCTCCGGTTCTGACCCGCTTTCGGTTTAGAAACTCTGTTTATATAAACAACTGCTTTTTGATTCACAATTGTCCAGGCAGTGTTAAACCGAAATCGGAATGGTAAAAACTATAAAAATCACATTTCCGGAAATGAACTTACTAAATACCAGAGGATTTGTCAGCGGGAAAACAGGAAAAAAGTGAGAATGGTGAAGAAAGAATAAAAGTGAGTCTCTGCCTTATTTTACATCGTTCGTGTCCTGAAATTCAATTTTTATTAAAATTGAGCATGTTTAGGAAAACATGCTATTCAGAACACTACAATAAATACAAGGTCTTCATTCTTAATGTCCTGTGCCAAATTTTGGTGTAGACTTTGAAGAATAGTATTACAGGGCATTAACTACATAACGTTCTTCATAGATTTTACGAAGAACCGGGCTTTCGCGGATGAACTCAAGAGCGATCTTTGCATGATCTCTTGTGTAGCCGTTTCCGATAAGCATTGTCATGTCCATTCCTACACCTTCAGCGCCAAGAGCTGCTTTAGTGAAGGAGGTGGCCATGGAGAAGAAGTAAACTATTCCGTCTTCGCGGCAGGGAAGGATAGCTCCCATTTCACAATCGGGACGTGAAACACATGAAATAACAACATCAGCCATTTTGCCGGCAGTTATTTCTTTTACTTTTTCATACATTTCTACGGCATTTGAAGCATCAATTTTGAAGGCATCATCAATAAACGGAAGGCCGTTTAAGAATTCCAGCCCGCTGTTTGACGTGGTCGTTCCGATGATCTGACCGGTAACGCCTGCGTATTTCTTTGCAACATAACTGCACAGAAGTCCGCTTTTTCCGCTGGCTCCAATGATCAGAACGCGCTGTCCTGGCTGAACCAGACGGGCAGTCTGAGCCGGAGCACCAGCAACATCTAAAATTGCAAGAGCAAGTTTGTCATCCATGTCATCGGGAAGTTTAGCCCAGATGGCACTTTCAAATAAAATAGCCTGACCTTCAATGTCTACCTGATCCGTATCCTTGTGTACTTCGATTATTTTATTGATCTGAAGGGGAGTCAGACTCAGGGAAACCAAAGAAGCGATGCGATCGCCTTCTTTAAGGTCGATCTTACCTTTAAGAGCGCTACCGACGCGCTTTACTGTACCAATGAACATACCGCCGGAGCCGGTTACGGGATTCTTGTGTTTACCGAAACGGGCCACAATGGACAGCATGATTTCTTTAATTCTATCAATATTTCCTTCAGCTTCATCTTTTATCTGAGTGAAGGAGGCGCTGTCGACGTTAAGGGTTTTAACATCGCACATGATTTCATTATCATAGAGTTTGGTCATGTCATTGTCGACTCTGTTAGCCGGCTGGGGTAAAACTCCCTGGGGTTCGATTACTCTGTGGGTTCCGAATCTGTTTCCTTTTAGTTCCTGCATAAAGCCTCCTTTTAAAAGTTGAGGTGAAAGGGTTAGAGTTTATAAAAGAACAATGTATATCAATAATATCAAAATGTTGTACTAAAAAACACCCCGGTTACCGGAGATTATCGTTAAAAATATAACAAATCGCCGGATTTTCAAGACCAAAAATCACGAATCGACAGAAGGGAGATCTTTCAGGGCTGAATTGAAACTGAAACTTTTGCTACGGTTCCCATAGGATCCGGCAGTTTTGCTTTTTTAAGGCTTGCTTTAATGCAGTTATAGAATTTATCAGAAACGAGTTTCTTGCCGGAAGATACTCCGCTGTACCCTATTTCTGAATCAGGAAGCACATAAAAAACAACGGAAAAAGTTGAAGGTGCATCATCGGTACCGTCAGAGCATTTCATCATTGCTTTGCGAATCTTTACCCAGGCTTTTCCCAGATTACCTTCAGTCCAGGTTTTCTTAATTTCTCGAGCGGGGTCAAACGCAAAAGGATAAGCGACTTTTCCCTCACCACCTTTTGGTTTTACAAACTTCAGTTTATGGGCAAATTTGTAAACGCATTTTTCAATTCCGCGGTGACCTACTGTACTTGAAAAATCAAGTTTTTTAACTGTGCCGTCAAGATTGATCCGAAAGGTGAAATCCATGTTGCCGCCCACGTAGGTATCGCTTCCGATTCCGTCGGTGATGCACTTCTGAACTTCGTCTTTGGATTCGTCAAATTTTTTCTGAACCATGGCCTGATCTATTTCGCCCAGATCTCCGGAAATAGTCATATTTGAAACATTGTCCTTTTTCGGTTCGTCAGTTTTTGTATCTTTAACTTCCGTTTCGGGCTTTTTTTCTGCTGTGGTTTTTTTCTTTTCACCATTGCAACCTGCAAATAAAACCGCAGCAGTAATTAATATCAGAATATTTCTCATGGTTCGTCCTTTCGTACTGAAAATATACAGTTTACGCATGTTGCGTTCAAATCCATCCGGCAATCCCGGGTAATTTTTTTTTAGAAGTTCGTGTCTATTTGCATTTTTGCGAAGCAAATTGCATTCAACAAAAGAATTCAGTAAAGAATACTGATATTGTACGGATGCTGATATTTTACTTCATAACCCCAGGTAGGGAACTGAAGACCTTTCAGATAACTCATGATACAGTCTTCAATTTTGTCCACGGCAAGTTTTTTATCCACAATGCGGAGGTTTTTCGGATTTTCTGAAGTCCCGATAGTCCCTTCAACGATGATGTATCCACTGAGACCTTTCTGATTTGTCTGGGCAATGCGTTTTCCGATGCATTCGGTTACTGCCGCGAGTCCGCCTTCCCATATTTTCTGAACTTCATAGGCTTTTTCTGCAGGAACTGCTTTTGGTAAATCATTTTTATTTTCTACTACTTCAGTCTGCTTTTCTGGAGTTGTATCCTTTGCAGTATTTTTCTTATCGGAACATCCGAGGATAAAAACCAGAGAACTTACGAGAATAATTAATTTTTTCATTTGATTCCTCCATAGAATGGTTATTCTTTGCCTGATTCTGACCAATTTGTAACAAAAACAAGCCTAAGAACGGTTGAAATTACATAACAGTTAATGCTTTCAGTCAAGATATAATTTAAAATGCCTTTACGGTTCGCGTAAAAGGGTAATTCCAGCGGAACTTTGACCGTCATAAAGAACCAGAGGTTTCATTTCTTTTTAAAATAATTTTTTAAACTATATCCGAACAGTTACAACAAAAAAAACACTGGTGATCAAAAATTACCTGTTGACAAAAATTATAAATTGTATATCTATTTCAGGCGCTGATAATACTCAGCGGTGGCGATGTAGCCAAGTGGTAAGGCAGAGGTCTGCAAAACCTTTATCCATCGGTTCGAATCCGATCGTCGCCTCAAATCCAAACAAACAGAAAAATGGCAAAAAAATCAGTTATTGTTCTAAACTGCAGTAGTTTTCAGCTGTTTCATCAATCAAATCATAGTAGCAGCGAAACCAGCCTTCGGGGTCTTGGAAATAATATGGTTCCGGTATTTCATCATATTGAACGAGAATCGTTTCTTCTCCGGTATTTTTACACTGAGACACAATTCTGGATGTAGTATTATAATTATTGATATACTCATAACGAAACATGGGTTCGCAGTCTCCTGTGGGAGTTGCATGACACTCACCGCTTTCAAATGTGAGACTGTATTTGTCCTGACAAACATTGATTTTATCTCTTGATTCTTCAGTTTCCAGACATGCAGTAATAAAAACAATGGGTATAAGAATAATTAGAACTTTTAGCATATTCTGTGTCTCCAGCCGCAGGTTAATCTTTATAAAACTAGCATTGATTTTTTAATTTACAAGTACATGTGCGGCAATATTTAAATTTTATTATTCCTTTAAAATTTTAGGTATGGACATTTCAATTGGGGTACTTTCGCGAAGGGAAGTCCTTCCTCCGGATATATTTTGATCAGTGGTGTTTCTTGTGCTATCACTGGTTTCGGAAAGCGGAGGAAACATGACTACTTCACTTGGTCTTGACCCAAAGAAAATTGCTGATCTTCGAAAGACTGCAGACAGCATTACCGAAAAAGTCCGTCCATTAATCAAATCAAACACGACACTGACCGTTGAAAGAGCCGTTTTAAGGCTTATGGGCCTTGATGGCACCGATGCCGACGGGGTTCCCCTGCCCAATGTCGTTGTAAACCACCTGCGAAGCATTCTTGGAGGTGGCATTGCAATTCCCGTAGCCCGGGGGATGCTCCACCATAATCTTGGGATTAACGAACTTGCGGAAAAAGTAAGTGCCGGGGAGATCTCTCTTTTAGAGAATACTTCTGTGTCCCGCACCCGGGCAGAAGAATTCCTTACGGAACTCGTAGATGAACAACTCGAAACCATTGAAAATAATCGGAAAACCCGAGAGAAAATGATTTCTGACCTTGGTGAAGGCCCCAAACCCTGGCAATACGTTATCGTCGCCACGGGAAACATCTATGAAGATGCGATTCAGGCAAAAGCAGCAGCAGAAAAAGGTGCTGATATTATTGCTGTAATCCGTACAACAGGTCAGTCTCTTCTGGATTATATTCCCTATGGCATCACAACGGAGGGATTTGGCGGCACCTATGCTACTCAGGCTAACTTCCGTCACATGCGAAAAGCCCTCGATGAAGTCAGTGTAAAACAGGGTCGCTACATCCGTCTCGTAAACTATGCCAGCGGCCTTTGCATGCCTGAAATCGTAGTCATGGGCGCGTTTGAACGACTTGATATGATGCTGAACGACAGCATGTACGGCATTTTATTCCGGGACATTAACCCCGTCAGAACTTTCGTTGATCAATATTTTTCCCGTATGATTAATGCCTTCTCCGGCATGATAATAAACACTGGAGAAGATAATTATCTTACCACCGCTGACGCAATCGAAAGTGCTCACACCGTACTTGCAAGTGATCTCATAAATGAAAGCTTTGCAAAAGCCGCGGGCCTCAAACCCGCCCAGATGGGTCTTGGACATGCCTTTGAAATAAATCCTGATACGGAAGATGGGTTTTTAATGGAACTGGCTCAGGCTCTGATGCTGAGAGAAATTTTCCCGGAGGCTCCGCTGAAATATATGCCACCGACTAAATTCATGTCCGGAGACATTTTCAAGGGATTTATAATGAACGCCATGTTTAACCTTGCGGGAGTGTGGTCAAATCAGGGGATTCAACTTCTCGGAATGCTCACAGAGGCCATGCATACTCCGTTCCTGCACGATCGTTTCCTCGCCCTGGAAAACAGTCGATATATAATGAACGGTGCCCGCCATATCGGTGACGCTGTGTCCATTAATCCAGATGGAATCATTGCCAAAAGAGCTCATCACGTGGTCGATGAAACCGTAAAATTCCTCCATGAAGTTGAGTTCGATGGCCTTCTTAAATCCATTGCTCAGGGTCGATTTGCTGATATCAGCAGAACCATGGATGGAGGCAAGGGCTTGGCCGGCGTAATTGAGAAAAACGATGATTATTCAAATCCCTTCGCACTTGCCATGGCCCGTAAAACAGGCATCGGCGAGGAGGTAACAAAATGGATTTAAATCTCAAGGAAATCAAACCCTATGGCGATACACTCGGTGACGGAGCAGTTCAACTGAGTTTCACTTTGCCTTTGAAGTGTGGAGCTCACTCTACGGAAGCCGCCCGCAGACTCGTTCTGAGCATGGGTTTTTCTGAAGCTGAAGTTGTAAATAATGTGGATATCGGCGAAGGATTTACCTTCTTTGTCGTTTATGGCAAAGGTTGCCGAAGCATTGATGTTACAACAATTGAAGTAGCTCAGGTAAAGACTTCCGTGTGGTCAAGAGCCGAGTGTAATACGAAAGCTCCGGAAATGTTTGATCGAAAACTCATAGTTGTGGGTGCCTGCATTGGTGAAGATGCGCATACTGTAGGTATCGATGCTATCATGAACATGAAGGGTTTCAATGGCCATTACGGACTTGAGCGCTACAGTGGGTTTGAATCCCATAATCTCGGGGCTCAGGTCACACCGGAAAACCTCCTTGAAAAAGCGATTGCCCTGAAGGCGGATGCTGTTTTAGTATCTCAGGTGGTCACACAGCGTGACATCCACATGAAAAACCTCACACAGTTTGTGGAAATGGTAGAAGCCAGCGGTAAACGTAATGAAATGCTTCTAATTGCTGGAGGCCCGCGTATTGATAACGCACTGGCTCTTGAACTCGGTTATGATGCCGGTTTCGGACGCGGTTCATACGCAGAAGATGTTGCTTCTTATATTCTGCAGGAACTGTACCGCAGAAAAACCTCTGCTCTCGCCTGATTCTACTTGTACTTTGAAAACTCGAAAAGTAGTGTTCTGAATAGCATATTTTCGTAAACATGCTCAATTTTGATAAAAATTGAATTACAGGACACTACAATAAATTCAACACCTTGCGGTTACTGTCCTGAGCAAAAATTGGGCAAAAAATTTGAAAAACTGTATTTCAGGACAGTAACTATTTAATTGAAGGGCACTCATCTCCTTTGCCCTTTTCAGTTAAATCATCATCCACTGCAAGGTTCAACTCTGTCTCCTTTTGTCGAAGAATCTTAAGAGCCTTTCCCTTCACCTTCTTCCAGAATTTACTTGATTTTTCTATTATATAAACCTCAGTTTTTCGACTGCAGAATGCCCGGGGATCTTCTTCTACTCCCCCCGTATTGATTACAAACTGTTTTGATATCTCTTCAATAACCAGATAATGTTTTTTTGTCTTTGCAGAAGTAACAAAAGAACTTTTCACACTCCGCTCCGTCCTGATCCCTTGCCATGAATATGATCTGTCACCGTCAATGTTGATATGTCGAAAGAATCCATTTTCAGTAACAGAGAAAACCTCAATTTTTTTCTCGGATTTTGTTTCTCCTGTGGGTGTTTTTGAGGCATCTGTCTCATCCATTATTGTTATATCTATTGAAAAAATTCCATGCGATTCAAATAGTTTTGTGGGAACAGCAACTGGCTTCTCGGATTTATCACCGGAAAACGCAGATGTAATTATGCTCTCAGCGACTACGACGGGTTTGGCATTTCCCTTAATTTTCTTCAGATATATTGCCAGATACTGAGGTTTGAACTTCTTTCCGCAGGACGAAAATTTTTGAAACTTTTCACAGGATTCCGGTGGGGATTCTGCTTCTTCACTGCATTCTTTTGGTAGTTGATTCTTCTTTATACATGTGAGTTCCACCAGAGCACCGCGGTAGGGCTCTAACCCAATGGCAATTGCACGGATCTTCCCAAGAGGATAAGTTACCAGTTTTTGCTTCTTCATAAGTTTCGCAAAGCCGGGGGCACTACTTTCAACAAGTTTTATGAAATCCGTTGCATCCTCCGTTGAAAGACTCATCACAACCGTTTCAAGTTCTTCCTCCTCTTTTGACAATTTTTTTGCTGGTTTTATTGGCTTATTGATTTTACCCTTTGGTGCTATTTTTACAGTTGTTTTTATAACGGTTTTCTTCTCATTGTTTGTTACCTTCGGCGGTTGTTTCTCCGTTTCTTGAGTTTTTACAACTGAACTATTTTTTTGAGGAGGGGTTTGGGATTTCTTTTCACCACCACTGCACGAAAAAAGAAATAAAAACATGCCTGATAGAATAATAGATCGCATGGTCTTCTCCAGTCTTAAAAATGGAATGAATAAATATTTTAAAAAGGAATAAATAAAATTACTTTTTTTACAAATATTTGTCAAACCGAATTCCTTTAAAAAACAAAACAGGAAATCTGCCTGGTTCTTTCCATACGAAAATTAAACTGATATTCCGCAACAATCGTAATATCTATTTAGTTCGTGTCCTGTAATTCGCTTTGCGAAGGATTTTATTAAAAATCCTAACAGGCCACTACTAGTAAATTCAACACCTTGCGGTTACTGTCCTGAGCAAAAAATCGACGAATTTTTGAAAAACAGTATTTCAGGACAGTTACTAATTATATTGATTTGACAACATGAGGATTTCAAAGTAATTTTCCGCAGTGAAAGTAGTTTGTCCATGATTTATTTTATTATTGCATTACTTACAGTTATCGCCGTTTCAACGGTTTCGTCTTTCATTTTCTTAAGATCTTTTCGTAAAAAAGAAGCCATCGCAAAAGAAAATGCAGGAAATTTAATCGAAAAAGCCCGTGCAGAAGCAAAACTTGCTGTCACAAAAGCAATGGATGAAGTTGCCCAATTCCGGCTTGTATCCGCTGAAGAAATGAAGGTGGAAAAAGCAAAGATGGAAGAGGATGTTCATCAACTTGAGCTCAGGCTGGAAAAAGAAAATCTGCGACTCAACATGCTGGCCTCTGAAACGGATAAAATTATAAAATCAATAGATTCCAGGTATATGGAACTTAAAAAAGTTTATAATTCCACGACGGATCTGAAGCAGGACAAACGCGATATAATTCTGCAAATGCCTTCAGCTCTTGAACAAGCGGCTCAGACAACGGCTCAATCAATTTCTGAAGAAATTACGCGTCGTCTTGTATCTCAAGCTGAAAGTGAAGCAGCAGCGGATCTCCGGCAGTGGGAAGAAGTTCCCGAATCGGAATTTACTGCCCTTGCGAAGCGCATAATGGGTATTGCCATTGGTCGCCTCGGTGTCATTAAAGCTCAGGAAAGACCGCCTTCAATCATTGCCATGACGAAATCTGCCTGGGAAAAACTTCTACGGGTAACGGGCAAGGAAAACGGGTTTTTAACTGAGCTTTTCGGAATGCCTCTTAGCATCATGGAGAACGGAGATGCTTTTGTAATCCGATTTGAAACCCTTGATGCTGTTAAAAAGGAAATTGCTCGAAGGGTTCTGGAAAAGCTTCCCGATTCTGTTAAAAATATTGATGATTTAAATATTATATTCGAGAAGAAATCTTTCGAAATGGAGAATGAACTTATCGGATTCGGACGAAAAGCCTTTAAACTTGCGGGAATCCGGCAGAAAGCTGACAGAGAAATAGTTCTTTTACTTGGCAGGCTTTTCTATCGTACATCATATACGCAGAATCAGTGGCAGCATTCCATTGAAGCTTCTGTTTTAGCAGGACTTATGGCCCACGAACTCCATATGGACGTTGAAACGGCAAAACGCGCAACACTGCTTCATGATATTGGTAAAGCCCTGACCCATGAAATCGAAGGTTCTCATGCGGAAATAGGTTCAAAATTCGCAATAGAGGCACACGAAAGTCCGGAAGTTATCGAAGCTATTACTTCACACCATGGCGAAGGTGAACAAATCAGCCTCTTCACTCGAATTGTCATGGCTGCTGATGCTATGAGTGGCGCACGCCCGGGAGCTCGACGTGAAATGGTTGAAAGTTATATGGACCGCATTTCAGATCTTGAAAATGCTGCCCTTTCCTTTGAAGGAGTCAGAGAAGTATTTGCCGTTCAAGCGGGTCGCGAGCTGCGTATAATGGTTGATAATACTGAAGTTGATGATTCCCAGACCGCGGCCCTCGCGGCCGGTATTGCCACAAAAATCAGTGATGAAGTTACGTTTCCCGGTCAGATCAAAGTTATGGTCATCCGCCGATTTAAAGCTGTGGAGTTAGCCAGATGAAATTTTCCGGCAATCATATATCCGATTATTCCGCAAAAACAGGGTACTGGCTTAGTCTGTTTACTCTTTTCTGGCTACTTACAGCCATTTTGCGTTTTATAAGTTATTTAGCGGGCTACCGTGCAAAAGCATCCGCAGAACTTAAGGATGGAAAATGGATTTTTTCCCATAAAGTTACCCTGTTCGGTATCGCTGTGAAGGATCTCATCTGGTCCGTGGACGAAGGAAATGTCATCTCCCGCCAAAGCGGTGTAAATGGTGATTCTTCAATACTTTTGCAGGGTATTATTCTGATGATTTATTGTGCATTTTTCGGAATTTTAGCCATCTTTCGAGGCATGGGTGCTTCGGAAACGGGAATTATTTTCCGGGGAGTTGTTCTATTAGTTTCTGGTCTTGTGCTGGATGCTTCTTTTGCCACAATTTATATTTTTCACACAAAAAAGTTTGGAAAATCAGAGATATTTGAGTTTTCAAACGGAAAAACTTTCGCCATAAATCCCGAAAACTGATCATCAACTATGAATATACTTAAAGAAGTCCTTGAGCATGAAGTTTTTCCCGCCCTTGGTTGCACAGAACCTATTGCCGTAGCTTACGCTGCTGCAACTGCCGCCGAGTGTAATCCCGGTGAAATTCTTGAACTGCGTGTTTCTGTAGACGGTGGCGTATACAAAAATGGATACGCCGTCACAGTACCTAATACTGGTGGCAGGCAGGGAAATCTTATTGCTGCAGCTTGTGGAGCTCTGGAAAAAAAGCCTCATCTAAAAATGGAAAATCTTCGTGAAATCACCATGGATACAGTGAGTGCTGCCCAGAAACTCTGTGATGAGGGTAAAGCATCCATCACCTGGGATGAAACTAAACGCGAACTCTTTATTGAAGCAACCGTAGTCACGCGGGAACATGTTTCAAAAGCAGTCATTCAGGGTTCCCATCGCAATATCACTCTATGCACTTTAGATGGAGAAGAAATCATAAATCGAAAAGTCGAAAAGGCATCCAAACCTTATCGTGACATTCTTCGCAACCTTACTATTGCTGACTTTGTTGAAGCTGCAGAAAATCTGGATGACGAAGATCGAAAATTCATAAAAGAGGGGATCTTCATGAACATGGAAATGGCAAGGCAGGGGCAGACTCTGCACAAAGTTGGCTATTTTATTTCTGATCTCCGGGAAAAAGGCTTTCTTCTCAACGATGTTTTCTCTTCTTCCAAAATTCTGACCGCCGCCGCCGCTGATGCCCGAATGGCAGGTGTTCCCAAACCCGTTATGGCCTCAGGAGGAAGTGGCAATCAGGGAATTGTGGCCATTTTAGTACCGTTCAATGTTGGCAAATATTTTAACATTCCTGAAGAAAAAATCCTTAAATCCATTGCTCTCACACATCTGGTAAACAGTTACGTAAAATGCTTTACCGGGGATCTTTCCCCACTGTGCGGATGCGCCATCGCCTCGGGTCTTGGAGCTGCAACGGGGATAGTCTATCAACACTGTGGTCCTGATATGGATAAAATTACTCTGGCAGTAAACACCGTGGTTTCGGACCTCGGTGGCATGTTGTGTGATGGCGCCAAAGGCAGCTGTGCTCTGAAAGTTGCCAGTTCGACGGAAAGTGCCATTTTGGCAGCTTACATGGCAATCAACTCTCACGGAATAACTGAAATTGAGGGTTTTGTGGGTAAAACCGCCGAAGAAACAATAAAATACCTTGGAGAAATAGGACATCAGGGCATGGCAACGGCAGACAACACCATGCTTCGAATCATGACCGAAAAACGCAGACCAATCTGAGATATATTTTAAATCCCTTCAACAACACCATTTGTCAGTGTTCCTATGCCATCTATTGTTATTTTGACTATATCGCCGGGATGAAGTGGGCCAACCCCAGAGGGAGTGCCTGTTGAAACAATATCTCCCGGAAGAAGAGTCATTACTTTACTAATGAAACTGATAAGTTCTGCCGGAGGGAAAATCATATCTGAAATCTCAGTTTTCTGACGTATTTCACCGTTTACTTCGGTTTTTAATGTGGATGAAAGAATGTCCAGATCAGTAACAATGGCGGGACCGCAGGGTGCAAAAGTATCAAAACCCTTGGCTCTGGTATAAAGTTTTTCATTCCGCTGAATGTCCCTTGCAGTGACATCATTCATTATTGTATACCCGAATATTCCTTCCATAGCCTGCTTTGGATCTACATTTTTTAACTTTTTCCCAATCACAACTGCCAGTTCACCCTCGTAATGAACTTCAGTGCTCATGGATGGAAGTTCAATATTTTCAGCAGGGTTAATCATTGCTGAAACGGGCTTAAGAAAAATAAGGGGCACTTGGGGCAGAGGTTTGCCCGTCTCTTCTGCATGTAATTTATAATTGAGTCCGACACATACAATTTTCGATGGAACTACGGGACTCAGCAAACAGGAGTCTGAAGAAATAAGTTTTGTTCCAAGACTGGATGCACTTATTCCACTGCCGGACAAAAGAGCCTGAAAAGATCGAGTAACCCCCTGAGGCTTTTTAGTTTGATCAAATATTACGTAGTATTCATTATTATTATATAATCTTCTTTCGACAATCATGAGAATCTCCTGTAGAAATAGACAATAATTCCATAAAATAGCAGAACATTACTCCACATTACATAAGATAAGTCAAAAACGAAGTTTCAAATTAAAATGTTTTCCATTAAACTGATACTCTGGATATTACCAGCGATTAGTTTGGGCGGTTTTTATTTCCTATGTTGAAGACAGTTTTTTCTATTATTATTTTCTTTGGAGGGCTTACTGCTCTGATTACTGTAACTGTATGGCCGGAAGGTGAAAAATCCCGCAAAACAGTTACTTTCAGGGTTCCTGACCCTACAACCTATGAACAATCTTATAAACTTAAGTTACAAACAATAAATCCTGATAAGACTAAAGAATCCAACAACAAAACGCAAAAACTGGTACAATTTGTTCCTCACCAGTTTGAAAATGCTGCGTGCATTGATCTTGAGCGTCTTAGAAAATTTCACTGGGCAAGTTTATTTTTTTCCAGTCTTCAGATAAAAGAAGTTAAGGAAAAATTTAACTCTCTCGGCATAAGTTTAAATAATATTGAAGCTCTCTGCATTGGTTTCAAATCTTATTACTCCTTTTTTTCAATAATTGGTGGTAAAGTCAAAATCAATATCAGACCACATATATTTCTTGTCAGCGGCAAACGGGGGAGGATGGAAGCCCTCAGAAATTATTGGCAGAAGAGAACTTCTCAGGAAAAAGACTTTGGAAACGGAGATTTCAATCTGATTTTTCCATCAAGCACTGAAAATGACATGATTGCAGGATCGTATAAAACAGATCTTAAATCTGTCACAGCCATTTTAAGCTCACAATCTAATAAGCCTGCATTGTGCAATGACGATATCTGTAAAAATCTGGCTAAAACCCTTGGCGTTTTTCCAAATATTATTTTTCTGACTAGAAACGTTGACTTTAAATTACTGCCTAATTTTAAAATAAAAGCACTTACCGGCGGTCTGGAGTTCAATCCTGATGGCTTTATTATAAAGGCAATTATCGAAACAACGGGTAACTGTGAGGAAAATATTAAACGTCTTAGAAGTCTCGGAGAAACTGTTTTTAATCGTTACAATCTTGATCCAAACATCCCTCAGCGAGTCAATGCCATATGCAAAAACCATCGGATTATTGCAACAATATCCATGTCCAGCGCAGAATTTTATAATCAAATCCACATCTTAGGTTTAATTAAAGATTTGCCCATCACCTGACATTTTTTACTTGCTATCTACATAGATTTAAACAATAATCTGTTTCCATCGAAAGGAGGCCTCAATAATGAAAAGCAGAATTATAGCTATTTCCATCCTGGCCGCATTTTTTACAGTAGCCTGCAAAGGTAAAAAAGAAGAAAAAAAAGAAGATAAAAAGCCCGTAAAAGCAAACACCGAAGTTGCAATGAAACCGGAAGCAATGAAACCGGAAGTAAAACCGGAAGTAAAAAAACCGGAACCACCTAAAGTGGAAGCTCCCAAACCCGAGCCGAACGTTCTTCCCGTTGAGTCCGTCGTGTACGAACTGGAAGGCAAAGTTGAAGTTAAAAAAGCAAACACTGAAGATTATATCGATGTAACCAAAGATATGAAACTCAATGTTGGCGATCAACTCCGCGTTGGCGAAGGCGCCAGTGCAAAACTCAGAATGTGGGACGAAACCACCGTTGTTCTCGGTGCCGGTGCTGAAGTTGTTATCAATCCCGGTGCAGACATGGCTAACGGCTCCCCTTCAATTACCGTTTTAGCCGGTACTTCCTCCATTGCCGTTGAACCCAGATCTGAAAATCAGTCAGTTTTCAAAGTGTTCACTCCTACGGCAGTACTTTCCGTACTCGGTACCGAATTTGACGTTGGTATCGCTGATACCGGCGCCACCAAACTCGGCGTTGAAAAAGGTATCGTAGAAGTTTCCGATCAGGAAGGCGCAAAGAAAATCGAAGTTCCTGCTGGAAAACAAGTTGAAGTTGGCGTCGATGGCAAACCGACTCCCGTTGCCGCTTATGACGCTGAAAAAGAAGATTGGTCCAAGTGGTACGCAGCAAAAACCAAAGAAGCTGAAGCAAAAGTTGACGCTATTGCAAAAAGCACTACGGAAAAACTCGAAGCCATGAAAAAGCAGGTTGCAGAACTTGAGGCTGCTCTCAAAACTGTTAACACCAAAGCTGAAGAAATGGACAAAAAAGTTGTTGAAGCTGAATCTAAAAACAACATGGCAGCTTACACCAAGGAAGCTAAACCCTATCAGGAACTTCTTGAAGAAAAACAAGTTGCTGCCTATCAGGAACAACGCTTAAACGCTATGGTAATGGCCAATGCTTATCTTCTTCAGAGACTCAAAGCAATGGTTAGAGCTGGAGTTATCAAACCCTCTGAAGCCAAAGCTAAAATCATTGAAGCTTCTCTTGCTCAGGTAACCCCCTGGCTCGAAAAAGAATACTATCCTCATCGTTACAAGAGATACGTCTCCCATTACAATGCAAACAAACGCTGGAAAACCAGATATCTTAGACATCATCCCCGTGGACGAAACTATAACGAACATGCAAAAGTTATCGTTGTTCCCAAGTTCTATGCAAAAGTTCCCAAAGTAAGATATGTTCCCCCACGCAATTTCAAACCCAGATATGTCAAAATTGTAAAATATCATGATCCGTACAGATTCAAAGGCAAAGTCCGCAAGAACGTTGTTGTTGTTAACAACAGAAGCTGGCATCGGGCTCCATATAAAATGGATCCAATCAAAGTTAAAAGATATGAAAAAGCCAGAAAACGTATGCATCGCAGAGTTGCCAAGCGCACCTTTGTTATCAAAGAACCCGTTATCCGCGTAAAGAGACATGGCGTTACTATCAGAACTCCCGGCGCAAGAATTGACGTTCCTGGCGGTAAAATCAAAGTTGGTCCCGGCGGCACTGAAATCAGAACCCCCGGTGGTAAAATCAAAGTTGGTCCCGGCGGCACTGTAATCAAGACCCCCGGTGGCAGAATTAAAGTTGGTCCCGGCGGACATATCAAAGTTGGTCCCCAGCCCATGGTAAGAAAAGGCGGACCCGTTCGCCACAAACGCGGCATGAGATAACTGCTTCCTCGTCTTTCCCCCTTGTAATTTTCTCTCCTTCTGTTAAAAATTTTATAAAATACGAACACCGAAAGGTTTCATAATGGAAAAACTTATCAGTAAAATAGCCTTCTATGGAAGTCCCTATGAATACAGTCTTTTTCTTGAAGGAAGTCAGGAACTTGAGGCAGAGATCTTCCGCATTGAAGAAAATCCCCTCGAAACTCCCTGTGATCTTCTGGTGTGGGGACACATGTTACCGGATTTTGACAGCGCTGGCATAGTACGGTCCACTAACTCCGGCCCTGACAATGTCGCGGTTATCTCTCATGGTCCCTATCCCCTTTCGGGAGCACCATGCCCTGTAGATCCCACCTCAGACACATATAACTTTCAGTGGCTTTCAGATACGACCCTGGCAAAATATATTGTCAGACTTGTGGAAGACCAGCAAAATGCTGATTTCTGGTACAATACCATGCACAAGAGGCTCATAATTCTTCTGGAAGATGAAATAAACTATGCCAGTTATATTATTCCCCTGATAATTGATGAACTTGAAAGGCGTACTCTGTCCCTCATGCCTTCCCAATCCGCATGCACCAGACTGGATAAAATCCATCGGGAGCGCCCTATTCTCCTTGTTGCAGCAAATTACGACCAGGTTGTAAAATATTTAAATTTATACAGCGATCGCACCGTGGGCATCATTTCTTCTCTGGGTTTTCCTATGGCAGGAAAAAACAATCTCGATGCAGGGTTTGCCCTGATTGATTATGTCAAGGGCCTCCAGTGGGATATTCCCGTGGTTATTATCTCTTCCCAGCAGGATAAAAAGCAGGAGATTGTCCGTCGAAATGCTGCTTTTCTGCACAAAAACTCACCGGATCTTCTTTCTCATCTGCGCAATGAAATGCTTGATTATTTCGGCTTTGGAGATTTTATTTTCCGGATGCCGGGAGATTCCAAATCAGAAGTTGCCAGAGCAAGAAACCTTAAGGAACTTCATGAATGTCTTTCATGGATTCCCCTTCCCTCCTTTATCTATCACGCTCAAAAGAGACACTTCAGTAACTGGCTGGGAGTGCACGGATATCTTGAAGCCGCCGAGTCCATTCGGCCCATTCCCGCAGAGCAGGGAGAGCAGGCACGAACTGAACTTGTAAATATCCTGAAATCCCTGTGCTCCTGATCCCACCTTAGACCCAATGCTGATCGGATAGTGAATGTTTGATGTAAATAATAAATAAATACAACATCGTATAATAATTACAGGAAAACAGGAAGTCAGGAAAACAGGGACAGGAGCAGGGCGTTTACTTTGAAGGTAAGTGTTTTTGTGCCATAAAGACCGCTTTCAATTCAATAAGTGCGATGCCCCTTCAGGCACAAGACCCTGATTTTCCTGTTTCTGCTACTGTTTTCCTGTTTCCTGATTTTTTTAACAGGGATTAAGGAAGTCAGGAAAACAGGTGCAGGTGCAGGACGTAACCATTCAATACCAATATTTTTATTCAATATGGCGGACGGCTTCAAGAAAAGTGTGGACAATCCTTGCAGTGGCTCCCCAGATTCGATTTCCAGGGACAGGGTAAATAAGCTCCGAAAGTGACGGTTTCCGTCCTTCAAACCCATGATGGTTGTAAAGAAGATTTTCCACGGAAACCCAGAGGACTCTGGAGATTTCATTTTTATCGAAGTCTATCGTCACAGGCCTGATTATCGCACCGGCATAGGCATGAATAATTATTTTTTTTATCGTGTGGAAAGCTCCTACAGCACCCGCTATCTTCACATCATCACAAATAATCCCAGTTTCTTCTTCAAGTTCACGCAATGCCGTATTCTCAAAACCCACATCAGTCTGGTTCCAGTGCCCACCGGGAAGGGCAATCTGGCCGGACCAGGGGTATCGGGGGTCTTCCTTTTTTTCAATAAAAAGGATTTCCGATAGTGGGCCCCTAGAACGAACGGGAATAATAACCGCTGCCGCAGTTGAATCCGCCGTGTTTTCTGAAGGTTCCCATTGATTTTTATATTGCAAATGACACAGGTCTTCGAAGGAAAGAAAAGTCTTCACTGCCATTTCAGTACGGAACCCGTAACAGTAAGCTTTCGCCGGTGCTGTGTCTGGAAACTGACCCTATATTTGAATTGCTTTTGAAATCCAGAGGCTAAATGTTTTCCGTCTCCTCCGGGAACAACTTTAAAAGTGCGACTCATGATTTCATGGCCGCAGGGCGACAACCATTTTACCTCAATAGTAAGCTCGCTGACTAAACGCCCTGTTTTATTCAGTATTTTCCCGGAAAGAATACCATCTTCATGTTCAAGTTCGCTTATTACAATCCCGTGAGAATTGCGGGCGGTTGTCGTCTGGCCTGTGCAGGATAAAAATGAAAAAACAATAATTGCGGGTAATAACCACCGCATCAGAAACCTCCGATTGTAAATGACGCACTGACGGAACAGCCACTTCCGGTGCACACTGGAAGTATTGAAACTCTGGATTCAGATTTTTCTTCCCCGGAACCGGTCATGATAAACGATAAAACCGTCAAAGCAGCACTTACTACTGCAGCGCCAATCATGATATCGGTGTATAAAGCCATACGCTCTCCCTTTTTTTTGAAGGAATCGCGGTCATCAGGATCTGTGGAATCGTTAAATTTACTTTCGTAATCAAGAGCCTTCATGCCAGTGTAAATGCTACCGAGGGTAAACAGACCCGTAAGGGATGCACCGGTTATAAACTTCCAGTTTTTAAATGCAGAAGGTTTCTCTTTCACAGGATTTGGTTTCGGCCCGGATTTAGTCTGTGGAACCAGTTTGATTTCAATAACTTCAATTTTCTGGTCTACTACTTTTAACTTTTTATGAACCTGAACAAAGCCGTCTTTGCTGATTACAACAAGATGCGGACCAGGCTGCACTGCTATTACCGATGGAGACTGCCCATCGGGTTTACCGGAAAAACGATCAATAAAGATGTCGGCACCGGGAGGATCTGTAATAATTGAAATTCTGGCGGTTTTACCCCCGGGAGTCATGGCTTTTTGCATGTCAGAAATGTGCTTTTCCACTTCAGATTTAAGGCCCGATGAAGGTAGGCGACTCAAAAAGAGTTTGTAAAAGAAAATAGCTTTTTCATATTGTTTCAACTGACGATGACATTGAGCAATGTTGAACAGAAGTTCAGGTTTATCGCTCATATCAAATGATTTCTTATAGTTTTCAAGAGCTTTATCAAATTCTCCAACGCTGTAGTGTTTTTCAGCTTTTTCGTAATGGTCCTTTGCTGCCGACAGATTTTTTGCCTGAGTTGCGGAAGTCGTCAGTAAAAATATTATGAATATTGTATTTATAATTGAGCGCATTTATGAATCCTGAAAATAGTATATATCCGGAAAGTTGACCGGAATAATAATATCCAAAGTGCTGAGGATTACCACTTAAAACATAATTTTCAAGGTGTCCTCACCAATTTTCTTCATTACCGGATGTCTCTTCATTGCGGGTTTCATTACTCTTGTGGGCGTGACTGGGGCTTTTTCAGGTGCATCAAAGCGTACTTTCTCATCAGCTTGTATTTCAATGGTTTTACCCTGCCCACTGTACTCAGACCCCTGAGGATTCAGCGTGATTTTTGTTCCCTGAATGAAACTCAGGATAAATGGTGTTTTTTTGAAGTATGGATCCTTGCCTTCTTCAATGATTTCAACCAGAATATTTTTATCCGAAGCAACATCCAGACTGTGTTTGACCACGTTCGGTTTCATTTCAGGGGACATCACCTCAGACATTGCCGACGGTATTTCCGTTTTTATCTCCGGGGTCATCGAGTCCGAGGGACTTCCCATAACATTAGTTTTTGAGACTTTTATTTCCATTTTTGGCTGGGTATCCGACGATGAGCGGAGGAGTTTTGTATATACAAACCACCCGGCAACGGCGACAATAACAGCACCTGCAACGGCAAAAATATATAATATATTGGAGGATTTTCTGGATGGTTCAGATACAGTCTGCCCGTTAACCCCTGTGATCATTGAGGGAACGAAGGTTATTTCTCGAGTCGAATCCTCGCTCACGATAAAAGGGGCCTTGCAAAGTTTCTCCGGTAACTTCTGAACTTCTGCGATAAAAGCACCGGCGAATTCCCCGGCTGTTGAATATCGGTCTGCCGGTTCTTTCATAAGTGCACGATCCAGCACAAACCATAACTCCGCAGGAAAATCAGGGAGATAAGCCTGAATCGGCACCGGTGGTTCACCAATGTGTTTAACCAAAACCCGCGGGATTATATCTGCCTCAATCGGCATGCGACCACTTAACATCTGGTAAATAATAATAGCCAGAGAATAAACATCACTCTGAGGGCAGATATCGTTCACTCGACCTGCGGCCTGCTCAGGACACATATATGAAGGTGTGCCCATGATCAAACCCGTTGCGGTTTTATGCTTGGCTCCCATATCCGGCTCAAGGAGCTTTGCTACACCGAAATCCAGGATTTTTACTGTAAAAATGCCATGTGCTTCGGTGATAAATATATTGTCAGGCTTAAGATCCCGATGGATGATCCCGTTGACATGAGCCGCGTCAAGAGCACTTGCAACCTGACGAAATATGGAAACCACCGTATCCAGATCCATGTTGCCGAAATTAAACAACCTCATGCCGAGATCCGTACCTTCAAGGTATTCCATAGTGAGATACAGTCTGCCGTCGGGAAGTTTACCGAAATCAAAGACCTGAATAATGTTGGGATGACTGATTTTATTAACTGCTTTTGCTTCGGAGAGGAATCGTTCCGCCATTTCCGGGTTAGCCGAAAGAGATGCAATCAGGACTTTAATTGCTACTTTTCGACCAATCTGAGGATGGATGCCAAGATATACCTGCCCCATAGCTCCCTCTCCAAGGAGCTCAAGAACTTCATAATTACCAACAGTGGTACCAATAAGCGGATCGTTTGATTCCATAGTTACAAAAGAAAAACCTTATATTACAGCTCCAGAAAGCCGTTTCAAATTAAATGCATTATATACTAATACGCCGGGAGAGCAAGATCGTTCTAATCCCGTTTTCCCCGTGGAGGAACATCGGCACTGTAATTCAACATTTTAATTCCCAATTGATTATTTTTGTATTACTCCTGTTATCAGGAGGTTTTCTAATGAGAAAAATTATTATTTTTTCCCTTTCAATGTTCATGATCGTTTCCTGTAGTAAAAAAAAGGATGATGCCCCTGTTCCACCGGCAAAAGAAACAAAAGTAAATAAACAACCTGATAAAGAGGTTGTCATGCTTGCTCCGAAAAAAATAGAACCAGAAAAGAAACCTGATGCAAAGCCCGTTGAGAAAACACCAAAAAAGGAAGTTTTCATTAAAGCTGACATTATTCCGGCATCCACCGTTGCAACAGACAAACCTGTTAAACATTATCAATTTAAAATTAAAGAAAAAACGGTTCTAGCGCTCTCATCAAAGGATTTTCCAGAACTGAAAGACATAAAGGGTTATACATCCCGCTTTGACGTACAGGTTGCTTTCGATGAAAAAGGAAACATCGTTGCTGCAGGCTTTGGCGACAATAAAGAAACGCCGGAGTTCATGGATCGCGTAAAAAAAGAATGGCTTGCAAAAGTGCAGAACATTAAAAAAGGAACCCCCATTATCGGCAAAGGTGGAATTGATGCTCTCAGCGAGGCAACAGTTACCACCGAGGCCATTTTGAAGTATATAAATGCCCTCAGAACCATCCACACCAAGCACTTTCCTCCGAAAAAATAGCCTGCGTTTACGAAACCGCTTCCAGTCTTTGTAATTTTCTATTGATATTCAATGGTTATGACCTGCTCCTGAACCTGTTTTCCTGCATGCCTGAATACCTGTTAATAAAATACAGGAACACAGGAAATCAGTAGCAGTAACAGGACACCCAGGGGCTCTTTCCTTAAGGTTTTCTTTAGAAAAACTCACAATTGTATTATAAAATTCTCAGTGGTTGAAAATGATTTAATAAAACCGAGTTTTGAGCCGATTATTATCTCGTGACTTGCGAAGCTAATTTGTTACTGTCCTGAAATACCGAAAATCAAATTTTTCGCCCGATTTTTGCTCAGGACAGTAACCGCAAGGTGTTGAATTTATTATAGTGGCCTGTTAGGATTTTTAATAAAATCCTTCGCGAAGCGAATTACAGGACACGAACTA
>JAHJMN010000065.1 GCA_018821305.1 Myxococcota bacterium
GATCGATTCTTATTCTCATTCTTTTCCAAGGATTTGGGCCGTGCGGCCCAATTCCGCACGTCATGAAATGACACCATCTTCAATAGCCAAGGGGTAAAGGATGCGGAAGCATCCGCGCCCCTGGACATAGAGCAGAATAACAATCAGCCATGAAATGGCGGCAGGGAAGCAGGGAAATAGGGTCAGTATAGTAAAAAAGCCCGAAAAAAAAG
Source organism: Myxococcota bacterium (assembly GCA_018821305.1). Classification (GTDB taxonomy): domain Bacteria; phylum Myxococcota_A; class Polyangia; order HGW-17; family HGW-17; genus JAHJMN01. The sequence goes on from JAHJMN010000065.1 coordinate 213, forward strand.
GGATGCGACCCGTACCGGAATGTTATCGGAGCAGACAGCAAAGAGAAGAGGATGGGAAACCGTTGTCAGAGGAGAAAGGGCACAGGACAAATCGTTCATTTCAAAGGACATAATCCTCCAAAGGTTGTGAGAAATGAATCCGTTATTGTCCTTTCAGTACTTACCTTCGCGCAATCTAGAAGCCGGTACGGGCGCATCATAGGGATAACCACGAGCCACCCAGAAACCATTAACCGGGTGGTCCGTGAACTCAATTCGTTCTACATATTTGGCACTCTTATATGCCAGGAGTCTCGGCACCACAAGCCTCAGTGGAAAACCATGTTTGAGGGGAATTGTGGAGCCGTCTACACCGTAAACAAGCAGGGTGTGAGGCTCGAGGGCCACATCAATCGGTAGACTTTCGTTATATTTTCCTCCCTGGGTGTGAAAAGTTATATGCGTAACCCCGGATAGAGGTTTAACCATATTTTTTAGAGTATTAATGTGAAATCCGTTCCATGGAATATCCCAAATGGACCACCCTTCCACACAATGAAAATCCATAAGGAGATTCAGTGGCGTAAGTTCCACAAGTTCGTGAAATCTCAGTGTCACGGGAGTTTCAACCATACCGTCTACAGTAAGTTTCCAACTGGCAAGGGTGTTTTCAATATTCTGAACATCAACTGTTCGTTCGGGCCATGTTTTAAAGATGTCCGAGGTTCCTTCTCCCGGACTGAATGGATAATTTGTGCCGGAATCACTACCGGCATCTTTAATCCCGCTGTCCATGGTATTTTTCTCGTTGGTAGCGGAACAAGCAGCGGCGGCGCCCAGGGAGATTACCGTTGAAGCTCCGAGCCATTCAAGAAACAAACGACGGGATATGTTTTTGTTCCCATTTGAGCTTGTCATGACGGTACCTCCGTTAGTCCTAAGTCTTATTATAAGACATGTCTAACAGATTGCAAGGGTGGTTTTGATATTTTCTTCAGAACACTAAAAAAACTTCAGGATTTTTCACCTTGTGTCATAAAGGAACCCAAGAATTAATTTATCCCTTGAGGAGGTAGTGTTATGACATTAAAGATTCGGAGAAATAAAAAGTTTGGACTTCCGCCGGGTAGTTTGATTTATACGGGAATACAGCCCACAGAATCAGTTCATATTATCGTATATCGCTATTCTGAAAAGCAGTTTGAGGAAAAGAGGATTTCTGATATCAGGAATCTAGCCCGGGATGAGCAAAGTACAGATTGGGTTTTTATAGAAGGCGTTCATGATCGGGATTTACTCCTTGAACTCGGCCAGTGTTACAACATAAACAATCTTATACTTGAAGATATTATGAATATCAGTCAGCGCTCTAAATTTGAGGAATACGATGACCTTATGTACATGGTTTTCCCGGTTCTTGAGCGTGCAGAAGACAAACTGATAAAGTACAATATAAATATAATCGTTAAGAATAATACGGTTATAACTCTATGTCAGAAGTTTGACCCGGATCTTTGGAACCCGCTGATTTCACGCATAAGGGATCCCGAGAAAAAAATCCGCAAGTCTGACAGTCATTTCCTTCTATATTCTATAACGGATCTGATAGTTGATCATTATGTGGAGCTTGCGGGGGAAATGGACGAGAAACTTTTTACCTTAAGGCAGGAAACAATAACCGCACAGGATCCTTTCGAAAAGATTTTAGATATACAGAACGAACTTCTTTTTCTTCGTCGGGCTTTTTCCGGGTGTCGTGAGACAATGAGTGCCCTCCTTAACCACCCATCTTCAGGGGAAAGTAACTATCGATATTTTCTCCGGGATTGTTTTGATCACCTGATTTCCTGCATTGAAAGTGTAGATTTCAATTTTCACAACACTGATGGTCTTGTTAACCTTCATTTTTCCCGTCTGAATCAGAAAATGAATGAGATTATTAAGTTTCTCACACTGATTTCAACTCTGTTTATTCCCGCCAGTTTTATCGTAGGGTTTTATGGTATGAATTTCAAGCACATGCCCGAACTTTCCTGGAAATGGGGCTATCCCGCTGTTATTGCGCTTATTATCAGTGTTGTTGGGGGTCTTCTGGTACTTTTTTCAAGAAGAAAATGGGTCTAAGCAGGCTATTTCGTTACTGTCCTGAAATACCCAGAATCAAATTTTTCGCCCGATTTTTGCTCAGGACAGTAACCGCAAGGTGTTGAATTTATTGTAGTGGCCTGTTAGAAATTTTAATAAATTTCTTCGCGAAGCGAATTACAGGACACGAACTA
>JAHJMN010000066.1 GCA_018821305.1 Myxococcota bacterium
GGGGTTTTCTCCTTTCTTTAATAATTTCAACGATATAATACATGATTCTGTGTATTTTGTCGATCAAAAAAGTTGAAAACCCCTTTATTTTTTTTACTTTTTTCCTTTTATTTACGCTAACTTAATTTCAGGACACGAACTAGTTAGTTAGTTTCTGTATATGTTGGATGGGCGGAATTGTGACTATATTGGCTGAAACCCGATTTTAAAAACTTCTTCAAAATCTGTACATTGAATGAAAACGTCTACAAGTTTTTCAAGAGTTGATGCGATCTGGGTGAAGCGATCAAGGCGGATACTGTCCACATCAAAAACTCCATAAACATTCTGGTTTTTGATAATAGGAATGACAATTTCAGAGTTTGAACGGCTGTCACAAGCTATATGATCCTTAAAATCATGGACATTGGGGATATTCAGGGTTGATCTTTTTACGAATGCTGTGCCACAAACTCCTCGGCCGGGAATAATTTCATCACAGGCAACTTTACCCTGATAGGGTCCTAGAACAAGAGCATTTCCGTTGTAATAGTAAAAACCGGCCCAGTTGAGATCAGTAAAAAGATCAAAAATGAAAGCTGAAAACTGAGCAGAATTGGACACGGGATTTTTGCTAAAGGAGAGTAGACTACGCAGAGTTTCTTCTGATAATTCTTCAATTCCGGAACGAGTCATGCACTTTCTCCAAATACTGTAGCTGAAAAAATATCATATGCACAAAACATTTAAAAGCTGATCTTTTCGAGTCTAGACCGGAAGTGGACTATACCCTGTTGCTGCTACTGATTTCCTGAATAGGTGATTTTTTAACAGGGAATCAGTAAGTCAGGGAAACAGGGACAGGATCAGGGCCTAAACATTCAATATCAATTAATAATTTAAAAAGAACTTAATTTTTAATTCAATTTCCCATTTTCGATCCTGCTATTCCGCAAGCGGTTTAGTCCGGAAGTGGACTATACCTCTTCCTTAATAATATGAGAGTGGCTTAATTTAAAGAAATACTTAAGGAACAAGACCCTTATTATCCCTTGCATTTTTGCGAGGCAAAAATTAATACGGCACTAACGAGCAGGATTGGGTTAAATGGACTGTGCAATGGAAAAAAGTTGTTGATCCGGGAAAAGTGATTTTTCCGGTTAATTTTTCAAGCAAAAAGCCGATAAACCAGACAATGGAAACCGGGAAATGAATGTACAGTTTGATCTTGATAAATATTTAAATGAAGCAGTAGTCGATGCAATGGAAATGGACGGCATTATTGGTGGATTTCTCGACTGCGTAATCCCTTCAGTTCACCACTCGATTGTAAAAGGAATCACTTCTGATTATATAGACGGCATAAGTAATATTTTTCGATTGAATAACAAGGGTGAGGGTTGCCAGCATTTCTCAGGAAAGCTCAATGAATTTTTCTACACAGGCTCAATGATTTGCAGAAACTCCATACAAATTATGGTGTTTTACATCTCAGATAGCGAGAAAACATTTAATGATGGAGTCAAACGAATGATCTGCATGAATACCGAAACCGTTTATGCTGTACTTCAAAGTTACTCAAAAATCGAAGAAGTTAATGATCTTGAGCATCAGTTTTCTGGTTATTTCAATGCTGCAAATGCGGGTTTGATAATTACAACTCTGGAAGGCAATATCCTTCGAAAAAATGAAGTTATGAAGAAGATTCTGCATGACAACGGGGATTTGCTGAATTTTAAAATAGATGAGATTTTCGAACTTCTGGGCTTTGAAAAACAGATCTATTCGGAAAAGGATTTCCCGCTTGAAGTGCGGGGCAATGTTGCTGGAGAGGAAAAGTGGTTCTTACTGAACCGGTCAATAATAAATACTGCACGCCCATCAGTTATCTATTCTTTTTCAGATATAACAAGTGCAAAAAAAAGAGAAAGCACCAATTTTCTTGTTTCGAACATTATTAATAATCTTGAGGCCGCTGTAGTCATTTTTGACTCGTCTATGAAAATTGTACAGGCAAACAGATTCTTTTCCACTGTTTCCGGAAAGAGTCCCGGAGTGATTTATAATTCAAATATTTTTGAAATATTTGAAGCAGAGCGAAGGCAATTTTACGAAATCATACGAGAAATATCAAAAAATACCAGATGGAAGGGTGAACTATCCCTGAAATCAGGAGATGAAGAGCATATTCTTGATTGGGAAATTATCTATAATCAGGTAAACAATGATGAAAATGGTGTTTATATAGCGCTGGGAAGAGATATTACTCAACGAAAAAAAATGGAGGACAACCTCAGGCAGAGTGTTCTGCAAAGCGACCTTGTAAATCGCAAACTCGCGGAAGCAGTATCCGAAGCCAGGGAACTTGCAGTTAAGGCGGATGCAGCAAGTAAGACGAAGAGCTCATTTTTAGCCAATGTATCTCATGAAATACGTACTCCTTTAAATGGAATCATCGGAATGGCGGGGCTTTTAGCTGAAACCGAGCTCAGTCCGGAACAGGAAGAGTATACGGGGCTCATTACGACAAGTGCTCGTACACTCCTTGATATCATAAATGATATCCTGCAATTCAGTAAAATCGAAGCAGGGGTTGAAGATACGGAAGAAGTGTCCTTTGATCTTCGGAGCATCATGGATGAAGTGCTCGATATTGTAGACTTTCAAGCATTTGAGAAGCGGGTTAAAATTCTACCATTTATTGAAGAGGATTTGGTTTGCCAGCGGTTCGGGGAGCATTCAAAAATACGTCAGATAATTGTTAATCTCGTTCATAATGCAGTTAAATTTACTGATAGCGGACAAGTGAAGATCAGTCTAGGTCGCCCTCAGGGAATGGCCAGTGATTCCTATGTCAGGATTTGTGTGGAAGATACCGGGGTTGGAATCGCTGAAAAGGATATTGATCGGATTTTTGAGCCTTTTATCCAGGCGGATAACTCATCTACAAGGAAGTTCGGTGGAAGTGGTCTGGGTTTATCTATTGTTTCAAGACACATAAAAAATATGGGGGGAAGCATAAGTGTAAAAAGCGAAGTCGGCGCAGGTTCTACATTCACAGTGGATTTACCCCTCAAAATTAACGACTCCACGGAAAAGGAAAGTTGTGGGAAAACTTGTGCCGTTGTATGCAGCGATCCAACTCTTATGGAAAGTATAGTGTCAATTCTTAAAATTACTGGATTGAGTGTTGAATTACTCAGTGATGACACATGCCGGGATTTGGGTAAACTTCGGATTATTCCATGGGATTACGTGTTTACTGGAGAAGATGCTGAAACCAAATGGGGAATTTCTGCGGCTCTTCGGAAAAAAAGCGGAGATGTGCGTACAATACTTCTCTCCTTCCGAAGCAATGCGACAACGGCAAGGCTTCGCAAATCGGGTTGTGATGCTATCATTACTGTGCCTCTTCGGTATGCTCACCTGATTGAATTGATGGCGGATTTTGCTGGTGAAACGAAAATATATGAAGCTGTTTCAACTAACCCAAGAGAAGCGGGGCGTATTCTTGTTGCTGAAGACAGCATTATTAATCAGAAAGTCATCGGCAGGATGCTGGAGACCATGGGTTATCGGTTTGACGTTTCAAGTGATGGAAATGAAGCTGTGGATATGGCATCAAAATTCCGATATGACCTTATAATAATGGATATGAAGATGCCAGAGATGGATGGTCTATCAGCTACACAGACTATACGTGAGCTTGAGTTGACAGGGCAGATTGAGACAAAAAACAAAATACTCGGAATGACCGCAAGTACTCTAAGTGAGGATCACAAGAAATGTGTTGCATCCGGAATGAACAGCGTTATAACTAAGCCTGTAGAATATAAAAAACTTAAAGAAATCATCCGAAGTTTTCTTGGAAAAGTAAGTTCGGAAATGAAAGTAGTTGAGCCCATGGAAGCTACAACTCAGACATTCAATCTAGATAAATTGCTGGAAAAAATTGAATACGACAGAGATATGGCTCAGTCGTTGTGTGAAGTTTTCGAGAGTGAATATGGGTACCTGCCTTCAAGGATGAAAACTGAAATAAATGAACAAAATGCGGGAGCTCTGCGGTCATCAGCTCATCTTTTAAAAGGGGCGAGTGAAACTCTGGGAGCGGAAAAACTTGCACAGGTGGCTCTGCATATTGAACAGAAAGCATTGAGTGGCAGGTTGGAACTAACTGAAGAACTTGTAAAATTACTCGAAGTTGAAATGGAAAGTCTATTTCAGGAATTCAGGGTAATTTTTGCAGGAAGGAGTAACGCATGAGGATATTAGTTGTTGAGGATGATTATATTTCAAGAACAGTTTTAACAAGACAGATGGGGAAGTACGGGGTGTGTGATGTTGCGGTAAATGGAACTGAAGCTGTATTTGCGTTCGAAAAGGCAATTGATGAAGATGCTCCTTATAACCTCATCTGCCTTGATATAATGATGCCAGGCATCGATGGTCAGGAAGTACTCAGAGAAATTCGCAAACGAGAGTTACAACTCCATCGCCTTGATGCGGTTAAGATTGTCATGACCACTGCCCTTGGGGATAAAGATAATATAATGAAATCCTTCAAAAACCAGTGTGATGGATATCTCGTGAAACCAATTACTGGTGAAAAATTGGAAGCAACAATGATTTCTCTGGGTTTCTACCCCGGGAGTAAGTGAAATGAAATTCCTCATCGTGGAAGACGATACGGTAACTCGTAAAATGATGGAGTTTATGCTTGGAAAACTCTGGGGTTTCGAATTTGATAGCGTGAAAAATGGACAGGAGGCTGTAGCCAGTCTTACGGATCGGAGTTATGAACTGATTTTGCTGGATTGGATGATGCCCGTGATGGACGGTATCGGAGTATTAAATTTTATATCGGAGAATTTCAGTTATTCAAAGCGTCCTTATATCATCATGGTCACGACTAGAGATCAAGGTGAAGACATAGTCCTTGCCCTTGATTCAGGAGCTGATGACTTCATTTCCAAGCCCTTCGACAAGGAAGAGCTTCTTGCCCGGATTCGAGTTGGGGCGCGCTTTACCGAACTTCGTTCACTTCTCAATCAGGAAATTCAGGCCTTCAAAGATTTAACTAAAGAAGTGGTTATGCTTAAAAAAGTAGTCCCTGTGTGCATGCACTGTAGAAAATTCCGTTCCGAAGATGATAATTGGATTTCACCGGAGGAATATTTCAATAAAATAGTGGGTCTTTTCAGTCACGGTATCTGCCCTGAATGCCGACAGGAACACTATGCTGATTCAACAGAAATCCCCTGAATATTATGCCTTTTACAATTCAAATACGTAAATTACTTTTGAGTCCTCAGGTCCATAAAAATCATCCAGAAAAGCAGCCTGCGAATAGCCACATGACAGGTAAAAACTCCTTGTAGGTTTATACTGGGATCTGGAAGATGTTTCTGCATAGACTTTCTTCCCCTCTTGAGTTTTTATAAGGGAGTGGGCGTGGTTAATAAGAGCTCTGCCGGTTCCCGACCCCTGGGACTCCGGAGAAATAACGATCCAGTATAAATCCCAACTGTGTATACTTCCGGGAATGCGCCCATGGCAGGTGTATCCAATGATTTTTCCGTCATTTCCCAGTGCTTTTATGAAAAAATAATCACCGGCATTCTGGTTTTTAAGGGATTCCTCTGCAAGTTCTCTGGCAATGGCTACTTCTTCTCCACTGAAAAATCCGGTTTTCTCGGTTATGTCTGCAATTGCTTCCACCTCGTCCGAATCTTTAATTCCATAGCAAAAGTTATATGATTTCATTGCTATACCTGCTTCGAATTGGAGCGTAAATTGTAAAGTGCCTGCTGTAGTATTTTTTCAAAAATGAATGCTCTTGAGTAGCCACTTTGATCACAAGCAGCTATAAAACCTGCATCAGGGGAAATGCAAGGGTTAGCATTAGCTTCAAGGACATATAACTCCCCAGCGTGATCCATGCGGAAATCAACGCGGGAATACCCATCCAGTCGAAGAGCCACAGCTGTTTCTTTGGCAATAATTTTTAGTCGATTGCTTAATCCGGGATCAAATGAATTGAAATCGAAGGATCGGATTGTATTCATGTATTCAAAGCTGTTTGTATCCCACTTGGCACGCCAGTCGAGGATTTTGGGTTTATCAGCAGCGTAACCATTAAACACTATTTCCGCCGGCTCAAAAATAATCCAGTCTTTTCGATCCGGGACGAGACCGATGTTGAATTCCCTACCGTCGATGTATTTTTCCACAAACCAGGCTTCCGGTTCTCCTGATACAGGACTGGAGTTGATGGTTTTCCTGAGGGAATCGATCGAACTGTGAAAAGCTGAGTTTCCGATACCTGCAGATGCCTCTTCGGATGTAGGTTTTAAAATCCATGGACCTTCAAAAGGAATATTGCTTATAAAATCAGTGCAACAACTGTATTTTCCGGTTTTTATTCCTGCCTGTTCAAGATGTATCTTTGAGAGAACTTTGTCTGTGCTTAAAGCCATTGGAATACTTGTGCTCCCGGTAAACGGCAGCCCTGATAATACCAGAAGCGCAGGCACAAGATGAATATCCCGGCTGATTCCGCCAATCGTTTCCACCAGATTGAAGACTATGTCGGCAGTCTTTAAACGTATTTTCCTGATTACTTCTGAACAATCCCCGGAAAAATCCATTATTTCGGTCTGGTGACCCATTTCCGAAAGGATTTCCTCCAAGAAACGGCTTTCCTCAAGTGTGTCCAGTTCATCCGCCGATGCGTTATGGGATAAAGAACTTACCAGGATTGTTACTTGCATAAATCACACTGTTTTGAAGAACCGTTTCAATGGAAACTTCAGAAGGTTGAATGTTATTTCTCAGAATAGATTCCGAAAGAATCATGCTGATCAGTTCATCGTATTCAATTCCGTACATCCGGGCCAAAATCGGAAGGTCACTATGCACTGGATTGAGCCCTGCAAGTGGATTTACTTCAATAAAATTAGGTATTCCGAAGTGATCATCTTTAAGATCCACCCGACCTGCATCCTGACATCCCAGCGCATTGTAGGCACTCAGGGCAACGGTAGCACAAAGATCATACTTATCACCGTAAACTGGGCGATAGGAGACTATTTCTTCATAGTTTTCTTTATTATGGTAACCGTATACACTACCATCTGAATCTCTCGCAACGGTAATTTCCATCATTCCGACAACTCTTGCTCTATCCCCGGTGCCCACAATACCAACTGTGAACTCACGTCCCGGAAGATATCTCTCAACGAGGACACTCTGATTGAATCGGCGGAGAAGATCGATGCATGATTCTCTAAGGTCATCATGAGTAGTGCAAAGGCTGCGAGCGCTTATACCTTTGCCAGTACCTTCGGCCACGGGTTTTACAAATAATGGGTATTCCATTACAACCCGGGAAATATCTTCCTCTGTTTTTACAACAAAAAAATCTGGCGTCGGTATTCCGAAGCTTTTGACAATGTGTTTTGTCATTCCTTTATGCAGTGTTAGTGAAAGTACCAACGGATCCGAAAAAACATAAGGAATTGAATAAGCTTCAAGAAGAGCTGGAACCTGACTTTCCCTTCCGATTCCACTTACTCCCTCGCATATATTGAAAACCAGATCCCACCGTTCCCCGAGAGCAAGTCTGCGGACGAGGGATTGAACATTTCCGATTCTCACGCATTCATGCCCCGTGGCATTTATTGCGGTTTCAATTCCAATAATTGTTTCAATTTTGTCAAATTCAGCTGAGTCTTCTTCGCTCATTCCCATGGCGAGGTAGTCATCTTTTAAATCATATGTAAATCCTATAATCATGGCGTATCTCCTTAATAACAAACAACTTATTGCGTTTAAATGTTTTTAAATGTTTTAACCGGAATCAACATTCGCTAAATCCGGGTGGAGACAGCTTCCATGAGGGGATTCCCCTGACCTCTGCTTTTACAAATGAATGGTACGACGAGCCGGGAGGTTCGTCATCGGTTTCAAAAATGATCAGTGAGTCCGAGAGTGGGTCCATTTTGTGTGAGTTCCTCCAAATTTATTGCGATAGACAGAAAAATACCTGAGGTGGTTATTTCCTGATTCGCGGTCAAAAAATCTAATCTGGATATTCGAAAAAATTTCCGGCAAAATCCACTTTTTTACTTTCACAAACCATACAAGTCTGAGATGTGTATTTGCCGGAGCAGTGGGATTTTGCGATATCCATGTGTATTATGATAAGCCCAGTTTTTTGTTTGTATAGAGTATTTTTTTTAAATTTTCGTGTAGTGTAAGACTTTGTTATTGTGGTCTATTTGATAAAAGATTTAAAAGTTAGCTTTGAAAACCCATTTGCAGGCTGATTTGAGAGAAAAATGGTCTGAATTTCCTTATTTGAGCGAGTTCAACAAATCTTTTGATGTTGCAAAGTATGAGTAATTTAGTTTTTTTTTATTTGCTGCTCTATTTACTTGAAATGATAGAGAAAAAAAAGAGCCTTTCCACACGTGCCTGAAAAAGTGTAAAAAAAGTGATCTGAAAGGACTCTGGAATGCTTACTATACTTTTATTTGTTGCTATCGGAGTTTGTGGCGGTCTTATCAGTGGTCTTCTTGGAATAGGAGGCGCAACCCTGATGATACCGGCTTTAATTTTTTTTGTCGGGTATGACCAGAAACTGGCTCAGGGGACTACTTTAATGTTGATGGTGCCACCTATTGGACTTTTAGCCGCCGTTGAATATTATCGTCATGGATTTGTAAATATGCGTGGAGCCATCATAATGGCCATATTCTTCTTCATAGGCGGCTACTTTGGAGCAAAAATGGCCGTGAAGATGAATCCTGTGCTTCTAAGAAAGCTTTTCGCCGTATTTTTGGCTATTATCAGTGTAAGAATGTTTTTTAAATAGTTACTGTCCTGAAATACCCAAAATCAAATTTTTCGCCCGATTTTTTGCTCAGGACATTAACTATATAAAAATATTGAGACAAAGGAGTTATTTAATGCAGCGTAAAAGATCAATATCCAATGGTGCTTCGGAGGAACGACTGGAAAAATTAATTGAAGAACGACTTAAGCCTGATTCTGATAAAGAAAAAATTGATCAGAGGATTTGGGACCTTTTCGGTGAAACCTGGTGCATCATGTTTACGGACTTATCTGGTTTTTCCCGCAGGGTTGCAAAGTTCGGAATAATCCATTTTCTTCAGACTATTCATGAATCCGAAAGAATTCTTATTCCAGTTATAGAAAATCATGATGGGATTCTCCTTAAAGTTGAAGGAGATAGTATGCTGGTTATTTTTCGAAACGTTATTAAAGGTTTATCCTGTGCAATAGCCATGCAGGAGACTCTTGCAGAATTGAATAAAAATAAAATTCAGGAAGAAAAAGTACTGCTCTGTATAGGTCTTGGCTATGGTGAAGTACTGCGAATTGGTGACACCGACGTATTCGGGGCGGAAGTTAACGCCGCAAGTAAACTCGGAGAGGATATTGCCAAAGCTCAGGAGATATTAATTACTGATGCTGTTAAGAACTCCATGATAGAACACGACCTGATTCTCAAATTAACTTCGATTGATGAAGTTCCTCCCGGTGCGAAGGCTGCCTGGATGCTTCATTATTGAGATTCTGTTTCAGGATAAATCCTATTAAAACAAATAGATATAGGGAAAATGATGGGAAAATTGAAAAAAATGGGTATCGGGTTAAAGATCTCTTGAGTATCAATGATAGGAAACCGGAAATCCTCCGGAGTTTGGTGATAAAATGAAAAAAATCAGTATGCTTGCAATAATAATCATCGCGTCCTCTTGGGCTTGCAGCAAAGAAAGCAAGAAGGAAAAAGCTCCGGAAAAACCGGCAGTTACTACCGGTGATAATAAAGAAACAGGTGAAATGGCTCCTCCCGCTGACAAGGGCCCTGCGGAAATGAAACCTGATGAAGAAAAGAAGCCGGAAAAACCCGAGAAAACAGCGGATATTAAGAAACCGGTGGAAGTAGTTGAAAAAAATGTAGAAAAGGAAACTGCGAAACCGTCACCCCTGGAAAAGACTCTCCCATCAGAAACTCTACTTACTCTGAACTACAAAACTTCTCGTGGCAAAGTCTATAAAGACCTTGTAGCTAACCTGAAGAAAATTAAGACAATCGCAGGAAAATCCAAGGGTAAAATTGTTCTAACCGGTAAGCCGCTTGCTTGTTTCAAAAAACGTAACAGTAAAACAATGGAAGTGGAACTTTATGTTCCAGTTGAGAAAAAAGCAAAGGGATACAGGGACTTCAAGTTTATTAAAGCTCCGGAAAGACATGTAGCTCATTTTGTACACAAGGGTGGATATAAAACAGTCTATCAATCATGGAAAAAACTGATTGAAGATGCGAAAGCTGCCGGGTTAAACATCAGAACTGATAAAGGATGTGAGATTTACCTGAAAGATCCCGTGAAAACCAAGGCTAAAGACATGGAAGTCGAAATCTATTTCAAAAGCAGGAAGGCTGGAGCAAAGAAAGCATTGAAAAAAACCGGCAAAAGATTGAAGAAGACCAAAAAAGCTCCACCTGCGGATGAATAATTTCAGCTCTCTTCACACCTGAATCTTCCTTCAAGTACAAGAAATAAAAGCAAAAAACTACACTTCAGTATCTGCTGTTAAACCATTTTGTAATTTATAACTACCTTGGACTTGAAATATTTGAAGAAACTTTATAAGATTTCTATTAGTTAATGCTCTACAAAAATGTGGCACATTTAAAACATAAACGAGAGACTACATGCGGATATATGAAAAAAATAAAAGGGTGCTTATTGGAATCATTTGCTTAATTAGTGTATTAATATCAATGTCATGCACTAAAAATGAGACAAAGACTAAGCCTGTAAAGGATGTGATTCCTTTAACAGTATCTAATATGCGGGGACACCGGATGTTATATAACGAGGGCTGGTTTGTCGTTACTTCCTCTGCCATGACTTTTAATCTGGCAAAGGAAATGGCTATTAAAAACTCCGCCCAAGCAATACGCGAAGTTGCCATTGGGATAAAAAACGGAACAATTGATTATATTAAATCCTGGCCAGAGAACTTTAAACAAGCTTACGAACTTGCTGTGAAAATTGTAAAAGTCGGCCATCAAGTAACCAGTTCAATTTTTGCTGCCACTCATTATCTCGGGCAGAAACAGTTGGATAATTCCAATAATATCATGCATAAATCCCTTGATGCATTTATTAAGGGAAATATTACAATTGGAAAACGCACCGCGGAAGATAGGGCAAGACTTGCAGAGTTGCCAAAAGATATGTTTCTTCACTTGAAAGATGATTTTACTAATCTACACCAGTTAGTGAGAGATGTTAAAAAATCCGTTGGGCGCAGCATTAAAATTAGTTGGGGTGATTCTTTCGCTCATGCTTCTGCGGAATTCAAAAAAGAATATGAAGAAAGCGGGAATCGACGCAACTCAATTGAAGCTCTAGGGGATGTCCTTCATGGATGGCTTAAAGCATTTTATCTCGGTATTGTGAATCCGGGAGCGAAAACAATCGTAAAGGCAACGGTCAAAGGCTTGAAATATGGGGTTTTTCTCCCTGTCGCTTCCGTTGTTATTGTCACGGGAAGGGTAATTCAATCCACAGGACTTGTGTTTTTTTACACAGGGAAAATGGGCCTCAAGATTATAAGTCCAACGATTGAAAGCGGTTTTCTGGCAGCCATAGGCATTCTCAGTTACACTTCGATTCCGGTAATTTATTCTGCAGGTGCCGGGATTGGTGCATTTTCTCAGGTAGCGTTTTCCACAATTGCGCCTGCGGCCGGCACTACAAAAGGTGCTGTAAACATCGCTGCTTCAACGGGAAAGTATGCTGCATCAACAGTTTATGATGTTGTAAAAGGGACAACAAAGGTCGCCATTAATCAATTGGCAACGGGCGCGGTACTTGGGTACAATGCTCTTACAGCCATTCCGGCCCATTTGTATCTTGGTACTATTGACGCTGCAGTTTTTCTCGCCTGGGATGGTCCTCGTCTTGTAATTGCTCTGGCAACCGGTGCAGTAACTCTGAAAGATTCGAAAAAGAAAGACGTTAAAGTAAGTATGGGTTCACTGCCCGTTGGAACTGTGGTCGATCTTAAACAACTCAAAAAACAGCCCGGGGTTAAAGTCAGGATTATAAGTAAAGATCCGGAAGTAATAAAAAATGTCATTAATAAAGCCCCTGAAGATTTACGGAGAAAATAAAGTGAAATCGATAACTATAACTGCGTTTCTTGTTGGACTGGCACTGTTGTCTTGCTTTAATGACAATAAAAATCCTGTTAAATATTCAGGTAAACTTGCAAAACGTGGACATATTGATCTTTACCAAAATGGCGCTTTCCGAATTCCTTCAACGGAAGTCCGTATTATTCCCAAAGGATCTACTACAATAAATATTGTAAAAGATTACATAGGTATAAGGGCAAGGGACGGTTTCCTTCTGGCCTTGAAAGAAGCCGCTGAAAGTGTTGTAATCGTCAAAGATGGAAATCGAAAAGTATTTCAAGTTGCAAAAAATATAACCAAAGAAGGCAATTTAATCGCTGAAAGCATACGTAAGGATAATCGCGACAACGGAATAATGGTGATACAGAAAAGTTGGGCCGCCTCGCTTGGCATATGGGGTAGTACATGGGAGATCAGTAAAGAATTATTGCAGGAAATGAAGCTTTTCGGCGATGCAGTGATTCTGGCAGGTAAGGAAGCTCATGATGCTATCGACCGTGAGTTGACTCGCAATGGTCTCAAGATACTAAAAACATCTTTAAGACGCAGTGCTCTGATTTCAAAAGGTAGTTTCAAACGCGCAAGAGAAAATGTATCTGAGGCTGTTGATAATATGGTCTTAGGATATTCTGCTCTCCCGATTAAAGCTGCCGCAGATTTTTCTGCTGCCGGAAAAGCATTCAAGGATGCGAATCCGGCAAAAATTGTTCAGGAAGAAAATGAATGGAGGAAGAAATACTCCAGTAAGTTCGCAGGGTTGATAGTAAGTACAGGGAAGAATTACACAGGCAACATCAAGAACAGTTTTAAAAACGCACTTTTAGACCTCAAAGACTACAAAAACTCAGGTATTTCCTTTGCAACATTAAAAGCGATCCGCTGGGTCTTAAAAGGAATTCTCTACGATGCAGTCATTAAGCCTGTTGTTCAAATCACCATCGGAGCTGCGGGTTTTCTCACAGTTAACGGTATCGCCTTCCCCGTAATGGTTGTAGGCAGAGAAACTGTTCAAGTAGCTTATGCTGCTGTAAAGTTGACTGGTGCAACACTTGCGAATACATACCGCGTTGTGGCCCCTACGGCGATTCTCGCAGTCGCTGGTGTTTTTGGATTTTTTGATATTGTTTTATCAAATACTGCCGCCGCCGGTGCTCTGGCTGGATCCGCTGCCGGGGGAGCACTTTTGACAGGTACAGGGAAAACGACAGCTGTTGTAATTAGAAGCGCAGGATTTATAGCTGGAAAAGCTGTGCAATACATTGGTGTTCCTCTCGCCAGTGCCGGTATTGCTGTAGCTGGCGGAGCAGCAGGAGCTGTCGTAGCAGTTTCGGGCGCTGCAGCAGGCACAACGGTTCTCGCGGCAGGTGAAGCCGCTGCCGTTGTAACTCAAGCAGGTGGTTATGCTGTGAGTGGGGTTGTTTTAAGTGCCGGTAGCGCTGTTGTGACGGCTTCCGGGTTTGGTCGAGGGGCTTATTACATTGTAAAAGCTGGCCTTGTGCCGTCCGCCTACACGATGGGATCGGGTATTGTAATGGGATACAGTGCTGCTTCTCAACTGGCTGCGCATACTATACTTGGGGTGTCGGATTTTGCCTACCTCGTCCTTTCTCTTGAAGGTCCCCGATGGGTAGTCTACGCTGTTCGAGGAAAATTGGGAAAAGGCCGAAATATTCCTGCCGGGTCAGTTCTGGATCTCAATAAAATGCGCAGCGCTGGAGAAGAAATATACAATGTTCCCGTGTCCGAACCGGAAATGAGGAAAGTTGTTAACACTATTAAGAAAGATTTTCCTGTGGATGCTCGCTCGAAACCGATAAAGACTGAAAAGAAAAAATAAATAGTTCGTGTCCTGTAATTCGCTTCGCGAAGGATTTTATTAAAAATCCTAACAGGCCACTACAATAAATTCAACACCTTTCGGTTACTGTCTAAAACGTATTTCCGAAGGAAATCGTCAAAGACGACAACTGTTTTCATCGAAAACAGTGAGAGTCCTGAGCAAAAATCGGGCGAAAAATTTGATTTATTGTATTTCAGGACAGTAACTAAATAGTTCGTCTCTTCAGCGATCTTTAATGAACCATGCCCTTGTAATGGTTCCTCCTTTTACTTCATAAATAGCTATAGCATGTACGTAACTGTCTTTTTTCATACCTGAAACAATCTCTTCATCAATGACAAAATCAGCGGTAACCATGCGTCTTATTATTTTACAATGAAGATTAGGCGTTTTAGCAAACATTCGGCCGTATGTTTCCCGAAGTTGAGCCCGGCTGCTCACAAAGGGCTGCGTTTCTCCAAGTCGATATAACTTAATATCCTCATGGAAATATATAGCGAACATATTTATATCACGAAGATTATATGCCGCCAGTTGACCTGCCACAGGGTGTACTTTTCCTGATTTATCTGCTGGAAGTGTTGAAACAGGAGCAATCCCTTGTGGGGTTGAAGTGCATGTCGTTAAAAACAAAAGACTGAACAGTAAATATTTCATTATAATCTCCATTGGAAAAAAACATCAAAAAAATCGGGCGAAAAATTTGATTTTCGGTATTTCAGGACAGTAACTATTTAAAAAGATAGCTGCCATGGGAGGGTCTGAATACATTTTCACGCATTTTTCCTAAAGTTTTCTTTGCAGTTTCCACAGCTTTACTCAGATTATTTTCGGAAATAAGGGTACACGCAATCAAAGTGGATAATGCACAACCGGTACCGTGTATCTCGCGAGTGTCATTGATATTACTAGTGAATATGATTCTGTTTTCCCCGGAAAAAAGAATATCAGTTCCTGCCGGGTGATTTGGCACGGACTTTAAGAGAACCTTTGATCGGTACTTTTCAGACAGGACAGAGGCACTTTTTTCAGGATCCCCTGGATATTCATTAATTATTTTTACTATTTCGGAGCAGTTAGGCGTCACGACTGAACACAAAGAAAGCAATTCCTCCCAGTTTTGAGAAACCGTACTCAGGATTCCTCCTGTGGTGCTTGAAATAACTGGATCCCATACCACAGGGATTTGGGAATGATTACGCAGAAAATGTATTATTACTGGGAGATTCTCACCCCCGCCAGTCAGACTCAGTTTTATAGCTCCTATATCAAAATCCTGTTCAATCGCCATTAATTGATTTGAAACAATTTCAGGAGTTACCGCGGTTGCACTGATAAATTTCGATGTATTTTGAGCTGTAATAGAAGTGACTACTCCGGCAGCGTAAACCCCCGCCCGCAGTGCAGTTTTAATATCAGCTGAAACCCCTGCTCCTGAAGATGGATCAAACCCGCCGATAGTGCAGAGAATTTTCATAAGTCCTCCAGAAAATCACCGGAAAAATTTCCGGATTAAGGCTTTTTATAACAGTCATTTATCGGCCAGTAAAGCCAGAAGGGGAGTTTCTTCCTTAAACTTTCCTTGACTTAAGAAATCCGGTGATCAATTATGCCACCACTGGTGTTTGGGAAGTCGGTGCAAAACCGACACGGCCCCCGCCACTGTAACCGGGGACAAAAAAGCAAAAACCACTGGGAAACCGGGAAGGTGCTTTGGAGATTGATCCGGGAGTCAGGAGACCGGCCAGTATCAGCTTTGATATTGAAGTTGATAAAAGTACGGAGGGTACAGGCATGTGTTTCCATGAACCACACTGCCGGACTGGACTCGCAATTATATGAATATGTTCATTATTGCGGTGATGGTCCTCTGGCAGACACAATCCCATGAAGAAATCACCGTAAAAGGAACCCGCACTCTTGCGGACAGCAAAGAAGACTCGTCCTTTAATTCAACTATTAAAACCGACGATCCTGTTTCTAAAGGTTGGAGCCTTCCCCGAACTTTGAGTTTTTCTCCTTCCATAAACATTCAAAGTACTGGAAGTGACGGACATATGTCCTTTCTAATGATTCGTGGAAGCGCCCCTTCGCATGTAAACTGGTTTATTGATACAATTCCTGTTAATCCCGGTATGGCGGGAACATTTGATGTTTCCATCTTCCCGCTTATTTCATTCACGAAATTAACCGTATTCAGGGGATTCACACCTCCGGCATTTGGAAATGACGGAATCGGTGGAAGTGTAAATCTTACAACGGGAATTTCCGGGGATAATCTATTTATATCAAACACTCTTGCGAGTTTTGGAACCCTGGGGTACAGCATTTCTGCATCTTCCAGCGGAAAGATTCCATTCAGAATATCAGGCCGGTGGTACACGACATCTGGAAATTACAAGTATTATCGGAATAATGGAACAGAGTTTACATCGGAGGATGATTCCACGGGGGAGCGAAAAAACAATCAGTCGAACATCTTCTCCCTGATGATAAACGTTCCTTTGTGTATTGGCTCGGTGAAACTCAAAAACAATCTATTGTTTATTGACTCGCAAAGTGGTCTTCCAGGGCCAGTTAATATGGAAGCACATGAAACTTCTTTCAAAAGGCGTCGGGGATTTTTGTCGTCTCTCCTGACTTTCGGTACAGGGAATACATGGCTTCGCGCTGCATTTTCAGGTGAGATACTTAAAGAATCGTTTCAGGATAAATCCGATGAAATGGGGGTAGGGGCTCAGGAAACATCAAATCTATACAGTTCATTGTTTTCAAGGGCGTCTTTCAATCACTTGAAAGGAAACCACTTTTTCAGTTTGCAAATTGGAGCTCGAGGTGAATACCTGCATCAGGAAAATACCCTCGCCCTAGAAAATGCCGGTAACCATCGGCGTTTTTACGGTAACGGTAGCGCCCGGTACAGATTCAAGAATAAATTTATCTCGGTCCAGATATATTCAGCTATGAATTACCTTGACTCCACTGCTGAAACCGCCGAAGTGATGCCTTCAGGAGCGGCAAGTATTTCATTAAATCCTCAAAACTGGCCTGAAATAAGGCTTAATTTTCGCCGGGCATATCGAAGCCCCACATTTCTTGAGCTCTATGGAAATTCCGGGACTCTCAAGGGAAATCCAAATCTCGAAAGTGAGTATGGATACACAGGAGATGTTGGCATTATATGGAAAAAGAGAAACATTCAATTTGAGGGAGCGCTTTTTTTCCAGAAGATGTTTAATCTAATTCAATTTGTACCTAATTCTCAGTTTGTATCTGTTTCGGAGAACGCCGGGAGTGCTGATATCTATGGTGCCGAAAGTGCGGGAAGCATAAAGTTCCCGTTTGACGTTGACTTTAGAGTTTCAGTTTTGCTTTTAAAAACTGAAAATACAGATCGTGATTCCTACAACTACGCCAAACCACTGCCTGGTCGGCCTCGAACAACACTGAGTAGTACTCTTTCATGGAAGAAGGATATTGATTTATGGCGGCTTTCCCCTGCTTTCACCGTAGCATACACTGAGGGGGCATTCTTCGATTCAGACGGACGAAGGCCTGTACCCGCAAGGTATAATCTAAGCTTTTTGCTTGGAATTAAGACTCCGTGGAAGGGGCTTAATCTTACAATTGAGGGAAGAAATCTTGAGAATCGGATATCCGAGCGTTTAGAGCGCCTTCCACCGGGGATAAACGGTCGGAACTTCTATATGCAGGGCAAAGGGGACTACCTTGGATATCCTGTACCCGGAAGAACAATTTTTTTCACACTGTCTTATGAACAGTAAAAGGAGCAATAATGTTAAGGAATATTATATTTTTATCGTTGATTATGATTTTTTCAGGCTGTGATGTGGGCGAAAATAGCGAGAATAACACAAATAATATAAATAATACTAATAATACAAATACAAATAACAATACTACGACCAATAACAACAATAACACAAGCAATACAAATAATAATACCTGCGGCTCTATTGACGAAGTTATGGATCCCATGCGGGTTGGGATCATTACCACCGATAACGTCAATGGCTCTCTCAATGTGCTTGATATATCCGGTGAAAACTGGAGCCTTGTGAACGATGTCCTTGCTATTCATTCAGACAGTGTAGGGAATTTCTTTAACAGCATGATTTTTATTATCGGTCGCCTTGGAGCGGATCATATTACGGGCTTAAACGGGGACGACTACACGACTTTCTACCAGTTCCCTCTCGGGAGCGGCTCAAATCCTCAGGATATTGTGCCTGTAAGTGGCTGCAAATCCTACGTTTCTCTGTATGGTCGTGATCATATTGCAACAATTGATTTCAATAATCCATCGACCACAGGGAAGATAGATATTTCCGCGTTTTCTGATGAAGACGAACTGCCGGAAGTTTCTTTCCTGAAGCGCTCCGGAACCGATGTGTTTGCTGCAATCCAGAATCTCGTGAACTACAGTCCATCCAGAAACGGTCGTATCGTTGTTGTTGATACTTTAACCGATGAAGTATCAGGTTCGATTGAACTTACTGGATCCAATCCTTTTTCTCCGATTGTCATCGTGCCTGATTCTAATCAGGCGGCTGTTGCCTGCGCCGGGGATTTTTCCGGAGCGGATGCCTCAATTGAAGTATTCACTTCAGGTGATGCCTCCTCAATGGTAGTAGCGACGGGTGAAACATTAGGCGGTGTTCCCACGGATCTTGCTTTCTATTCATCCAGTTGCGGTTTTGCCCTTGTATCCACTCCCGAGTGGACCAGCGGCATCCGCCGGTTTTGCACGGATGGAACAATGGAATGGGTTGTAGTTCCAGGAACTTATTCTATAACCGGTATTGCATGGACCGGAGAGGAACTTCTTTTTTCCGATAATAACCTTCCGGGAATCAGAATTTATGATGACGTATCCGAAGAAGTATTGGGTACTTCATATGAAACCTCACTCCCCGTAAGCTTCACACGCCCATTTTTCTTCATGGATTAAAGCACTTCGCTTTGTCCCGGGAAAACTACCCTGTTTTCCTGTTCCTGCAAGACCGCTTGCGGAATGAGCCCCTCCGCTGCGCGAAATTGCCTACCCTGTTTTCCTGTTCCTGCTACTGATTTCCTGTTTCCCTGAAAATTAAACAGGTAAGCAGGTAGTCAGGGAAACAGGAGCAGGATCAGGGGCAGGATCAGGGCAGGTTCAGGGCGTAACCATTTAACATCAATTAATAATTACAAAAGGCACTAGTTGTTGATTTTGAGTTTTGATAAGATAAGGCTGACGACAGCAGGGATCGACATGATGGATGAATCTATGATTTCGGCATCGGAAGTGGGTTTCAGTGGAGCGACATCCCGTTCGGAATCTCTCTTGTCCCGTTCAATCTGCTGTTCCAGAACTTCTTCATATGTAACGGATGATCCTTTTTCACTTAACTCGAGAAAACGTCTTCGGGCACGGACTTCGGGTGTAGCTGTGAGAAAAAACTTCCAGGGAGCATCAGGAAAGACAACGCTACCCATGTCACGACCCTCGCACACCGTAGGGCCGGGAAGGGCCAGAGTTCTTTGGATATCCATAAGCGCTGCTCTGACTTGGGGGATGACGGCAATTCTGGATGCGGCGGAAGCATTGTCCGGAGTGCGGATTTCATCGGTTATTGAGCGGCCGTTGAGAATTATTTCCCCTCCGGTTTTAAACTCCAGGTGAAATCCTTTAACAACATCATTCCAGTCTGTATTTTCATAGTCAGTGATGCCCAGGGACGCCGCATAAAGGGCAAAACTTCTGTATATGGCTCCCGTATCAAGTTTACGGCCGTTTATTTTTTCAGCTACCTGACTTGCGATGGTGGATTTACCACTGCCTGCAGGGCCATCAATGGCAATAACAAGTCTGGAAATATCAGTAGTCATGGTTTTACCGCCTTTCCTCTAACAGCATTGATATCATCTATACTCATCTTAACAAGTAGTTCAAGAGTTTCTTCCATAATTGAGACAACAGCTCTGGGATTTGTGAATGTTGCGGTTCCAATCTGGACAGCCCTCGCTCCGGCCATGAAGAATTTAATCGTATCTTCACCTGTCATAATGCCTCCCGACGCAATAACAGGCACAGTATCCTTAAAAAAGGTATATAGTTCAGATACTTTAAGAAGTGTGAGCGGTAAAATAGCAGGTCCGCTCATTCCCCCTCTCCCAGGAGCAAGTTTGAACTTCCCCGTAGAAATATCTATATCCGTGGCCGGCCAGGAATTTGCACAGGTAAGAGCGGCAGCCCCGGCGTCAGCACAGGCTTTTCCAATGGATACGATGCTGGAAACTGCGGGAGCGAGTTTTACAAATACAGGTTTTTTCGAAAGTCGAGTGCATTCCCGCACAAGATGCCCGGAAAGTTCAGGTTCAGTGCCAAAAAGAAGGCCACCTTTTTCAACGTTGGGACAGCTGATATTCATCTCAAGGGCGTCAATACCCGTTGCACTGCCAAGCATTTCTGCCAGGGTAAAATATTCCGTTTCCGTCTTACCATAAAAGTTGACGACGATCTTGCAATCAACTTTTTGCAAATCTGGAAGAAGCTGGTTCAGAAACACCTCAACACCAGGATTTTCAAGACCTATTGCGTTAATCATTCCCCCACGGACTTCACAAATCCGGGGTGGTTTGTTTCCCGCAAAAGGAAGCAGTGAAATTCCCTTGGTAACAAAGGCGCCGATCTTGTTGAAATCCAGAAAATCGGAAAGTTCCGACCCATGACCGGAAGTACCGGAAGCCGTCATGAATGGATTTGTAAAATCAATACCACCAATTTCAACGGAGGTTTTCATGGCCAAATCTCCCTCGCATCGAAAACAGGACCATCAGTGCAAACGCAAACATGGTTTTCACCGCCGGAAAAACTGCATCCGTGGCATATGCCGGTTCCGCATGCCATTTTTTCCTCTAAACTGACTAAGTGTGGAATATTCCGACTTCGACATATGTCATCAATGGCTGTGAGCATGCCCTGTGGGCCACAGGAGTATACCGCTGATGGCTTTTCACTGTCTTCCATATGCCGAGCAACAAGTTGGGCCACCGACCCTTGAAATGGCCCTGTGGCGTCCATGGTGGAAATGTGATCACATTCGGAAAGAATCCGTGGATTTTGCCCATTTATCGTGGGAAGCCCTAAAAAGAGTCTTCCGCCGTAAATCCTGCGATAGAATCCAAGGGGAGGAAATCCGACTCCACCCGCTACAAGCCAGATATTTTTTGCCGGAACGAAACCATTTCCCAGGGGACCCGTGAGATCGACTCGGGCTCCCGCCTGAAGTAGTGCAAGGGCATGAGTCCCTTTTCCAACCTTTTTAATGAGGAATGAAATCACTCCCGGTTCATATCCATAAACAGAAATGGGACGGGGAAGCAGAGGATGTATATCCCATGAAGGATCCCGGAGCATGAAAAACTGACCGGGTGCCGGGGGACAAACATCCCCAGGATATACGAGGGATATTAAAAACCAACTGTCGGTTACATTGACGATCTCAGTAACCGAAGCAGAAAAAAAATCGCGTTTTTTCATCATTTTTTGTGCTGGCTCATGAGTGCAAGAAATGCATTCAACTTTGCGTCAAGATTCTTAAAAAAGTCCGGAGTTCCACGTTTGTTTATAATAAACTGACGGATCTCCCGGAACTGAGATAGCAGGATTTTCCCGTGGGATTGCTCGAATTTGTTGTATTTGGAGCGAACAAAGTTGTACTTGCCCATGACTTTTGCTTCAAGAGCTTTATCGTCGGGTGGATCCATGGCCATATCCGGTTCCATGACTTTCATTACCATGGATGGGACTTGATGCATCACAGGATTCTTAACGATGGCGGGCTTCATGACTTCCGGCTTTGGAGATACGTCCATGACTTCCGGTTTTTCCGGCATTGGAGCGGGTGGCACGTATTCAACCGGTGATGGTGGGATTTGCACGGCAGAGTATGAATCCATTGGAGCGGGTGGAACTTTTCGCATATTCAGGAATATGAGAATTCCTGTAATTATAATTATCAGAGTTGCAACGGACGCAGCTATCAGAGCGAATTTCGAAGTGCCTGATGCGCTCTGTTGACCGATAAGGGACGTGGGTGTTGGCTGGTAATTGGAATCAGAACTGAAGGATACGGATTCAACATTATTTGCAACGGCAGGAGCGGATACCACAACTTCCGAAGCAGGGCCCGTCATGTCTTTCCAGTCATCTCCCACGGCGAAGGAAACGGTTTCTTCCATTGCCGTTGTAAGTTCAGACTGATAAAGGCCGATATCGACTTCTTTAGCAGCTTTAACTATCTCACGGTATTCAGCCAGTTCTTTTTCAAACAGATTCTTAAGGTAGTTACCTAAATTTTCGTTTGTTATCGTGGGGGCAATTTTAACGAGTTCCAGTTGGACATCATCACGGAATTCCGACGCACTTGGGTATCTTTCCTGTGCATTCTTTGAAATGGCTCTCTGGACGATTCGGTCGATTTCTTCAGTGATACCGGGAACAATGGCAGATGGCTTCAGGGCTTTTTCGATTACAACCTTGCGGGCAATATCCTTGAAAGGTGTGGAATCGTCAAAGGTTATCATCTTTTTGCCCGTGAGAAGTTCCCACAGGATAACTCCCGCGCTGTATAGATCCGTGCGGGCATCGATCTTTTCACCCTTGAGAATCTGCTCCGGAGCCATATACCCGAATTTGCCGAAGCCCATTTTCTGAGTTTCATCGGGATCATCGGATTCCATGATGGATTTGGCGATACCAAAATCAATGATTTTGATTTCCCCTTCGTACGAAACCAGTACGTTCGGGGGACTTATATCACAATGAACGATTTCAAGGTTGCGTCCGAAATCGTCTTCCCGTCGATGGGCGTACGAAAGTCCCGTAAGTAAATCCCGGACGATAAGCAGTGCAAAATAAGGTGGCAAAGGCTCGCCAACTTTGTGACAAAGGGATTGAATTGTCCTGAGATCCCGGCCTTCAACATGTTCCAGCGCGAGAAAGAATTCACCCTGAACCTTACCCACTTCTAAAACGGGAACTATGTTTACATGACTGAGTTTTATCGCGATGTTGGCTTCCTGAATGAAGCGACGGGAGAAGTCTTTGCGCTGGGATAAATCCGGCAATATGCGCTTTATTACAACAAGCTTTTCAAAACCGGAAATCTGACCGGATTTCGCAAGATAAACTTCACCCATTCCACCACGGGACAGTCTTCTGACAAGGAGGTATCTCCCGAACACTTGAGGAGTGAAGGATTCTGTCTGTTCCATTTATTAAACTTTAAATTCCACTTTGCCATGGGAATTTATTGGACAATTTGCCAAAAATACTGATAACAGACCCATGACGCTGCGGATAGTGATTGTCTATCACAAATACTGCCGATTTACAAAGCTGAAACGAACAAAGATCTAATACTGTAAGGTGTTCAGGTGTCAAATGGCTGCAAAAAAAACTCGAATTGATGTGCATTTAGTTGATTCAGGTCTGGTTGCGACGCGCTCCAGAGCTCAGGCTCTGATTATGGCGGGGAAAATCCTGGTCAATGATGTGAAAATCGATAAATCCGGAGAACTGGTAGATCCCGAAAGCAATATCAGAATAATTGAAGATGAGCACCCATGGGTAAGTCGCGGCGCTTTGAAACTATTGAAAGGCCTTGAGTATTTTGACATTGATCCCGCTCAGAAAGTATGTCTTGACGCTGGAGCGTCCACTGGTGGGTTTACGGAGGTTTTGCTGACCCGCGACGCCGCCATGGTGCATGCGGTTGATGTCGGTTACGGGCAACTCGATTGGAAAATCCGCAATGATCCCCGGGTAAAAGTCTACGAGCGGACGAACATCCGGGATTTAAAACCCGGTGAGCTGGATCCTCCTCCGGCTCTCGCGGTGTGCGATGTGAGTTTCATCAGTTTAAAACTTGTGATTCCAGTTTTCATGTCGGTTTTAGTTCCAGGTTCTGATGTGATCTGCCTCATAAAACCGCAATTTGAAGCGGGAAAAGGCAGAGTAGGCAAGGGCGGTGTCGTACGGGACCCGCAAGTAAGACAGGAATGTATCGATTCAATAGTGTCATTTCTGCGGGAAAAAAACATTGAGCCTACGGGAACCTGCGAAAGCCCCATCACCGGACCCAAGGGTAATGTGGAGTACCTGATACATTTTAAGGTATGATGTTCTGATTGTTAGATTATTTTGTTCTTGTGTAATTATGCATTGATGTTGAATGTTTACGACCAGCCACTGCCACTGCCACTGATGCTGCTGCCTGTTTGCCTGTTTGCCTGCTCTCCTGTTTAAAAAATCAGGTACACAGGGAAACAGTAACAGGAACAGGACAATCAGGGTCTTTCTCCAGAACCATTTCTTTAAAACGAGTGACTATTGTATTATTCAAGAAGTGGTCTGGCTGTTTATGACCTGCCACTGATGCTGCTGCCTGTTTGCCTGCTCTCCTGTTTAAAAAATCAGGTACACAGGGAAACAGTAACAGGAACAGGACAATCAGGGTCTTTCTCCAGAACCATTTCTTTAAAACGAGTGACTATTGTATTATTCAA
>JAHJMN010000067.1 GCA_018821305.1 Myxococcota bacterium
ATTAAGTCGCAATCGTATTACTCATGAAGCGGAATATAAAAGAAGGCTCTGCGTTCGCAAGAACGCCTATGTATATTCAATTGTTTGTGTGCTTCACTGCGCGAGAGCAAGATAACCGGCCCGCGTTTTTTGCTTTGCAAAAGAACGCTACACCGGGTGTGCTTCGCTGCGCGAGAGCACACTATTTAAAGTAACCCAGTTTGCGGGCTAGTTTGAAGAGTTTTCCTTCAGCTTTGGTTTGAAGTTGTCTTACCCTCTCACGGGTTATTTTCATTATGACTCCCACTTCCTGAAGAGTCATGGAATCCTTCCCCGTAAGTCCGTATCGCAGTTCAATAATTTGTCGTTCCCTTGGAGCCAGTTCCCCCAGGAGTTCCTTTACCCACTTTTTATCCAGTTTGCGGGTAACTTCCTCCTCAGGAGTCAAAGTAGCGTAATCCGGCAGGAGTTTCTGCAGGGTTTCATCGTCTTCGTCGTGGCCAAGGGGTTTGTCGATGGAAATGGTTCCCTGAGTGCGCCTCAGAATATAATGAATTTTTTCAATTGGAATGCCCAGACGTTCGGAAAGCTCATCATATGTGGCTTCACGCCCTGTTGAACTCTGGATTTCCGCGGATACCTTCAGAATGCGGTTTTTCTCTTCCCGGACGTGACCGGGAACACGGATGGTACTCCCCTGATTTGCCACGGCGCGATTGAGATTGTGTTTGATCCACCATGTGGCGTACGTGGCGAGGCGGCTTCCCTTGCCCGTGTCAAAGCGTTCCACGGCCCGAAGGAGACCGATGTTTCCTTCTCCGATGAGATCCACAAGGTCCACACCCTGTTCCTGATACTTTCGTGCGAAATAGATAACGAGCCTCTGATTGGCGACAATGAGATCTTCCCGGGCTTTCTGAAAATCATATTCACCCTTGAAAAAGGAGCGGGAAAGATCCTGAAATTCGGATTTGGGCGTGCCGTATTTGTTAATGAAATCTTCATCACCGAGGTTTTTGTGGTCTTTCAGACCTTCCTGAAAACGAGTACTGAGCATATCTAAAAACTCAATACGAATGGTGTACGGGAGCTCGTTAAAAAGCTCTTCCCTGCGCTTATGAGCATTATCAATACGTTTCTTTGCATCTTTCCGGGTTTTTAGATCCGGTGAGGAAATCATCATATTGTAGTCCCGGGAAAGTCGCTTAGTCAATTTGGGGAGTTCACCATCTTCGCCGGTTAAATTAAACAGCTCTGACTGAATGATTTCTCCATCGCTTTTCCGTATTTTTTCTTTTCTCTTTATGAGATCTTTCAATTCAGCGAAGGCTTTGAACTCGGAAGTTTCACCGACTCCGTCCTCCCGGGGATCCTCGAGAAAACGCCAGATGCGATCATTTTCGTTGGCGACTTTTTCCAGAATGTCCAGTATGGCAAGCTCAAGACATGAAACTCTGAGAGCAGCGGCAAGTGCGATTTTCTTGCCTTCGGTCATGCTCAAAGCAATGGCCTCTTCCTGTTCTTTTGTAAGAACAGTATTTTTTTCAATTATTTTGGCCGTTTCTTTCTCATCATCCACCGCAGGGACGTCAACTTCAACTTCATCCTCATCGTCGATATCGTCGAAATCGTCGGCATCTTCGGGCATTAATTCGCCAAATTCGTCTTCATTATCAAATTCATCACTCATGTAAAATAATCACCTGATGTCAAAAAGGTTGTAAACCGTCATCGCCTGGGTTATCTGTTCGTGCGTTATCAACTTCGTGGAATATACACGTATTGAGCACTGGATACAACTGTTATGGACAAAGAAAGACTATTCATTTTTCAGCGACTTGGTCCTCAAAGGATTATCGACCTTCTGTCGTCTCACTTTAGCGATAACCGGATTGAGCGGTTCAGAAAATCCATAGAATCAAGAATTACCAGGATCCACATCGTCGTCGAAAAGCTTTACGACCCCTTGAACGGCAATGCGGTTATACGCACGGCAGAAGCACTCGGGATCCATCATGTGCATTTTATCGTGCCAAACGATGAGTATGACCTTTCCCGAAAAGTTACAATGGGTGCAGAAAAGTGGGTAATTTCTCATCATCATTCGAGTTCTGCCGAAGCAATGGCGTGGTTTAAAAACGAAGGAATTAAGAGTTTCGGGGCCCTTCCACCGGAAAACCATGAAACTTCTGAGAATATCCAACTTGGTCGTGTTAAATCCATGAATATTTACGACATTAAGCCGGATTTTCCCATTGCTTTATGGTTTGGCAATGAAAAATATGGTCTATCAGAAGATACGATTGCCCAAATGGATGGAGCCTTTTATATTCCCCTGTCAGGCCTCTCAACCAGTTTGAATCTTTCAGTAAGTGCCGGCATTTCTATTGCTCATTTTGTACGGATCTATCAACTGAACCAGATTGAACCTGATTTACATGAGGACACTCGCACGGATCTTCTCGCAACTTATCTTCTTGAAGATACCCGGGATCCCGAAGCTCTCTTCCGTAACATCCTCGCCCGCCGCGGTGAACACCTGTAACAGACAGTTGGAATGTGCTAAGAATACTGTTTCAGATTTCCTGTTTCAGTGCCCTGTTTGCCTGATTACCTGTTAAAAAAAACAGGCAACAGGAAATCAGTAGCAGGAACAGGAAAATCAGGTAGGCAATTTCGCGCAGCGGAATGCTATAGAGGGGGCTTTCTCTTGAAGCTTTTCTTTAAATTAAGTTTCGATCCTTTTACTCCGCAAGCGGTCTAGTGGGCCAGAGCCCAGTTTGCGGCCCATTTCCCGTCTACTTTTAATGGAACATCGAGCTCTACGGCGGTCTCCATTACCTGTTTCATGCGTTCACACACCACGGGAGCATCAGATTCGGCCAGTTCAAAAACCAGTTCGTCGTGAACTGTCAGAACCATCATCACTGTGGGAAACTCTCGCTCAAGGACTTGTTGACACTTTATCATGGCAATCTTAATAATGTCCGCCGCAGTGCCCTGAATCGGTGTGTTCATAGCCATGCGCTCGGAATGTCCCTGCTGGGGTCCCCGGAACACAAGGGGACGCCGCCGACCGAAAAGTGTAAAGGCGGCAGTTTCACGTCTTGCACTGGCGATTATGCCGTCGAGATACCTGCGTACCGCCGGGTATTTTTCAAAGTACTTTTGAATATAATCTTTCGCCTGAGTGCGACTGATTCCGATGGTTTTCGAAAGCCCGAATCCCGTCTGGCCGTACAAAACGCCGAAGTTTACCTCTTTTGCCACGGAACGCATTTCCGACTTTACTTCCGATGGATCCGATAAGTTGAAAATCTGCATGGCCGTAGCGGAATGAATGTCCTGCCCCTCCCGGAAAGCCTTTAAAAGTCCTTCATCTCGACACAAATGGGCTAAAACACGCAATTCAATCTGACTGTAGTCGAGGGACAGAATCACTCGTCCCGCAGGAGCGATGAAAGCTTCGCGGATCCTTCGACCAAGCTCATTTCGCACGGGAATATTCTGAAGATTCGGATCCGACGACGACAGCCGCCCCGTAGCGGCAACGGTTTGATTAAATCGCGCATGCAAACGGGCGGTTTTGCGGCTCACCATGGCGGGAAGCACGTCAATATAAGTGTTTTTTAACTTCGACAATGTCCGATGTTGTATAATTAAAGCGGGAACAAAGTGTATTTCACTCAGTTTCTCAAGTACTTCCGCATCGGTGCTGTATCCGGTTTTCGTCTTTTTACCCGCCGGGAGATTCAGATGTTCAAACAGCAAAGTCCCCAGTTGTTTCGGGCTGCCGAGATTTATGGGCTGACCGTAAACATCGGTAATCTGTCGTTCGATAAGTTCGATTTCCTTTGCTGCTTCAATCCCGAGTTTCTGAAGAAAAACAGTATCAATGAGCACTCCGTTTTCTTCAATTCTTGCAAGAACGTTAATCAGCGGTTTTTCAATCTCATTATAGACCTTAAATGAATCCCCCTGGGATTCCATTTCACTTCCAAGTTTTGTACAGATGCTTTTTAAAACACCCGCAGATGCGCTGGCGGCGGTTTTGAAATCCGCCGTTGACTGCAGATTTTCCAGGGTCTGAGGTGATACGTCGTCGCACCGGGCTGCGAGATCCGCAATATTGTAATTTTCATCATTGGGATTAAGAACATAGGCCGCAATAAATACATCATCCAAAGCACCCTTGATCTGAATGCTGTAACGCCGGAATAGGCTTATAATAAACTTGATATCGCAGCCTGTTTTTCCAATTGCTGGATTCTCAAGAAACGGGCGCAGGATACTCCCAATCTGATCCATGAAGAGACCAACCCCGAAAAGATCTTCCTTCACGGAAAAAACCCATGTTTTACTGCCGTTAACAGCAATAATTGCGGGGTCATCCGTCAGAGGATTTGCTTTTCCCCAGGCCGCATAAATCGCCATGCCATTGGGAAATTCCATGTTTGCTGCATCATTTTCGTCATTAATATCGACAATTTCGAAGGTTTTCGATGGCACTGTCTTTTTAACTACACGGTTCCCAAGGAAATCCAGAACCTGCCGCAGGAAATTGCCAAATCCGAGTTCTGAAAGTTCTTTCTTCAAGACATCAGCGTCAATATCTCCGTGTTTTATATCTTCCAGAGCGTATGTCACGGGGACATCTTCTTTCAGGGTAACCAGAATCCTTGAAAGTCTGGCATCATCCAGATGCTCCGTCAGTTTTGTCGCCACGGACTTCCCGGTATTTGCCGCATTTTCAAGGATTTTATCAAGACTTCCGTATTCCTCGAGAAGTTTCGCAGCGGTTTTGGGCCCGATACCACGAACTCCGGGAATATTATCTGACGAATCGCCCATGAGAGACAGCAGATCCCCTACGAGTTCCGGCCCCACGCCGAATTTTTCGCGCACTGCCTGAGCGTTATAGGTTTTCGATCGCATGGAATCATACAGGATTACCGAGTCATTGATTAGTTGCATCAGGTCTTTGTCAGAGCTGTGAATGACCACGCTGTAACCCTGTTTCTCCGCCATTTTCGCATAGGTTGCGATGATATCGTCCGCTTCAAATCCATCCATGGAAAAGGATGGAATCCCCATGAGAGAAGTAAACTCGATGCATTTGGGAATCTGCATTTTCAGGTTCGGGTCGATTTCAGGCCGGTTTGCTTTGTAAAGATCATAGATTTCCTTCCGAAAGCTGGGTTTCCCCGAGTCAAAAACCGCTAAAACCGGCTCATTGCGATATTCCTTAAGGATGGAAATAAGCATCTGGATATATCCATAAATTGCGTTTGTGGGGAACCCCGATGGGGATGTAAGTTCACGGATGCCGTGAAAAGCTCTGAATATATAAGCAGTTGCATCAATAATGTGTATTCTCTTCATCAGGTTTCCTCTTTTTTATGTATTGAAAAATGTCCGCTCACTTCGTTTCGCTCAATTGTAAATTTGTCGCTCACTTCGTTTCGCTTAAATTTACGTTGGGATTGCCGCTCACTTCGTTTCGCTGGGGTCATTTTCATGTATAAAGCGGCCGGGATAGCGCTCACTTCGTTTCGCTCATTTCTGTTTGTGCATTATTTGAAACGCCGTTTTTAATAATAAAATTAATCTTCTCATAATTAATCAAGGAGAGCGCAGCTCTCCTTAAACCTCTCAGTTGGGGGGATTCCGACTTCCCCCCAATCCCCCTTGAACCGGCACAAAGGGGGCGTGGCCCCCTCTGGACTCCCCGCGCCTGCGGCGTCGAAAACATTCCGCTCACTTTGTTTCGCTCAATTGTAAATTTGTCGCTCACTTCGTTTCGCTTAAATTTACGTTGGGATTGCCGCTCACGTCGTTTCGCTGGGGTCATTTTCATGTATAAAGTGGCCGGGATATCGCTCACTCAGGTTTCGCTCATTTCTGGTTCTTCGGTTTTTAGGGCTTTTAAGACTCTGTCTCCCAGGGCCTCGGTGAAAGTCGGCAGTTTCCCAATGGTCTGTGCGTCGGAAGCTGCGAGTTTATCAATACTTCGGAAGTGATTCATCAGGATCATAGCCCTCTTTTTCCCGATTCCCGGCAGATTTTCAAGGGATGAGCGCAGAAAATCACGCTCCCGTGCAAGGCGCTGACTGGTTATGGCGTGATCATGTGCTTCATCTCGAATTTTCGATAGAATCAGAAGTTCACGACCACCTCCGCGCACGGGGAGAGGATCTTTTACACCCGGTAAGAATATGCGATCCGGCGCTCCGTCACGGTCCCGCTCTTTTGCCAGAGCGATAATTGCCGGGGGAACGCTGCCGTAGGATATTCCGAGTTTGGCAAACACACGCAAAACCGCCTGAAGTTGAGATTTGCCACCATCAATGACCATGAGGTCAGGCATTTCCCAGTCTTTTTCCCCGGCGTGAGCAAGGCGCCGCTCCATGACTTCTTTCAAGGCACCGTAATCATCACCACCTGTTGCACGACGAAGTTTAAAAGTTCGATAAAGTTTACGGGCCGGCTCCCCGTCCATGAAAACAACCATGCTGCCCACGGCATTGGCTCCCTGAAAGTGACTGATATCGTAGCATTCCATACGATGGATTGGAAACCGCATTTTAAGTCGCGTGGCCAAAGCCCTCAATTGACTTTCGTTATCATAATCCACGTTCAGGCGCAGGCTGTTTCGCGCGCTGGAAACCGCCATGTCCATAAGGCTGCGCAGATGCTCATCTTTTGCTCTTCGAAGGGAAACTTTTGCAGCGGTTTTCTCCTCGATAATTTCCTTAAGATGAGAACTCAGGTCGATACCATCAGGAACAATGATTTCCGCCGGGAGTCTTTTTGCGGAAAAGTAGTGCTGAATGACAAACATTTCAAGCATTTCATCCGCAGGTAGACCAGGGTTTTCAATGATTGTCTGCCGATGAGAGAGAATGCTTCCCCGACGTACTTCTAAAACCACCAGAGATGTAAGTTCTTCTTCCGTGGCCATGCCAATGACATCACGATCCACAAAGTCGCTTGAAACGGCACTCTGGGGCACAATCATTGACTTGAGGGCGATTATTGTATCCCTCACGGCACCAGCTTGCTCGTATTCCATGTTTTCACTCAATGTCATCATGCGTTCGGAAAGGAGCGTGAGCAGACCTTCGTTTTCGCCACGCACAAACATCAGGGCCTGATCCACCAGTGTCCGGTACGCTTCTTTTTCAATGAGACCACAGCAGGGAGCGGCGCAGCGGCCCATGTGATGCTGAAGACAGGGCCTGCGACGGGATTCGAAAAAACGATCCGAGCAGGTACGGAAGCGAAAATGGCGATGAATGAAGGATAAAACAGCCTTTACACCCCTTGAGGAATTATAGGGGCCGAAATAAAGATTCTCGTCGTCCTTGGGAAGCCCACGTACAAGACGGAATCGGGGAAAATCGCTTTCCACATCGACACTTATTCCGGGGTAACTTTTGTCATCCCGGAGATTAACATTATATTTAGGCTGGAATTCCTTAATGAGATTGTTTTCTAAAAGCAGGGCTTCTTTTTCACTCGAAGCCATGAGAATCTCAATACTGGCCACTTCATGTTCGAGGCGCGGAACGAAAAACCGGGTATCTCCCCCCTTGCGGAAGTACGAAGTAACACGGTTTTTAATGTTTATTGCCTTTCCGACGTAGATCACGCCACTGTTTTCATCTTTCATGATGTATACACCGGGGGTACGGGGCAGATTATGGAGAAACTCCCCAAGTACTGCTTTATTTCTCAAATCACTGGAAAAAGGCACTAAATCCATAGCCGCATACAATAATGACTTTTCCCCCAACGAGCAAAGCATTTTTCTCGTAACGAGCCTCGTAGACCACAGCCCATCGTAAAAACCACAAGACTTATGCCTACCTGATTATCCATGATCGAAATGGGAAAAGTGAATGTTTTCATCCTGCCATTTGTAATTATGTATTGATATTGAATATTTACGACCTGATCCTGATTGCCTGCGCCCTGATTACCTGTGAGAATTTCAGGGACACAGGTAATCAGAATCAGGATCAGGGAAATGAGCGGAACCAAACCATCCATACCTCATCCGGAAATCAAAAACACACGGAATCAAAAAAGGGTCGCGGGCCTTATGGCCCTCGACCCGTTCGTCATGAAATGACACTATCAAGAGCGATTTTTGCAGAAAAACGCTCCATCGGCGGCAGACTATTTTTTCGTAGAAAAAATATGTTGAGAGCCAAAACTTTCCTTATCTTCAATAGCCAGGGGTGAAGGATGCACCGCATCCTTCACCCCTGGACCCAACGCCTCCACGCATCCAGCCATGAAATGGCGCCCCCAAAACCATCGCCCATTCCTGAAACAACTAGACCGCTTTATGAGTAAAAGGATCGAAATCTAAAGAGTGAATACTTGCTTCCGGTCTTTGTAATTATGCTTTGATATTGAATGTTTATGACCTGAGCCTGATCCTGATTGCCTGACTGCCTGAGTCCCTGTTTAGAATTTCAGGGAAACAGGTAAGCAGTAGCAGGAACAGGAAATCAGGGGGCTCATTACTGAAGCATTTCTTTAAAACGAGTCACAATCGTATTACTCCGCAAGCGGTCTAGTGAGTTGATACGCAAGTGGGTAGGGTCAGGAGGGGATCGCCCATATATATGTGCATGCTGTAATCACGGTCAAAGAGGGCGTCAACGAGGGGTTGACCGGCGCGGATATTTAAAAATCTGGCAAAATCAAAGCAGTTGTTGTCAACACATTGAATCAGTGACGGCTGGGCATAGCCCGTTACAACTTGAGCGTTGCCGAAAAACAGATAAGACGACGCAATATTCATGTCAGTGATGGCGATATCAGCTGTTGAACAAGCCTGAAGTTCATAGACAAGAGCTGAAAATGAACTTTCAAAAACTGACTGGGAAGTGATTCCGAAATGATGATAATCGGGACTACCATGGGTTGAAATATAACTGTACAGAACATTCCCCGCGGAGAGATTGCTGCTGTAGAGTGTTTCAAAAGCATCCTGCTGCGCGGGAAATGATGCCCACTGACCGTCGTTAGGAATGCCGGATGCGTCTCCAAAGAGAGCGTCCATAACGTAAATCACGCACTGGCCGTCTGCACAGGCGAGGGCAGGAAGCGACGCTTCAAGAGTCTGTTTGATATCCGCAAGCGGTAAGGATTCCGAGTCAATGAGCATGCTGAAAAAGTAGCAGCGATCATCTCCGATTTTGCGGAATTCAAGTTGGTTTGTAAACCACTGCGTAGCGGCCCAGGTATTAAGTTCGGCAATTTCCGCATCACCATTTGCCATGAGGCACCCCGATGAACCGCTCGGAACAAACCCTTCTCCCTGCTTGTGTACCATAATATAATAGAATGAACTGAATCCCCCAAGTTCCTCCGTGGTGTTTGGACCGAGGAAAACCGTATCATCAGAGGAAAAACACTCGGAATTCTCGATAACTCCGGGAAGAGCTGAAGTGAATCCGAAGGTATCAGAGTAAAGCAGAGCGGTTTGGGTCGCTGGTGCCAGTGTGTTTTCGTGATTGCGATCAAAAAAGTCCACAATCATTTCATAAGGATCACCGAAACCCGCTGGAGGAGTCAGAACGGCTCCCCATATGTCAGATGGATAACCGTCTCCGCGACTGCGGCCGATAGTTGCCCCTTCATACTCCACAAATCCGCCTACCATTGCATCATAAGAAATGTAATAATCATCAGCAAAGGATGTGAGGGGATAAATACTTGCCTTGAAAGCTGAAGGAATTGCAAAAATGCTTTCTTCCCGCCAGATTCGCGGAACGTTCTCACTGATGAGCCATACGCCGATGACCCGCCCCGTTTGAAGTTGAAACTGTTTGATACTGTTACGTACTTCGACGAAATTATGTTTAATTTCACCGCCCCTTGCGGTCATATCAGTTACGGGGTCATCATTTATTTCAAGAAGTATTTCATAAAAATTGTAAAGGGGGTGGTCTTCCCGGTAACGGGTAATGCGGGAGCGGATGCGCGGATCATTATTGTATGGGATTGATATTACCAGAACGACGACGGGCTTTGTAACTCCGCAGTCTGAATCATTTGAAGTATCGCACTCCGAAGGGCAGCAGCCGTCGTTATCGACGCAAGCGGTTTTGACGGTAAATGTGCAGGTTGCATCGCAGGTTTCCGAAGTGCCCACCATGACATCGATCGTGCATGCATCGCCATCGGCACAGAGCTCCGGACAGTCACCGTCACACAGTTCGGTTTCCTCGACTATGCCGTTTCCGCAACTGCCGGTATTATTATTTGTATTATTGTTGTTTGTCTGGGTGTTGTTTGTGTGGTTATTATTATTAGATGAGTTGTTAGCAAGATTGTTCCCATCATCATCGTCACAACCGGCAATGAACAAAACAAAAGTCAGAATGATTATATTGAAAAAAAGTCTCATAAAAAACCTCCTCGAAAAAGGTCAGAGACTAATCTCAGATTCCCCCTCCGCTGTCAATAACCCTTTCTAAGGACCCTTCCAAAAACATTAATGATTGTTTTTATACTAAAAAATCCCACAATCGAAAAAAAACAAAAAAAAATGCAACCGAGCGGAAACGACGGCGATAATTAGTTACTGTCCTGAAATACCGGAAATCAAAATTTTCGTCGATTTTTTGCCCAGGACAGTAACCGCAAGGTGTTGAATTTATTGTAGTGGCCTGTTAGGATTTTTAATAAAATCCTTCGCGAAGCGAATTACAGGACACGAACTAACTAAAAGTCCCCGGAAAATGGTTTCCGGGTGGCGTAAGATTTCTCATTTGCTTTCTTTCTTCAAAATGCACACCCGGCCGATGTTGTGACCATCGGCCGGCCCGTGCATCTCCTCCCAAACCATCCATTTTTAAATCCAACCTCTTTTAAAATATACAAAATGCAAACCGCAAAAACCATTGATATTGGCCACAACCACAGTCCTACGCGGAAACGACTGGACCACCGCGATCGCCAGAACCGAGAACCGCCCACAACCACCGCTCATCAAGGAAACCACCGGAAATCGGAATCCGCGATCGCCAGAACCGAGAACCGCCCACAACCACCGCTCATCAAGGAAACCACCGGAAATCGGAATCCGCGATCGCCAGAACCGAGAACCGCCCACAACCAAAGCCCATCATGGAAACCACCGGACCTCCGCGTTCACCAGAACGCCTTTGGATAGCCCGGAGCTTCAGCTCCGGGATCGGAAACGTCCCCGCCCCCCCTCGTTTTTCCAGCGCCGCCGCAGGCGGCGCTGGAAAAACGAGGGAAACACGCAACATTTTTCAAAATGGGAAGAAAATAAAAACCAGGAGGCAAAAATGTCAAATACATACAATTGCAGTTTCCATCACATTATATTTTCTACAAAGGACCGAAAATATTTAATAAAGGAATATTTTCGGGAAGATATGTATAGAATAATAATAAATGTATCAAATTCCCATCGATGCAAGATCATCAAAATAAATGGAATTGAAGACCATATCCATATACTGGTTCAAATCCATCCATCAATTAGCAATTCCCGATATCTGCAAATAATAAAAGGAACAACAACGAGTTGGGTTAACGAAAAAGTCAGACCATCTTATGGGCATTTCAGTTGGCAGGAAGGCTATTCAATATTTTCGGTGAGTTATTCTAATCTGGAATCAGTCAAAAGCTACATTGAAAAACAGGAGCTACATCATCTAAACAGAACATTCCTGTCGGAAATTACGTTGTTAAACGAATTAACAAATAATTGATATTACAAAATATTGCGCCACAAAAAGCCCCGCCAAAGGCGGCGCTTTTTGTGGCGCAATGGGGTGGGGGGCACACCTAACCCAGAGCTGAAGCACTGGGCTATCCAAAGGCGTTCTACGAACGCGGAATCCAACAAATTCAAGCAATCTTTGCTTTAAATCCACCCGAAACAGGAGGAAGGCCCCCAAACCCTCCCCCCCCGAAAAAAACGAAAAAAAAATGCAACCGCTGCAAAACCCCGGCGATAATAAAAAGTCCCCGGAAAATGGTTTCCGTCGGATGAGAGTACTTTTACTTTTTTGTTATCTTTCTTTCTCCTGAAATGCACACCGGCCGGATTCTGAAACTCCCCGGCCGGCCTGTGCATCTCCTCCCAACCCTCCGTGAATCCAACCGCTTTTAAAAAAAATTGATATTACAAAATATTGCGCCACAAAAAGCCCCGCCAAAGGCGGCGCTTTTTGTGGCGCAATGG
>JAHJMN010000068.1 GCA_018821305.1 Myxococcota bacterium
AGCATTGCTTCTAGACTGCTTGCGGAGTAAAAGGAACGAAACGGGAAAAGTACTTGTTTTCATCCTGCCATTTGTAATTTTACTTTGATGTTAAATGTTTACGACCTGATCCTGATCCTGTTTGCCTGACTCCTGAGTCCCTGTTAAAAAAATTCAGGGAAACAGGAAATCAGTAGCAGGAACAGGCAAGCAATTTTTGCTTTGCAAAAATGCAAGGGAAAACAGGTAGGCAATTTCGCGCAGCGGAATGCCATAGAGGGGGCTCATTCCTGAAGCATTTCTTTAAAACGAGTCACAATCGTATTACCTCGAAAGCGGTCTAATCTGGCGATCCTTTTACTTATGAAGCGGTCTCCGGAAGTGTTCTCAGTTTACGAATTCGATCGGTAACTGGAGGATGGCTGTAATTCAGAAAAACATGCAGTGGGTGTGGGGTCAGGTTTGATAGACTCGAAAGGCTGAGTCGCTGTAGGCCCGAAGCAAGGGCTTCCCAGTTTCCTGTAATTTCCTTTGAAAAAGCATCAGCTTCAAATTCGTTACGGCGGCTCAGGGCCAGATGTGCGATGCCAGTAAGACTGGAAAGAGGGGAAAATAGTGTTGCGAAAAGAAGCATTCCTGCGTGGACACTGATGTTTTCAATGGCAAATGCATGGAAAAGTCCTTCCCGGCTGATAAACATTCCCATGAGCCAGAACATGAATGCCATTTCCGCGAGGCCCAGAATCATGGATTTTCGGATATGACCGTGTTTCCAGTGTCCGATTTCATGGGCCAGAACCGCAATAATTTCTTCAGTTTTGTGCTCATTAACCAGTGTGTCATAAAGGGCTATACGACGGGTTTTTCCAAATCCTGTGAAAAAAGCGTTAGCTTTCGTTGATCGTTTTGAACCATCTACGATGTAAACCCCGGCAAATGGAAATCCTGCCTTATGGCACATTTGAGTGATGGCTTCTTTCAGTTCACCATCCTCGAGGGGTGTGAATTTGTTAAAGAGAGGCATTATTACTACAGGGGCTAGAAACTGCAGGATGATAGAAAACCCCGCGGCAGCAGCAAATGCAACGAGCCACGCAATGGATCCCATGGCGGAGAAAAACCATATAATGAAGGCAACAAGGGGCCCGCCAACGATAGTTGAAAGAATAATTCCTTTGATGCGATCCGAAATGAAGGTTCCGACTGTTGTGCGGTTAAATCCCCAGCGGTTTTCAATAACAAAAGTGGAATACAGGGAGAATGGCAAGGAGATTATCCACTGAGCTGCCCCAAGGATGGCAAAAAACGCAAGACCGTGGAGAATATAATGAGAAGAGATCTTCCGCGCAATCAAATCGGCATAGTTGAATCCGCCAATAAACCAGAATCCAAGAAATAACAGTGAATTAACAAGCAAGGCGATTATTCCAAAACTGGTGCGATCACGAGTGTATTTCTGGCTGTCTGCATATTTTTCAGGAGATACATCATTGCGAAATTCTTCAGGAATTTCAGGAGACAGGTGTTTCAGATTCAAATACGAAGATACCAGGGTAAGAATTGATGAGATAATAAAGGCCGATAAAATAAAAAAGAAATAAAAGTTAAACATATCTTTGCCGGACCTTTTTTTGAGGTAATATAAACTTCGTGACTGTGCGTCCATCCGAAAATTTGAACATTTCGGAAACGCATGGCATGAGAAACCATCAGTGAAAACAACTGTTTCAAGGATATGAACACATGAAACAAATTTCCATCCTCATTTCTTTAATAATTACTTTCTTCTTTGTCAATACTGCTGCTTTTGCGCAGGAGATGGAGTACAAGTCGATTCATGCCCTGGAGCTTGAGCAACATCAGGATTTTTTGCCTACACAAAGATACTACGGAAATCCTGCTCAGGGGCATAACTTCAAGGCTCCGAACAAAGTCGTTTATGGGTACCTTCCATACTGGATCACAGATCTGAGCTACATTCGTTGGCAGGATCTGAGCCACATCGCCTTCTTTTCAGTAGAAGTCAACACAAACGGAACTCTCGGTAACAGGCGAGGTTGGCCTGACAACGACCTTGTAACTACTGCTCATAACAATGGTGTAAAAGTTGAGCTGGTGTTTACCCTCATGGACAGTGGTGCAATTACTACAATTGTGAATAACGCTACTACCCGTAACAATCTTGCGGAAGCCATGGTTGACGAGATGGTCCTTGGAAACGCTGATGGTATTAATATCGATTTTGAGTTCGTTCAGGGAGCCGCGGCCACGGGGTTTGGGGATTTCCTGAATGCAATTCGGGCAGAACTGGATTCCCGCGGACTCACGACGAAAACTATATCCATGGCAGGGCCCGCCGTTGACTGGTCTGGTGGTATTGATCTTCCAAGGATTATTCAGACGCTGGATCTGTACTTCATAATGGCTTATGACTACTTTTATTCCGGTTCAACATACGCGGGACCTTCGGGGATGTTTCGTTCAACGGACACCTGGGACAGTGTTTCCACTCGTAACGTTCTGAGATCTGTTGCCACAGCAGCAAAAGCTGTGGGTGAGTCTTACCGCTATAAAATTATCGCGGGGCTTCCCTATTACGGACGTGAATGGATTACCGCTGGGTCTTCCTGGCCTTCTTCTGTAAATTCTCACGTTGGTACAGTTACTTATGCCTCTGCAAGATCCATAATTGCCGGTGGTCGCACCCCAACATGGGATGCGGGAATCTGTAACAGTGCCCTCATCTGGCAGGCTAGCGGCTCCTGGCATCAGGCATGGTACGAGGATGAAAATTCTCTGCGCTGTAAATACGACCTGATTTTGCAACAGCAGATTGGTGGTGTGGGATACTGGGCTCTTGGTTATGACAACGGCTATACAGAATTATGGGACCTGATCGAAGAATATTTTACTGCTCCCGTCACTCAAGGTGAAGGTTATATTACGGATCCAATTGAAATAAACGGTTTTCCGTATTCAGATTCACGGGATACTTCCACGAGTGGTTATCGATACTTCAATTATTACAGTTGTAATCCTGATCTCGACGAATACGGCCGCGAATTCGTTTACCAGTTTGATACATGTCAGCCGGGAACTCTTACGGCGTCAGTAAATGATGCTGCGGGGCTGGATCCCGACATTCACCTGTTGAGCGAGCTTTCGGAAACAGCATGTATAGACCGCGCTCATATTGATCTCTCAACTCATGTTAATCCAGGGCGGTACTACATTGTAATTGATACTTATGTTGATGGTGCCGTGGAGCTTGAGGGAGTTTATACTTTCAACGCATCCTTCACTCCCGATGGTGGCACTTCTCCTTGTCCCGGTGGCACCACCTGTGTAGAGGGAAGTTGCGTCTGTGCTTCAGGCACACTTTGCGGCAGTGTATGCGTTGATACTCTCACGGATAATGCTAACTGCGGCTCCTGCGGACATTCATGCACAGGGACTGACACATGCATCAACGGAAACTGCGTTCCTGAGGGCACTGATGCGGGGACCGACACGGGAACTGACACTGGCATCGACACTGGCACAGATACTGGCACAGATACAGGAACTGACGGCGGGGATGAACCATGCAATACATGTAAAACGGAATATAACTGTGCATGCACTACACCCGGTTCGAAGCAGTCTTCTTTCCCGGTTCTTTTTGCAAGTTTGATGATTCTCGGTATAGCAATATTCCGACGCCGGTTATGATATTTCAGTATAAAATCCTTCGAGAAGCGAATTACAGAACACGGAGCTAACTTGAAGATACTAATTTTCACTGCATTATTGAATCTAATTGTAGGCTGCTCCGGTAAAAAAATTGAAAATAAAAGCACTTCAGATTCAGTGTTAACAACGGATAATTTCCTGAAAATAAAAAAATATATCCTTGAAAAAGGTAAGCGGGAAACTTACTGCAATATGTATAATTATAATCCCGTTGGCTATTTTGGTGAATTTGCAATATTTCTTAATCCGGATACGGGACAGAAAAACATTAACTGCGAAATCGGGCGTTCGGATTTTAATTATATGGTTGTCAAGCGTAAAGAACCTATTGGGTATTTCAGGATAAGTATTGAAAATTCTGTACTTTCATTTGATAAATCCGAGAAAAAATTACTTGAGTCATTTTTTCAAAAAGCCCTGATTCAAATTCCATAATTAGTTCGTGTCCTGTAATTCGCTTCGCGAAGGATTTTATTAAAAATCCTAACAGGCCACTAGTAATATTTTCAACACCTTGCGGTTACTGTCCTGAGCAAAAATTGGGCAAAAAATTTGAAAAACTGTATTTCAGGACAGTAACTAATTAGTTCGTGTCCTGAAATTCAATTTTTATCAAAATTGAGCATGTTTACGAAAACATGCTATTCAGAACACTACAATAATTTCAAGCATAGCGCTCTCGCGCAGCGAAGCGCGGAGGCGAAAGGCAACTGCATAGCAGATGCCGATAGCGACCTTCATTCTTAATGTCCTGTGTCGGATTTTGGTGAAAACTTGAAAAGATCGTATTACAGGACATTAACTAATTAGTTCGTGTCCTGTAATTCGCTTCGCGAAGAAATTTATTAAAATTTCTAACAGGCCACTAGTAATATTTTCAACATCTTGCGGCTACTGTCCTGAGCAAAAATCGGGCGAAAAATTTGATTTTGGGTATTACAGGACATTAACTAATTAAGGGAAATCGCATTTTGTGAAAAATTTTCTATTTTGTTTTCTTTAATGATTTTGTCAGTTCGTTTATTTTTGCATCGATGTCGTCAAGGAATTTTTTACGAGCTTTATGAAGTGCGTCAATGGAATCCTGCAGGGCCTTAATCATTTGTTTTGCAGATTTATTGCCAGCGATTTTTTCTTGAAGTCCCTTGATCGTCTTATCAATTTCTTCAAGTTTGTCTTTCTTGATAACTTCAAGCTTTTTAATCAGTTCTTTCAAAGCCTTGTCCCCGCTGTTTTCAACTTTTTTAAGCAGATCGTTGGCCTTTTTAGTAACTTCATCAAACTTTTTTGCGGCATCCTTTATTTCATCAGGAAGCTTGATATCCGGAATTTTAATATCCGGAATTTTAATGCCCCCATTATTGTCGGGTACAGGGTCCGGTTGCTTTACTTCCGGTGCAGGTTTCTGAACAGTTTTTTCCTTACTTTCTTTCTTTTTTTCCCCGCTGCAACCCGCAAAAGCAAAAGACAACAATATAACAAAAGCAGTTAGTTTCATATTATCCCTCCAGTTTTCCCCTCAGCATTCTTTTGATTCCTGAGATTCCCTTCATTACGTTTAATTCATAGTCTATTTTCCGACGGAGATCATCAGGTTTTTTCGAAAGGGACTCATCCCAGGAAAGAATTCTTAATAATTTTTCAATTCCATGAGGTTTTCCCTCCGCAAGTCGAAGACTGATGAGTTTCATTGCGGCATGGCGTTCT
Source organism: Myxococcota bacterium (assembly GCA_018821305.1). Classification (GTDB taxonomy): domain Bacteria; phylum Myxococcota_A; class Polyangia; order HGW-17; family HGW-17; genus JAHJMN01. Next base: position 5,419 of record JAHJMN010000068.1, read on the forward strand.
TTGATTTTCCATGGGGAACTTACATCGTTAGTGTTTTTAAGGATTCTTGTGAAGTACTCATCAGCTTTCTGCATGTAAAAGGCACGCTTTTGTCCACTTTGTTTCTGAGCATGATACATTACGGCAGTACCCTGATCTACATAGGTTCCGTTGATAATAAGATTTGAACTGTATCCGCCCATAACGGAAACAAATACAATAAAATACGTTATAGGGTAAGCTATAATCCGACGCCACAAGGGGATGGGTAAGGGGGCTGGAAGCGTTCTCCCTTCAAGGCGGGCTTGTCGCCTGCGGGCAATGGCAAGGTCTGTCTGCCAGCGTTCGATATGAAGTAAAATACCAACGGCTATGAACATAATTGAGTTTTCAACCAGCATGCTCCAGTAAAAAACCGTATCATTAATGCCGAAATAATGCTTTATCGCCCAGTGAAGGATTGTACTGCCGATAATAAAAACTCCGAATGTGCCTGCCCATAAACGGAGATAGGGATTCTGTCGTTTTCCCATGACAAAGGGATAAAAGAAGATTTCCACAAGCATATCACGGAAATGAACGTTCCACCGTCGCCACCATTCAAGTACGGAATTCGAATTGAGGGGAGACCGAAACGCCAAAGTGACTGATGCCCCCAAACGATTATAAAGACCTGTTATCACATAGGCAGAGCCCAGGGCATAAAAAACTGGCTCAAATGGATAACTCCAGGGGATGAGGATCCATTTCATACCGGGAATTGTTGCAACAACCATAAAAAAACGGTCAAAAGATTGATAAGCAAGATAAAATGCTATCCCAGCCATTATGTAGACCGCGCCTCGGGCAAGAATTTCGTCTTCGGGATTTCCTGAAGCGGTAATCTCTTCCCGTCTAGGAATCGCAAACATATAGGGAAGCATTATTGGAGCAGGGATCATGAAAAAATAAGTATTAATCTCAAGAAAGTCCGGTGGATTCTGGGGACTTCGTGTTACCTGGTAGTGAAACCAGACTAGACGAAGAGGTATAAAAAATGCCCACATGAGACCCGCAAGACCCCAGAAATCACTGAAAACAATTCCTGGAAACAGCCTGAAGTTGAAAAATATCATCATGGTAGCAATGATTGCAATAACACCGGCATGGCGCCAAAAGCCTTTAAAAAGTTTAATAATCAGAAAATATGCAGTTACGGTAGCTGCGGACAGGAGCCAGAGGGGAAGTGATGCAAATAAAGTCACCGCGTGAGAAAATATTGCGAGAAAAACAAGTTTTTTGCTGCCATTGAAAAATGGTAATAATAAAGATGCAAGTCCTATAGATCCTAGAAGAACTGCCATTTTCAGTGAAGAATAAAACGCCGGAGTCCAGCAAGTAAGATGAGCGAGTTTAAAGTGATAACCTGCCCAGAGTATGCCAAGTAATATAATAAATAGAAATGGCGATTTTAGTAAAGCCGGAGGTGGAGTTCCTTCAGGTCTTGCGAGAACCGATTCAGGATCCCACAGGAATCTGCCCATCAGTTTTATTCGAGAGAGCATTGTTAAATCCGCTGTTAGAGAAGGTTTGATGCAAGTTCGGCAAGGTGAGAGCGCTCACCTTTCTGGAGAGTAAGGTGGGCGGCGACACGCTCACGCTTAAATTTTTCAACAACGTAGCTCAGTCCGTTATTTGTAGAATCAACATAGGGGTTGTCAATCTGGTACGGATCCCCGGTGAGAATTATTTTAGTACCATCACCACAGCGCGTAATAATTGTTTTAACCTCATGAGGAGTGAGATTTTGAGCTTCGTCCACAATAATATATTGATTGGGGAGGGAACGACCGCGGATGTAAGTCAACGGCTCAATGCGAATGTTTTCCTTGGCGATTACTTCTTTGTAGGTCGAGCCAAGTCCGTTTTTATTTTGAGAGATGAGTTCAAGATTGTCGTAAATCGGTTGCATCCAGGGAGTCAGTTTTGCATCCACATCGCCGGGGAGAAACCCCATTTCTTTTCCCATTGGGAAAATTGGTCTTGATACAACAAGGGTTTTGTAAAGATCTGTTTCCATGGCCTCAAGGCCCGCTGCAATTGCTAAAAGCGTCTTCCCCGTGCCAGCTTTACCCACAAGAGTAACAAGTTTAACTTCCGGATCCAGCAGGATATCAAAGGCAAAGGATTGCTCGGCGTTTCGTGCTCGAATACCACTATGAGCGCGCTTTTTACTGAAAGTAACAAGCCTCAGTAGTCCCGATTCTTCAATATAACGGGCAGTTCCTGAGGGAGAAAGGCTTTCGTCACTACTTTTCAGGAGAACGAATTCGTTGGGATATAGTTCCATTGATTTGGTTGACCATGGGACGCTACCGTCACGATAAAGGGCATCAATCTGGTCGGAACTGATCACAACGGTCTGAAACCCAGTGTAATGTTCTTCAATGTTACGAGGAGCTTCACCTTCATAATCTTCGACTTTTATGGCAAGTGCATCCGCGCGGAGCCTCAGATTGACATCCATTGTGACAAAAATCGTATTTTCTCGACCTTTGACATCAATTATTGATTTAACTGTAGCTAATATGGCGTTATCCATTATCCGGATATTTGATTCGAAAGGAACATCAAGTTGCTCTGTTTTAGCATAAGCAACGTGTATGCTTCCAAGATTTTCGCCCATGGGAATCCCATTCGCAAGACTTCCTTTTTGTCTCATGGCTTCAATTTTGCGAATTACATCCCTGGCGGATTTTCCCCTCTGGCTCAGTTCTTTTTTAAACTTGTCCAGTTCATCGAAAATGTAGATTGGCAACCAGACGTCGTTATCGCCAAAACTGAAAAGTGCTTGAGGGTCGTGTAAAAGAACATTGGTATCAAGGACATAATTCATGTATTTTACCTCTCAAAAAAGCTTGAAATCCAAACATGATGCATAATACCAGAACTTTTCAACTTTTGTAAAGAAATCAGAAAAGGGCTGAAACCATTAAACTGCAATCGACGTATTTCGTGTCCTGTAATTCGCTTCGCGAAGGATTTTATTAAAAATCCTAACAGACCACTATAATAAATTCAACACCTTGCGGTTACTGTCCTGAGCAAAAATCGGGCGAAAAATTTGATGTTCGGTATTTCAGGACAGTAACGAAGCAGTAAGATTGAGTTGAATTTGGAAAATATCATTCAATTTGTTTCCGATCTTTTTATTCCGAAAGCGGTAATTGTCGGAAAAACACGATTGCTGTCTTTTAAGATATTGGAAATTACGGGCTACAGTGTTAAGGTATGCTCTGATTTTGAAAGGAAGGTGTCTTTATGGGCAGAATTTCCGTTGTTTTACTTGCTACTGCAGCGTTTTTTTCAACTGTATCCTGTAAGGAAAAGGTTGATTGTGAAAAAATGAAAGAAAAGCTTATGACCTGCATGATGGATAACTACAAAGTTATAAATCCCAAGGGCCGGCCTCTTGACGATCCCAAGTTCGCTGCGGATAAAAAGAAAGCCATGGCTGATTATGCCGGCATTATTGATAAAGAATTTGTTGAAAAATGTACATCTACGGGCGGGAAAGATGAACGCGCTGCCAAAATTAACAAATGTTTATCCCAGAAAGATTGCAAGGATGTTCATTCCTGCCTTAAGTCAGTTTTAAACTGAGAAATTAATCTCAGGTTGAATTCCATCTATTTAAAGTCATGTATTACGATCAAGTTCTGGTCAGGTGTCGATTCAGTAAGGACACGAACTACTCAAAAGCCATGGATTTCCCCTTTTTCCGGTGAGTTTTATGAAGTATCTTCTGATTATAGTTGTTGCTGCATGCCTGGGATGCCAGAAAAAAGTCGATTGTGAAAAATTGCATAAAAAAATCCAGAGCTGTCAAAATGCTTTTGACAAAGTGTTTTCCCGCAGTGGGGAAACGAAGAGTAATGAATTTGACAATCTGCTGAAAGAGATCGTCGATAAAAGATGCCGTGCCCGGAGTGGCAAATTTGGTGATGTAAAAACTTTGAATAAGTGTCTGGGGGTAAAAGAGTGCGATGATTTCGTAAAGTGTCTTTTTCGTCTGCCTGCCGCAAAAAGCAGGGGAATGGAGAAAAAATGAAGGAAACGGAACAAATTGCATTCAGACCATCCCCGGTAAAAAAGTGGCTTATAATCGGTTTACCGGTTCTGGCAACACTTCTCATGAGCACTGGAATTTACATTTCACGTATGAATATAAAGGGCTGGGTTAGAATATATGGAAACACCAGTTATAAATCCGGTTCCCGGGGGGCATTCAGGATTTTTGTGCGAAAAGGTAAGCTCTCGACTCCCGTAAAAAAACTTGCGGTGGAAGTGACCATGAAAGTAAATGGAGACACGATTTCCATTGGAAAAGCTGAGATGAGCCGGGGGGAAAAAGCCCTTAACGTCAATACGATTTTTCCTAAAGTAAACCCGGGTAACTATAATCTGAAATGGAAAATAAAGACAGAACTCGGGACCCAATATTGGACATCATCGATTATGCTGACTGATGGCTCAAAAGAACTCAAAAGGATTTACGGAGAAGAGGGCGGGGGGCAGAATTCAAATTATTCCGGAACATCCTCTTCATCTGCATCGCTTGACTATCTTGAAAATGCTGTCTCGCTGCATGCTTATAACGGAAGGGGTTTTCGCAACAGGATTCGGGATATTCTTTACATTAAAGCCCACACAAAGGATGGGGCCCCGCTCAGGATTAAAGGCCGGTTAACTGTTGTAAACGGAATAGTTCGAGTGCCTAAATCTGCTGACTGCCTGCCCTATCTTGTGAAAAAAGAATTACTTAAATGCATGGTTGAAATCAACGACGGGCAGGAAATTCCTTTCGATATGAAAACTGATGCTCTGGGCCTGGATTCAATGACCGTTTATGCAATGACAAATGGCGTCAGTTTTAAAATAAAATATGAAGTTCTGGAAGGTCCGAACAAAGGTAAAACATCCTCAGTGGAATATGATGTTGGTGGATTAGAAGATGATGTATTTATTGGGTATTTTCCGCGCATTCTTCCGCCGGAGAAGGCATTCAATATTCAACTTACAGGTCTCGGTACAGGGCCCTACTGGCTGGATATTTACACCCCGAATCAGTGGCGCAGTGCGTACACGATTCCTTTAGTTGACTACGAGGGTAATTTTCAGTTGGATACTTCTTCAATGTACGGAATGTACAAAATCCAGAGCAGTTTATCCTTTGTTCCCATTCATAATGCTACGTCTAATACTACATTCTGGGTTCACCCCTACGCCGATGATCCCAAAATCATACAGAATGCACTTGAGGAATCTCTCAAAATAGACAATCTGGACACGCACACAAAAAGCTGGCTTACCTATATTCAGAAAAACGGTCTTGTTTGGAAAAGCGGATACAACGTTCTCGATGATATTCATTTCTTCGGTGGGCTTTTAGACCGATATCACTGGAGCATGGGGATTATCAAGGATACCAAACGGTTTTCTGAAGGCAATTTAAGTAGAACTAAACGCTCAGGTCAGACTATCATATTGACAATTATTGCAATTTCCGGACTTTTACTCATTTTTACTGTATTTTTTGCCGTATATTACTCTATCCGGAAACGTCGCGAATCCATTTCAGCTATGAGCAATCTCATGGCAGATTCCGATGGAAATGAGCATTTCTGGTCCAATCTTCATAATGATCCTGATGAGATAGACGCAAGGAGAAAGGCAGTTGCGTTTGGTGTTCTGATTGCTGCCATTGTCGGTTTTGTAATAGTTGCAACTATCTGGCTCATGATAAACATAAAATGGGAGATGTAAAATGAAAGCCATGATTCTGGCTGCAGGTTATGGTACGAGGCTCGGTCTTTTAGGGCAACAGTTGCCCAAACCTGCACTTCCTGTACTCAATACTCCTATCATCGAGTATAGTATTCAAGCCCTTAAAAAAGCAGGGATTTATCAAATTGTTATAAATCAACACCATCTTGGAGATGAACTGCAAAAAATACTTGGGGACGGAAGTGCCCTGGGTGTTGAAATCGAATGGTCCCTGGAAAAAGAGCAGATCCTCGGAACCGGTGGAGGTGTGAAACAAGGCCTCCGCAACGCTGGTGATGAGCCAATTGTGGTTTTAAACGGAAAAATTATCTTTGATATAGATTTGGCAAAAGTCATTGAAAAACATAGAGAAAGTGGTCGTATAGCGACTATGGTCCTGCGTCGGGATCCCGATGCGTCCAGATGGGGAAGTATTGGTTTTGACGGCTATATGGATGTTACTTCTATACTATCACGTGATTCTATGGGCAATTCCACCGCGCCGGGAGAACATATGTTTACAGGTATTCAGGTGCTTAATCGAGATTTTCTCAGTATTCTCCCCGAAGGGCCTTCCTGTCTTGTTCGTGACGGTTATATGGGCCACTTTAAAAACGGTACCCCGATAGGCGTGTTTGATACGGGAGAGGCGTACTGGTTTGAACACTCTACCCCCGAAAGATACCTTCGGGGCAATCTTAATCTTCTTGGAATGGGTCCCAGTGGTCCATTTAGGGACGTCATTGCAGAAAAGGGTATCTGGCACCGGAAGGAAGATGGGTGGGCTTTTATCGACGACTCTGTACCCGATGAAAGTGCGGTTCGGTGCGGAAGATTTACGGTTTGTGGTCCAGGCGCCAGAATTACGGGGAATATAACTACTGAGGAATCAGTTGTATGGGGCGGCTGCTCAGTGCAAACGAATATCCGTTCATGTATCGTTACGCCACTGGGAATTGTGGAAGCGGGAGAAACCACTCGGGATGGTTTTACAGGTCCGGCACTAAAAAAATGAGGATTTACACGAGAATTGAACTTCTTTTCCCTGAGAATTCGCGGGCCGTCTGGATGATTCCTGGTGTCGAGATCATTTTCGGCTCTTCAGGAAACTTCAGTTTGCCTGAAATGAACGGAACAGAGAACGCATTCAAAGTATTTTGTGGACGAAAGCGCACATATCTAGAAAACTACGATTCGCCACTTTCTGTTTTTTGTGACGGTGTTCAGTGTGAACGAGGGCAGAGAGTTACGACTCAGACTCCATTTACCTTCGGATTCGGCCGATTTCTGTTCCGGGCGACTTTTTTAGAAGTAAATGAACACATTGAATTTTTTAACGTGTCCTTTGTGGAGTTATCCGGGGAAATTGTAGCGACTATACCGGTGCCTGCTCAGGGAGAGATTGCCTTCGGTCGCAGTGATGATACTTTTCTGAAGTTTTCTAGAACCGGAATGTCACGCATACATGGATTGATTTTCAGGAAAGGAAAGGACGTCTTTATCAGGATCATTGGTAAAAACAACGATCTTACAATTGATGGAATTTCTTCATCCGAGGAAGATGTTTCTCTGAATGGACGTCATTTAGAAATGTTCGGTTTGAATATAATAATGAATTGAATTGACAATTCAGTTCCAATCTGGTTTATGGTAGTGCTTTGAATCCTCCATGAGGCGGGAATAAAACTCTCCCGGTGCTTGTTGTTTTCAGGTTTTCGGATTTAATTATATGACTGATGTATTATTGGCGGTTAAAAATTTAGTCAAAGATTTCAATCATGGGGAAAAGACCCTTCAAATTCTCAAATCTGTGGATCTTGAAATTCTTCATGGTGAAAGTGTTGCGGTTCTGGGCGCTTCCGGTGCAGGGAAAAGCACTCTGCTTCATCTTCTCGGCGGTCTTGATAAACCTACCAGTGGCAAGATTTACTTTAAAGAAGCCGATATTACCAAGTATAACAGTCGTGAACTTGCGGCATATAGAGCTGAAAAAATTGGTTTTGTATTTCAATTTCATCATTTGCTTCAAGCGTTTACCGCTGTCGAAAATGTTATGATACCATGCCTTATCAGAAAAATAAGTCGTCAGAAAGCTTCAGACAAGGCACATCGAGCCCTCGAACTGGTGGGCTTATCTCACCGAAAAACACACCGACCAGGGCAACTCAGTGGCGGTGAGCAACAGCGTGTTGCCATTGCCAGGGCCATTGTTATGGAGCCCTCAATAATATTTGCGGATGAGCCTACGGGGAATCTGGATTCCACAACGGGGCAAAAAATAAACGATCTGCTATTTGATCTCAATGCCAAACTTGGAACTACGCTTTTTGTTGTTACGCACAATATTCAGATGGCTGCAAATTTTTCAAGACAGATCACTTTGGCGGATGGAGTAATTACAGGCGATGTATACAGGGAACAGACGGATGAAATTTCTGGCTGAAAAGATTTTTATAATTTTAGCTTTGGTTCTGGTATCCATGGTACCAGTAAGTGCTTTCAGTCAGGTTGCGACGGAACTTCCCGGCAACATACCTGGACGAAGAGTTCCTGTTATTGATGTTCAGATCAAAGGGAACGTACTTACAAGTAAAAGCTCCATTTTAAACGTACTATCTACAAAACGTGGTACTTTTTATGATCAGATGCGGCTTGCTCAGGACGTGCGCAATATCTGGAACCTTGCGAAATACAGCAATATTCAGGTGCACAGCATTGATTCCTCAGCGGGAATGACACTGATTATTACAGTAACGGAAAAACCAAAAATTAAGACAATTTTTGTCCATGGGAACAAAGAGCTTGATCTTGATACCATCAACAAAGTTGTGACGCTCAAACCTTCTACCATCCTTGATGAGAGTGCAGTAAATGATAACGCTGTAAAGATTAAACAGCGATATCAGGAAGATGGTTTCTATCTTGCCCGGGTAAAATCTGGTCTCAAACCCCAGAAAAACAATTCTATGGACGTTCACTTTTATATTGAGGAAGGTCCCAGAGTTAAAGTTGGTGGTGTTAGTTTCAGTGGAAATAAACAATTTGCTTCTTCTCTGCTCCGTAATGGTATTGAAACAAAAATTCCAGGTATTTTCAGTTTTCTGAATGATAAGAGCGGTGTTTTCAAAGAGAGCGATCTGAAGACCGACCTTATGAAAATTCAGGGGCTTTATTTTAATCATGGTTATATTCAGGCAAAAGTTGGACCTGCAGAGATTGAATTCTCCTCAGCACAGAATAAAGTCTATATCCACATTCCCATTGATGAAGGTAAACGATTTAAGATTGAAAATATTGATATAAGTGGCACTCTCCTTGGCAAACCTGCTCTGATGAAGCGTATTGCCAAAGGTGACAAGGACGCCCTGAGGGAACTCAAGCGCCTTCACGCAAAGTTAATCAAGAGTAAGGCGGGTACCTGGTTTAATCGTGAAAAAGTCGCTGGGGATCTTAAACGACTGACGACTTATTATCGGGATCTTGGCTATGCTTATGTAAACGTCATTCCCGTTTCTCCCATTGATGAGAAAAAACAAACGGTCAGTATCAACTTCAAGATCAAACCGAATAAACTCGTGTACATTGAACGAATCGAAATCGAAGGAAATTCGAAGACTCGGGATAAAGTAATCCGTCGTGAAATTGTAATAAATGAAGGCGACCTCTACTCTTCAACTCGAATTGAAATATCCCAGCGCAGAATCTATCGGCTCGGGTACTTTAAAGATGTAAAACTTAAAACGAGAAAAGGGACCAGAGACGACCAGATTACTGTAATCATTAAAGTTGTTGAGACTTCTACCGGGACTTTCAATATCGGAGCCGGATTCTCCACCGTTGAAAATTTCCTTGCTCAGGCTCAGATTACCCAGCAGAACTTCCTTGGAAGAGGGCAGACCCTGATGCTTCAGGGGATGATGTCATCCTTAAGGCAACTTTTTACTCTGCGTTTTATTGAGCCCCACTTCCTTGATACTGATTGGTTTTTTGCATTTTCTATTTATAACAGCTTGTTCTCATTTGAGAGTTTCAATAGAACTACAAATGGTGGAACCCTGACTTGGGGTTATAATCTTACCCCGTTCTGGCGAATATATCTGACTTATAAACTTGAAGATGTAAATATTGACACGTCGTCTAATAGTTTGTTATTCGGATCGACTTCAAGACTTACGATTCCATCTACGGCCTATGTTGCTAACCTTTTCAATGACGGAATTACAAGTTCATTCAAGGCCCATTTAAGTTGGGATAAACGTAATAACCGGATGTTCCCGACTAAGGGTTGGTATTGGGATTCTTCCGTTGAAGTTGCACGTCCGGAATTTGGTTCTCAGAATGTTTTCAATAGATATAAGTCTGATCTGAGGGCATATTATCCCGTTTGGGGTCCGTTTGTCATTAAAGCTAATGCTGAAATCGGTCTTATCACATCCTCGGAAAAGAGCGGTGTTCCCATTTTCGAACGCTTTTTCCTTGGCGGAATTAATACTATTCGTGGATTCTCCCCGTACAGTATCGGGCCCAAGATCGACGTCCCCGTTTCACCGGATCCAGGCGCACGACTCTTTTCCTTCAGAAAAGGCGGAGATAAGTCTTTGATTTTTAATCTTGAACTTGAGTTTGACCTTCTCAAGGAAATGATGATTAAAGGTGTATTTTTCGTGGATGCAGGTAATGCGTTTGATGATAATGAAAATTACTCTATATCAAATCTTCGCACTTCATGGGGATTTGGCCTCCGATGGTACACATTCCTTGGTATTCTGCGATTTGAATGGGGTATTCCATTCAACCCGCAACCTGGTGAGCGGCCAATAGTTTTCGAATTTAACATAGGAAACTCATTCTGATGAAATCAACTATTTTCCTTGTTCTTTCAATTGCGCTGGTGACTTCCTGCACTAAAAAAGACTCGATTCCAATCGGTGTTGTCAACATGAAGTCCATCATGGATAAATCCGCCTGGGGTAAAAAACATCAGCAGGCGATATCCAAGGAACTTGCCACACGGGAAAAACAGTGGGAAAAATCATGCAATGAACCACTTAAAGAGCTTACGGACAGGATAGAAAAGGCCAATAAAGCTGGGAATACAGCAGATGCCAAAGCCCTTTCCAGTGAAAAAAACTTAAAACTCAGACAGTGTTCACTTTTAAGGAATCGATATCAGGCGGAAGTTGAAAAATTAAATGAGGAATATGCCGGGAAAATCCTTGATAAGGTTAAAGATATCAGCCGGCGTATTGCTGAAGATAAGAAAATCAAGATTGTACTTTCCCTTTTCCGTGGTGTTGTATTGCATGCCGATGATACTGTTGATATAACGGACAGCGTGATAAAGTTACTCGATAGTGGAGAATAATTTGAATTTCCATTTTAAATTGCGTATTTTCCTTCGGGGATGCGATTCCTCAGATTTTAGAATTTATAATTTAAGTTGTTATCAATATTATTTTTAAGGAGATATTTCATGAAGTTATCAACTATTGCAGTCTTTTTTGTAATAACAGCCTTTGCTGCTCCGGCGTTTGGCCAGAACATTGCGTGGTTTAATCCAAATAAATTGCTGAAAAATTCAGCTGCTGGAAAAAAAGTCATTGCAAGTCAGCAGACCCTTCAGAAAAAATTTGAAAATGAAAGGAAAGCAGCGGAAAAACCACTTCAGACTGAAAAAGATCAGATTGAAAAAGATTGGAAAGCTTTTCAGGAAAATCAGAGTGTTCTTAATGCCAAGGAAAGAAAAAAACGCCTCGCTGCTCTCAAATCACGTTATGATAACTGGGTTGAAAAAGTGAAGAAAATTCAGGTTAAACTTGCCAAACTTCAGCAGAAACTTTCCGCCGACTTCCAGAAAGTAGCGGAGCCATTTTCCGTAAAGATGAAAAAAGCTGCTGCATCAGTCGCGGCAAGCAATGGTTATGCTTATATTATCGCTCATGATCCTGCTAATCCGACGGTTTTACTTTACGCAAAACCTTCACTTGACGTTACGGAAAAAATCATTGCCCTCCTCGGTGAGTAAGTTCTTCTCATGAAATGCCAAAAGTTAGGCGTTTTACTTATTTTTTTAATTCTTGCTTCAGGATGCAGCAAGAAAAAAGACTCCACTGAAAAAAACGTACGGAAATCTGGAAAAAAAGAGTTTACCAAGGTTCAACTTACAATTCCAACCCAGAAAGATGCGGATCAGAAGGAACTGGTTCCTCTTATTGATGAAAAAGAACTCAATGATTATCCAACGTGGGCTCAGTTTCTCCCACCGGGTGTGGGGGCTAAGGGATACATTAACAAACCGCATAAATTTCCTCAGGGCTTAACTCCGGATAGGGATGTTTTTCTCTTTGAAATTACTGGTACCGAAAAGCAGATTCTGTGGGCAAGGCTTACAGCGGTGCCAGATGTTAACACATTTCTTTCGGTCTATACTCGTGCAGAGCAGAAGATTGTTCATCAGGACATAAACGGCCCCAATGAAGAAGAAATAATCGTAAATTTGACACTTGCACCGGGAAAATATTATTTCAAAGTTGGTTCCACTAAACGGGGAAACACTTTTGAGCATAATCTGAAAAAAACTTATACATTATTCTGGAAATTATCTCGTCCTGGTGCTGGAGAAGAAGTTGAACCTAATGATCGGAGGACAGAAGCCAATCCTATAGTTATTGGCAGTGAAATTCGAGGGTTCATGTCCTCAGGTCAAGACCAGGATTTCTTTCAACTAAACGAAAAAGATGAGATTTATCGGATTGATTTGACACCACCTTCTCGTGTAGCTATTGCACTCTCTTTCTGGAATACAGGAGACAAAAAAAGCGTTGCAAGAATTGACACTCGGGTTGGAAAAATGCTTACTCTCCGACGTGTTCGTTCGAAAAACTTTTTTGAATACATGTGCCTGACCAGTTTAAAAGGAAAATACTCACTGAAGGAAAAATATTCGTTTAAAGTTTCCATCGAACCCCAGGTGGATAATTTTGAAACAGAGCCCAATGATACTCACAAATCTGCGAACACCGTTGAAAGTGGTGATTCTTTTATAAGAGGATTTATTACTCACAGAAAAGATATTGATGTTTATCGCCTCAATTTTACAAATGATTCCCTTTTTTCAATACACTTGAAAAATCCACCCGGAATGAAAACTGAGGTGTGCCTTATGAAAACTTCAAGTCGTTGCTGGAAATCCGAAGGCTCAACTTTGAAAATTGAACACCAATTTACTTCAAAGGGAACTCATTTTGTTGAAATTAAGTCACTCAATGGCGAAAACTCAGATATGCCCTATCAAATACGGTTCAAGTCATCTCTCGCGAGTCGCGGAGATGAAAAAGAACCCAATAATAAAAGTCATCAGGCTAATGTTATTCGCGTAAATCTGCCTGTGAAAGCCTACATTCATCCTGCGGGAGACGAAGACTGGTACGTCTTCTCAATGCCCGGGAAGTTGACAGATCCTCCCAGGGCAGGGATTACTCTAATTGGCGGCAGGAACATTAATCCTGTAATTAGTCTATATGACTCTTACGGCAACCTTGTTCTGACCGATTCAAAGGGTATTTATACAGGCAGGCGTCATATCGTTACTCCGATTCATCCAGGGCAACGCTATTTTATCAAGGTTTCTGATAAAGATGGCAAAGGGGAAAATTCCGAGACTCCGTATGAGTTGCAACTTATAAAAATAGAGAAACCTGTGCACTCAAAAGATTTTCACTGAATTTACTTGAGTATTTATCTCTACTGATGCAGATTTACCAGGCGTTTATGGATTTTTAATATGCAACTTAAATTCAAGATTTTTATGTTTTTCAGCGTTTTTTTTGCTTCCTGCGGTTTTCACATTGTAGTCGGGGAGGCTGAAATTGAAAAAGTTTCACTGTGCAATGATCCGAATTGCCTCACTAAACTTGATCCACAAAAGCCTCTGGAACTTTCAATTAAGTTATCCCGCTCGGTTTATGGAACAGTTATCTCATCCCATTGGTTTTACACAAATACAGATGGTTCTATGCGGCTGATCAGAGAGCGGTTTACTTCAGTAGATACTGCAGGGACTATTATTCACAGAATTGCAGTACCAGCCCCAGGGTATTTTAAAAGTGGGAACTTTAAAGTCTTGATTAAGATAAACAATATTTCAAAATCTGAATTAGATTTTACCGTTGCTCCCATGCCGGCGGAAGAGCCCGAAGAGCCTCAGGATGATGATGTTCTAAAAGATGTAAAGCCAGACAAGGATAAAAAACCTGATAAAAAGCCCGAAAAGGATCTCCTGGATGACAACCTCTGACCGACCTCGATACCGGTTTTTTCTAGCTCACCACAATCATTCAGAGTGTAGCTCCAAATGTGTTTCCATTGGTTTGGGCAGGCTTAAATTCTGGGTATGTGCCCGATGTCTTGGGGTGTATTCCATAATGGCTCTGGTGATTTCTCTGGATATGATTTTAAAATTCAACCTTTCTGACACAATGCGAGCTGTTGGCTTTTTTCTGCTTGGAACGGCTCCCTGGGCTCACTGGGCCCTTGAGCACTTTCGTCGCCGCAGCGTTGGTCCAGTGTTCCTCAAAACCATCTCAGGTGCCTTTCTTGGCTTTGGGTTGGGTCTTTTACTGGCAGGTCATTTCAGGAATCCCTGGAATCACGGTTTTACATTTTCAATTCTGATGCTTGTAATTGGATCTTCTGCTGTTGTTTTCCTGGAGTCCTTCTTTCGGGACTAGGGCACTTCCTTTACTGCGAAATACCATTGTTAATTGCCGTTTATCAGGGAAAGCGCTGTTGAGGGTAACTGATTTGCCTGAGAAAGAACACTTACTCCAGCTTGCATGAGAATCTGATCCTTTGTGAGCTCTGCGGTCTGGAAAGCTACATCCACATCCCTGATCTGGCTGTTTGCAGCACTGAGGTTTTCTGCATAAGAGCTAAGGTTGTTTTGAGTAACAGTAAGACGATTCTGTATAGCCCCAAGTTTCGCTCTCACTTCACTGATATCATAAATGGAAGCGTCAATTACATCAAGTGACTGCAAGGCTCTCGTAACGGTTGAAACACCCATAAGGTTCAGCGTGGAAAGGCCTGTCCCCATCTGTGAAGTACGACAATTGGGTATTGAGACAATCAAACGGTCATCGGAATCGGGACCAATTCCTACTTGAAAAGCAAGCCCCGTGGCCTGAGTTCCATCAAGGAGTGGATGGGAGTTAAACTCTGTTACACGGGCAATGCGGTCTACTTCATCAATCAATTCCGTAAATTCATCGTTGAGAAAACTCCGGTCAATATCACTTAAAACATCATTTGCACTGTGGATTGCAAGTTCCCGGAGCCGATCCATTATGCTGTGGACTTCATTCAGTGCTCCTTCAGCAGTTTGTATAAGACTGATTCCGTCCGCTGCATTTCGATAAGCCTGATTCAGGGATCGGATCTGCGCTTTCATTTTTTCTGAAATTGCTAGCCCTGCTGCATCATCCGCAGCGTTGCGAACCCTCAATCCGGAAGATAGTTTAGATAGACTCAAATCCAGATTTTTCTGTGTGGTGGAAAGGTTTCGCTGAGCGTTCAACGACGGGATGTTTGTTCGGATTGAAACGGACATGGGGAGCTCCTTCATCCTGAACATAATTTCAAGGTCTTCATTGAGCTAGACCGCTTTCGGAGTAATACGATGGCCTTGAAATTTCGAAATATCATTCAATTTGACACTCGAAATATTTTGTTTTCGATCGTTTTATTCCGAAAGCGGTCTAAAATCCCGTAAAAACCTGAAAAGAGTTAATTTCAGGACATTAAAAGATCATGTCGACCAACCCTTTTAAACTTTTTAGCTCTTTTTGGAGGGAATTACCATTTATTGATTTTGAGGATGTTTCTGGGCTTTATAGTGATATCCATGGTCTTTTGCTTCTTTTTATCAAAACTTACGAGTTTAAGTGTGTATGAACCGACCCTGAGACCGATCACTTCAAACAGGCCGGCATCCATAAACTTTCCTTTTCCGGGGCCATCCTTAGGCGCGATATAAATGCGGGCCCAGGGATTCAGATTGACTGCAATGCCACCATACTGGAAGTCAAGTTTTGTTTTTTTGCCGGGTTCCACATTTACCCAGAAACGATAGGCGATGAAGTACTTGGGACAAATGAAACCGACTCCGTAGCGTCCTTTGGGAAGTTCAAGTTTTTTAACAGGGGTTGAGACCATACGATCCCTGGCATTTACGAGATTCTGCCCGGAAATATTAACGTAGCATTCATAACTGCTTGATAGATCTATTGTGCCAAGAGTATTTTTTGCTTCTTTGCTTAACTTTTTCTTTACGCGGGTTGCGTTTTCTCCAAGTGGTCTGACCCTCAGGTACCAGAGATAAAACTCGTCTGCTTGTTTTTTGTCCTTCAGGTTGTCATAAATTTCACCGAGATGACGATAAACGCCGATAAGGCCGGGATGTAACTTCAATGCAACGGTAAGCATATCCCTGGCTTCTTTGTATTTTTTTGAACTTTTAAGTTTTAGACCTTCTTTGAACGCTTTCTGCGCGAGGTCAGGTATACTTGTACTCACGGGAACTGTGTCATCACCGGTAGCTGCAACAGACAGTCGATTTATATTAATTCGGAAGGAATTACATTGATCTTTTGAGTAACAGTTCTTTTTACATGAGTTACCGCAATGATTTGAGACCATTGTTCGATAAAGATCCAATGCTGTATCTGAACGGTTTGTAGAAAGATAGATGGCTGCAAGTGAACTCATTGCAGTAAGGTTATCTGGGTCGATGATCCTCAATGCTTCATAAATTGTGGCAGCTTTGTCTTTCTGGTTTTTGGACATAGCTTCGGAAGCTCCCTTGAGAAGTTCAGACTTGATTCCCGTCTGTGTGGTCAGAAGAGGGAACAGCAGTACAAAAACAGTAGTCATGTTAATCACCTGATACCCGATAGGGTTGAAAAATAGCCTGTAATACTTGTGGTATTTTAGAACATAGGCTGGCGTTTGTGAAGTTTGAATTACCACAAAATAAAATTTTCCTCTGAATAGAATTTTATAATCAGATATTTACTTCAAATTGTTTTTATCCTTCATGGTTTAAGTAACTGAAAATATAGTGTAAAAAAGATGTGGTATTCCTTGACCAAAATTATAATTGTTAGAGAATTGTAAGTTTTTTAATTAAGAAAAAAAATTTATATTTGATCTTGAACGAAAATCCGCCGATAATCAGGAGAACCAAATGGTCTTGGAGATGGTTCAACTATCTCCAGTTAAGATACCGAACGTGAGGATTCGTAATCCTGACACGAACGAGGTACCAAAGATGGCTCAGGAAAATCAGCCGAAAGTATTTTTATTTCACCCGGACAAACTGCTTCAGAAGAAGCTGGAGAAGATATTTTTTGCATCGGAAGTTGAGTTTCAGGTTTTTGACAATCCTCCTTCTCTTGAAATTCTGAAAAAAGACCCTGCTGTTGTTTTTATTGACCGTAAATTTTTAAAGGCATATCTCACTATCCCTAAAACTATCTGTCCCGGGCAATGCGTTCTAATTAATTCCGATGAACCGGGGGATATGTTTGAACATATGCTCAAAGAGCCAAGACTGAACCATGTAATCGGCCGTAAAGAAGGAGAACCCATCCGTTCGTGGGAGATCCTTTATACCACACGACGCCTTGCTTATGAGTATAAAGCTTATGGTTTAAAAAATCTTCTTGGCTGGGCCGGCCGCATTCATGATGCCTGGATTATGGGCACGGAGGATCTGCACAACATCGTCCAATGGGTTCCTTCATTTTGTGAAGCTATGGGCGCACCGCCAAAAGTCCGTGAGGCTTTTGCTGAGCTTACCCATGAGCTTCTTATGAATGCAGTATACGATGCAGTTATGGATGACGAAGGAAACCACCCGTATGCTCATGACAGGAAAGCTTCTGTTAAACTTAAGGAATCTGAATATCCGTTGTTTTCGATTGGAACTGACGGTGAAATGCTTGCTGTTGCGGTTAGAGATCCCTTTGGTGGCCTTCGGCGCAAGCATGTGTTCGGTGGTTTATCCCGGGCTCTACAGAATCAGGGACAGATCGACGCTTCCGGAGGGGGCGCTGGACTTGGAATGATGTACATTTACCAACACGGGATTGGAAGTATTTTTACAGTAAAAAACGAAAAAATGACAGAAGTCATTGTTTACTATGACTTATCTGTTAATCGCAGGGATTTTGCGGTTCTTCCGAAATCCGTTCATTTTTATCTGGAGTAGTTTTTCAGGCCGGGAATTTTCGGAAACGAACAACTTGAAGCACAATATAATCGTGAAAACTTGTAGTTTTTTTACGTGAAGGATTGAAACTTTATTACGATCAGTTAAAAAACAGATGAGATCCTGTCGTATAACTGGTAAAAGAACTTTGTGGAAATGTATTTCCACTTATCTGAAATTAATAAAAGTTAAACTCTAATAGTTTATGTCCTGTGATACGATCTTTTCAAGTTTACACCAAATTTGGACACAGGACATTAAGAATGAAGACCTTGAAGTTATTAAAGTGTTCTGAATAGCATGTTTTCGTAAACATGCTCAATTTTGATAAAAATTGAATTTCAGGACACGAACTAAATATTCTGGAGTTGAAAATGGCTGAAGAAAATCGCCTTGAAGTCAGAAAAGTAGTCGAAGGAAAAATAACCGCTCTCCAACTGAACGGAGTCATTGACGAAAGTTTCAGTGGTAAACAGTTAGCAGAAGGAATCAAAGGAAAGTTGATAATTGATTTCAGCGGGATCAAGCGCATTACGTCCTTTGGTATCCGAGAATGGCTTGAGTTTCTGAAAACTGTCGAAGACAAATGTGATGGCATCTATTTTATCAAGTGTCCCTCCCGCATTATCGATCAGTTCAACATGGTTGCCAATTTCGGTGGGTCCAAAGGGGCAATTCTCTCATTTTTTGCTCCTTATCACTGTGACTACTGTGAAGCTGATCACAGCGAACTTGTGGACGTGGCCGATTACCATGATTCCATCAAAGATTCAAAACTTCCCGATAGACCATGTACCACCTGCGGAAACCCTGAATATCTGGATGAGAGCCCGGAAATTTTCCTTTCGTACCTCGCCGGAGTTTCCAAGCCCGAAATTGAAGCAGATGTGGCTGCATTCCTTTCTCATCGCCTGAAATATCAAGTATCCCGCAGCCGTCAGAAACTCAAAATCGACATGCACGTGGGTGAGGCTACCTATATCCGTTTTACCGGGGATATCGATGCCGCATTCCAGGGGCGAAAAATGGCCGAGGGCATCGAAGGAAAAGTCATTTTTGACATGGACGGTGTTGGCGATATTACAGAAGACGGAATTGAAATCTGGACAAGCATGCTCCGCATTATGGATGAAAACGTAGAAAATGTTTACATGATAGGTGTAAACGCTGCGGTTTTAGGACGAATTCTGGCAAATGAGGGTATGATTACCCCGAAGGTGAAACTTGTTGATCTGTATCTTCCTTATAACTGTACTTCATGTAATACGACCTTAGATCAGCATGTAAATGTTGACGACCATTTTGAAGTTCTCAAATTTGCCACCGCGCCGGAGCTCAAATGCCCCGATTGTGGAGGAAAGAGTGTTTGCCAGCTGGATGAAAACATTCTCTCTGAAATCGCTAAAATCCAGAAACCGGATTTTCCTAAAACTTTTGTAAAATTTATTGAAAAAGCTCGTGATGAAATTCGCAAGTCCGCTGCACCTGTACCTCAGGTAGCCTCCAGTGAATCCGCTGGTGGAGGGTCAAGCCTTACTATTATAGCCGCTCTTGCAATATTTCTTGTAATTATAGCTGCCGGGGGGTATTTCCTTTACACAAAGGTTCTTACAAAAAAAGAAACAGTAAAGGAAAAACTGGAAATGGTGGAGCAGAGTCCGAAAAACAAACCAACCTGGGTCGTGCCTAAAATCACAGCGTCGGTAAAAGGCGATGTCGTTGAAGTTATCGCATTTGCAGATGAAGTGGACAAGCCCGATCAGGGTATCGGAGAAGCTCTTGGCTGGGCAATAGATCAGTACGTTGAGTTCCTCGCGGACAGGGTTGTGGAAAAGGATCAACTCTGGAAAACCGTAGTTAGAGGTCTTTACCTGCAGCCCCGGGAAGAGGTTCTCGCCCAGTGGAGGGATTCCGGTGCGAGCAAAACCCGCCGGGCGGAAGTTTATCGTCGAATAAAAGAATACCACAACGCCATCGGGACATCTTTCCGCATTGCTTTTGGTAAAGAAATTCAGCCGACGGAGACCTACTGGGAAAAATATATCCGCACTACCAGAATTGGTGAAACGGTATTTTATCGGGTGTGGGTAAAACTTGAGTTTCCAAAGAAAGTTACAGACCGTATGGTCGCATATTTCGCCGATCGTAAGGATTTCGACGGTGTTTCCGTAGTTCGGCTTTTCCCGGGCCTCAACTGGGCTTTCCCAAAAATAGCCCGTGGTCTTGCTGTATTATCCATAGGTTCTTCAAGTAAATTCAATGGTGTTCTCAAGGTCGGCAACATTGTTACCAAGTTTGCCAATGAAGAACTTAATGAACTCAAGGATTTCCAGGACAAATTCGAAAGTATTCTCAAAGTTCAGAAGGAAAAAGAGCAGTGTAACAATATCACAGTTCATTTCCACTACTGGAACAGCGAACTTAAAAACCCAAGGGAAACAACTGCAGACTATGAACGTAACTGCCCCAAAAAAGTTGAAGTAAAAACCATCATAAAAACCGTCCCCGGAAACAATAATCAGGGTACTGGTTTTCAGGGCAATATATGGGACGACCCCAGCAAATAGTTCCTACGAAGCCGCATTGAATCCAGACCGAATTGTAAGAGATATTGACCGCTTATGGGGTCCATGGTCAATAAAACCAATAACAATAAGAACAAGGTTTGAAATCAGGATACCTTCCCGTATGAGGATCAGGGGGTTTTTGTGCGGATAGAATCCGTGGTGCTGAGGTGAGGGTTTTTTCCCTGAAATTGAGAATAGAAGGTTTTCAGGGTTTCCAAATCGACATCGATATTGCCCGTTGGAATGAATGGCTCACCGAAACCCGCACGCTTCTTTCCGAAATCGAGATAACCAGGAATAATTGGTACTTCCGCTCCGTGGGCAATGTGGTAAAACCCTGTTCTCCAGTAACTTACCTGTCCCCGGGTGCCTTCGGGAGCAACAACGAGGGTAAAGTTTTCTCTTTCATTAAATATGTTTACGAATTGGTCAACGGCGTTATTGGATTTGCTGCGATCGATGGGAATGCCACCGAGCCACTTACACACAGTACCAAAGGGAGGTCCGAAAATAGTGTCTTTTCCCATCCAGTGAATATCCATTTTTTGTGAAAACGTACAAGCCAGGAGGTAAAACAGGTCCCAGTTTGACGTGTGCGGAGCACCGATAACGACACTTTTAGGTAAATCAGGCATTTTATTATCTATTGTCCATCCCGAAAACCTCAGTACTGTGTCCCCCGCTAAGGGCATGAGAGTGCGAAAAAGTGGTGTTTTCATAATTGTAAGATCCATAAAACCTCCCGTCAGATCCAGACCTGAATCACCTGGACTTTTATCATAATTTATTCCCAATTTCTATGTAGTTCGTGTCCTGTAATTCGCTTCGCGAAGGATTTTATTAAAAATCCTAACAGGCCACTAGTAATTTCAGGGTCTTAATTTTTAATGTTCTGTGTTGAATTTTGTTGAAAACTTGAAAAGATCGCATTACAGGACAGTAACTAGTTCGTGTCCTATAATTCGCTTCGCGAAGGATTTTATTAAAAATCCTGACTATAACGTTTCCGCAGGAAATCGTCAAAGTCGGACCCTGTTTTCATAGAAAACAGTGAGAGACAGGCCACTACCATTAAATACAACATCTTGCGGTTACTGTCCTGAATCAAAACTTGTTATTCACCGCCGTACCAGTCACAGGAATTTTCAGCAGGCATATCTGCGCATTTGGACGTGGTTGAATCACAATAGCCAGAAAGGCAATCACTATCCTGATAGACCTGACAATCGTCCCCATTATCAAGTTTTTCATCGCAAATGTGATTGATACATGTGACGGTATGATCCGTATCCGTTCCACATTGATAAGGATAATCACAGGCACCACCAATAGGAGTGGGATTACTGCATGTTCCATCAAGACAAACAAGTCCGGAAATACAGGGGTAATCAAAACCTCCATCGCATTGTTCATCCAGACCTCCCTGCTTAACACATTTATCAGTGTCCCAATTACAATAGTGACCTGAAAGGCAGGAAGCATCATTCTCGCAGGGTTCGCCTGCAGCACGTGAGCCTGTGTATACGCTGACAATTCTACACTCTGAAATCCACATTTCAAATGAACCAGTGCACCCAGCAGTAAAGTTGTCTGTTGCTGCCTCAAGGCAATCGACAAATGCGGACCCATTTATTGTTGCCCCGTCAGGTACATGCGAGATATCTGCATATGCTGCATCAACACATTCCTGGAGGGTGAACCCTTCTTCACAGCAATCAATACGAAATTGACATATTGCTTGTGCATAATTCTGCATTGCAACTTCAGGATTAACATCAGTTTTGTTGTCATCATCACAGGCTGCATTTATGGAAGCAAGGATCCCCAGTAATAAAAGACCTTTAATTTTCATAATAATTCCTTTCAATAAAATAAAATTCAAGAAACTTGAATACTGCAAAAATATAAAAAATTATTTTATTGTCAACCTTTTATAGCGATTTTACTTTAACTTTTTGTTTAGACTGCTTCCTGAGTAATAGGATTGTGAGTATTTCTTTAAATTAAGTTGCTATCGTATTACCTCGAAAGCGAACCAACGTGGGCATCGGTGTATTTTTTATCAGTAACCGAGGCAGGCGACGAAGGTATCCCAGGTGGGAATTACGCAATCGCCTTCGCAGTGCACTAGTCCGTCTTCGGAATCGCAGAAGCAAACGGCATCAACACGACAATAATAAAAATCCATAAAATCCGTAGCGCAAAGAGGGGCTTGATCGAGAGCCATCGTGAACTCGGTAATACATTCATCATATGTAAGTTCGTTTGTGCAATTGTAACTCGACATTTTTGCGCACTGGTTTTCAATTTCTTCCACATAGTCACACGAACCGCACAGAATGCAGAAATCAAGGCCGTAGGTACAGTCTTCATTGCAGTAAATATAACCTTCAGCATCATATCCAAGGGATTCGCAGGAATCAGTTCCGAAATCTTCTATATCACATTGTTCGCCTTCATCTTTTACACCGTTTCCACAAAGTGCTCCACCGGCGCATTCATTTGAATTTGCAATAGGAGCTTTATAATAAACCAGATCCGGGATTGTTTTATTTTCAAGACCAATGGCGTCCATATTGAATCCTACACCGGCTTCAATTCCGCCTTTTAAATCCCAGGTAATGCAATCAGCTTCAGGACCATCAACAGCCTTTGCTTTGCCTTCAAATTCCATAAACAATGACAGATTAATTGCGGGCCCGACAGCTCCGTACAGAAGAAACTCGATTTCGTTCTTCTCATAAATTTTTATTTTTGACGTGCCTTCAATAGCCGGGCGGTCAAATCCGTAGACGTTGTTGAACCCCCGGATGCCCTTCCATGAACCGTTTGTGTATTCCATACCGAACGAACCTGTGGCGGTTTGTGAAAATCCGGTGGAAACTTTAACTTTAACTTCACCAGTAGTTCCGATGTAAAAGTTAATATTCGGCTGAATTACTACTGGAACAATGCCGATCATGAAGGTAATCGGGCGTAAGGATACGGACGCGAATTTCTTTTCATAGTTCCAGTTAGCGAGAGTTGCTGCAGCCGATAAAGTAACGGCGAGTTTTTCCTCAAGGTCAAGTTTTACAGTAATATTCTTCACTTCAAAAGCGCCGATTTCACAAGAAAGAGTCAATTTGGGCTTGAATGAGATGGACCCGCCAAGGGTTACACCGGGAACAATGACCATATTAAAGAACGTGTAAGCAAAAGTCCCCTCGATTTCAGCTTTCTTTTGGCTTCTCGAAACACCCTGATCAAGAATCTGCTCATCAAGAATGTCATTTGTCGTAATATCTCTCTGGAAAGTAAACTCTGCCTCTTCCAGTGCTTGAGCGAGCGTCGCCTGCTCGGTGACAACAGTAACATTCCCTGAATCGTTAGATACAGATATGACTTTCCTGAGCATTCCTGATGGTTTTTGTGGTGTTGACCCAGCCATCAGAATTGCACCGGGCTGCAGTTGTGAAGTGAAAGAATCCGAGCCGGAAAATACCAGTTGGTCATCCGTTACTTCCGTAAGGTTTGATAATTCTCCCTCCAGGGGAATAACTGTATTCGGCCCCGGTGAAGCAAAATTAGTTTTTTCAGGTTCTTCTTCCTTACAGGAAAAGAAAATACTTACGGAAACCATTAGAATATATAGTTTTTTCATGAAATACACCTCAAATCAACTTTCTTCTTAAGAAAATGATGAAGCCAATTATAAACACAGGCCAGAGTCTGTGTGATGAAGTACTGCCCACAGTACTGCAACCGCAGCCTTCCTCTTTTTCTTCTTCAGGTGTTTTTAGATAGTTGCAATAGGAAAAATTATTGCAGTTGGGATCAT
Source organism: Myxococcota bacterium (assembly GCA_018821305.1). Classification (GTDB taxonomy): domain Bacteria; phylum Myxococcota_A; class Polyangia; order HGW-17; family HGW-17; genus JAHJMN01. The sequence goes on from JAHJMN010000068.1 coordinate 29,858, forward strand.
CGCAATCGATGAGGCCATCTCCATCATCGTCTGAGTTGTTATTGCAAATTTCTCCGGAAATCTCACCGCACGGGGCAAAAGACTGGCAATCCACATCGTCGCAGTCAGTCAATCCGTCTCCGTCATCATCCAGATAATTCCCGCAAATTTCCACGGAGAGGGGGCAATGACTGCTTGAACGGCACATTTTGTCTTCACAGTCGATTTTTCCGTCGCCGTTGTCATCGACACCGTTATCACAAACTTCGAAGCCTGTAACGGAGCATGAAGGGTGGGCAGCACAATCGGCATCGGCACAGTCTATGTGGAAGTCACCATCGTCATCAATATTATTACCACAAATTTCTGTTCGACTGAGGCATGCAAGAAATGTCCGGCAATCGGCATCGTCGCAATCAATGAGTCCGTCGCCATCATTGTCAGTTCCATCGGAACAATTTTCCGTTGTGTCAATTTCAACACAGTTGGGGTAACTTAAGCAGTCGGAATCATCACAGTCTACACTGCCATCAAGATCATCATCGATGCCGTTATTGCAGATTTCTTCAAGAATAACTTCGGTACTGTCACAGGTGATTGATAGTGTGAAATTTCCTGCATTTTCATATGTTTCAATGAACAGATAATGAGCTTTCGCATCGGTTTGGAAGGAAAGGACTTCAGGCTGACCCGGGCTGTTCATGGATGCGGTCTCGCAATTTGTCGGACTACAGTCACCTTTTACGAGGATGAGATCCAGGTCCGAGTCAACATTTTCGGGAGTCATAACAGCAGTAACCTGAGTATTTGCAGGGACATCAATGAAAAAAGCCTGCTCTGGACCCTGACTGGAAAAGCCCAGGGTACAGGAATCAGGATATCTTTCATAGGCAAGGAAACCGTAATCAGTTGAAAGTGTGCGTTCTTCTCCGCATGTGATTGTCTCAGGAAGATCACATGCACGAGGCATGCAACCTGTAAACATCTCACAGTAATAATCATCACAATCGGTATAACCGTCTTCGTTGTCGTCGATGCCATTAACACAATTTTCGTCTCCCATTACATAGTAGTCGACGAAATCATCAACAAAAGCATCAACTTTTGTTGCTACAGACAAATAATCGCAAAGATCATCATCGTTAAGATACGTAAACGAAGAAATACCTGCAACGTAAGTTTCACCAGCTATAGTTACCAAGAACGGGCCACCGTAGTCGTTAAAACAGATTCCGGGATATGATGGATCTGAATTGGATGAGCGGATACCAAGGCTGTTATTGGGCATGTCAACAGTGACACCAGAAACCGTTTGTGAGCAGCCTGCTGCCTGAGAACAGATATAGCCTAAAGGGACTACAGCTTCTCTTTTTCCCCAGTTTATATTTTCGGTTCCCTCGGTATAACCGAATCCTACCATTGTAATTGCAGTGTTATTTAAATCCGTAGAGCCGAGAGCAAGAGAAGAAGGTAGTGCCTTTATGGGAATTACGCCTTCCGGGGCCGCAGATTCAAGCTCAATAATAGCCAGATCGTTTCCCGCCCAGTATTCTGCGGGATTGAACAAATCATGAACGTAAAAATCCACCACATTTCGGTATAATTTTCCAGGATCGTCAACGATATTATAAGTAAAATAAACTACAAGATCCGACGGTTGTCGGCCATCAACGCATGTTGCGGAAGTGAGTACAAGATTCTGGGAAACCAGAACTCCGCTGCACAGACCCGAACCAGATAGAAGAATTGCAACTACTGCAGGGTGTCCATCCTCAGGAGTCTGGGTCCCGTGCATAATCATTGGCAATGAGTTTTCGACAGGACCTGAGTCATTTCTGCCACAAGAAGAAGAAAATATTGAAAGAAAAAGAAAAAGCTTTAAATACCTCATATAACTCCTGATAAATGTTAGATTTTTTAGATTACTTCGCAATTTATATAGAAACATCAACAAACTGCTGAATAAAAGTAATTTGTGAAGTATAAATAAAATCAAATTTATTTCAAGAGCTGATTTAACCTCAATGAACCGGGCGGATTGTTTGTTGTTCGGGAATTATAATTACGGCACCAAAAGAGGGGTGTATATCAGGACAGTAAATCAAAAGAAGGCAAAACAATTAAAATTGTTGAAAGTTTACGACTCAGGTGGCATCTGAACTTTAATATATTTTGCATCAAGGGAATAATATGCGCCTGTGGTGGCATCAATGAATAGTGCCCCGAAAGCTATGAAAAATATATCAAAAAAGAGATAAGGTCGGTTAACGTAAGTCCCAATGGTAAAGACTTGGGGCTTAAACCCATTTTTACGGAATTCAACAATTTGCTTTACAGATGATTTCAATTTTAACTTCAGTGGTGTTTTCCCTTTATATACTCCATTAATAAATACCTCTGTTTCCGCAATACTCGACTCAAATTGAATGGGTTCTTTAGTTCCTTTGACCATCAGAGCACATCCAGAAAAACTGATAAAAATTAGTAATATCAGTGAATTATGCAGTTTTGTCATGTTTGTCCTCATTGATTTTAAAATACATAACCGAATGTAAAACCACCATAAAACCCTTTATAGAAGCTGGTCTTATCCCAAGTATTTCCACAATCTTCGACACATTTTACATCTCCAGGAATCAGCATATAATAACCGCCAAATGTCAGTTTTCCGAAAAAGCCAGAATCTGTAATGACTCCGACGCTTATCTGGGTGTTGCCGTAAAGTGACCAATCATATTCCAGCACTGGACTGGCGTTGTGTACTCCGCTTGGGCTTCCGAATTTTCCGTAACTTAGACCAAGCCCGAAATCAATCAGCAACCATGAAAAGTTGGTGAAAGCACGTGCCATATATGCATATTGAGGTGAAATAGAACCTATGCCGGCTCCTAGCGAATGACTCAGCCATTTTCCATAATAACTGCCTTCAAGCCCAAACCCGCCTGTGGGATAGTTAATTGTAAGGATGTTTGCTTGAAGAGAATACTTAAAAGACTTTATTGCCCGTCTCTTAATTGAAAAGTTACCCAATTCAATTGAATTATCTTCTACCTCAGAATCCTTCTGTTGAGCGAGAACTTCATAAGGTATACTGAGTGATAACAAGAAAATACTGATAATCAAACCCAGTTTATAGTGTTTTGTCATCACTTCTCCTTTTATCTGTTGCATCAGTTTTTCAGGGCAAAAGAAATAGTTCGCTACTGTCCTGAAATACGTTTTTCAAATTGTTATTCGATTCTTTGCTCAGGACAGTGACCGCAATGTGTTGAATTTCGTCGTTACTTGAAACGATCATATTCCAGAGCGTTAACTATATTGTGAATATAAAGCCAGGAAAAAAAAATGCAATAGATAAGTTTGTGAACCGTTATTCACAGCTGTTTGGCTGTAACCTTTGTGTAGACCGCTTCATGAGTAATACGATTGTGCTGAATTTTGGAAATATCATTTCAATTTTACAAGTGCCTTAATTGGTTTTCGATCCTTTTATTCAGGAAGCGGTCTAGATATTCAGAAAACTTATTTTAGATTGTTTGTGATTTGATATTTCTTTGATTAATGAACTGGGCGGATTGTTTGTTGTTCGGGAATTATAATTACGGCACCAAAAGAGGGGACAGTTATATTTTGAGTGTGAATTTCGCCATCAGGTTCCGCAAAGGGGCCGGGGAGGGTGACTACCTCATCGTTATCAGTGTCGTTATAGATTAGGACTGAGCGGGTGTCTGGAATTTCTTCGCTGAAACGGATTATGGCGCTGTTTTTAAAATCAGAAACAACGACTTCTCTTATTGAAACTGAATCAATATAAAATGTATCCGGGTAAAAAGGATAAGCTCCAAAAAGCAGGGTGGATTCGCCGGATGTTTCTGCTTTGAAAACCAGGGTTACTTCCCGGGCTTCGCCGGATGGAATGAGGAATTCCCGGCCACCGTCATAACGAAGTATTGCAGCAGTGAGAGGCGATGATTCATCCGGGGCAATCCAGAATCTGACTTCGTAGGTTTTTCCGACTTCAAGGTTGAATGCAGGGCTGATGGCATCAATTCCGCCTCCTTCTGAGCCGTTTCTGTTAAACTGAAGACATGGTCCGAAAACGCTGTGTTCAGCACTGCTAATGGTCACATCTGACCAGGAATTTACACTCCATCCATCGGTTCCCGTGTCGAAAGTGCCGTTATGAATGAGGTTTTCGGAAAGGTACTGTGTAATTTCTTGCCGATGCCAGTACCAGTCGAGAGAATCCATCGTTTCTCCGGTATATTGGGGCCACTTTGTCGTATGGAACTTCTTCATTTCGGTATTCTCAACTTCAAAAGTGGAGAAATCATTCCAGTAATGATTGTCCGTCTCACAATCGAAAGCAAAGGGGTGGTAGTATCCATTTCCATTATACTCCGCCGCTGTTGTAGCTTTTTCGTTTCGGACTCCAAGGATTTTATGATGGGGCTGTGCTGCAAACATTGTGTTATTTTCGATTACTGCAGAAGTACTTACGCCATCAGCGCTTATGATCATTAATTGCCCCATGAGCCATCCGGGGTTATTTACGCGGTTATTAGCGTAGAGGATATTGTCACGCACCAGCACTCCCGAATTCCGCTGCAGTAAAAGCCCTGCTGTGGTGCTGTCTGCCACAACGTTTTTACGGACGGCGTAGTTTTGTGCACCATAATCCAGGAACATTCCCTGACCGAGGGGCCCCGCGCAGTTATTTCCGCAACCTTCACTTCCCCCGAGGGTGTGAAGAATAATATTTCTTGAAATTACGCTACCCTGAATGCTTTCCGATGAGAAACCATCGTTCCAGGTATAGGTTTCGATTCCTCCACAGTCAGCTTTTGTATAACAGGCATTTCTAATGAAATTGTATGCAATAAGGGTGTTTTTATTACGAAAACTGATAGCTGCGCTGGATGTTCGCTCAAACCGGTTGTACAAAATCAAGTGATTGTTGCCGGTGGACATGATTGACTTACCCTGATCATGTACAGTAAGCCCACTGCCTTCCATTCCGAAACGGGAGTAATGTTCCAGATTCCCAACATCACTTATAGTGTTGCAACTGATTTCAGCATCGGGAACCTGAAGATAAATCGCTTGTGAAGACTGCCCAATGAAAGTGTTTCCGGAAATCAAAATGTTTCCGGGAACTGCGTTGATATCACCCCATTTTGTAATGTTGACGCCTGCAGGTCCCGTGAACTCCATGCGACAACTTTCAATTTTAATGTTCGTGGAACTCGCAGGATCATCAGCAGAAGCGTCGGAAATCGTTGAAACACCGGAAACCGCTGCTCCGCTATAGTGCTTGAAATTGATCCCGCGAACTTCTATACCGCTTCCCTGTCGCAGGGCAATGCCATATGAACGCTCAAGCTCCGGCTGTGCACTGGAAGACGCCCATGCTGGCGGCTCCATGTGTTTGCGATAAACAGAAACTTCAACTTCTGCTTCAGCAAGATTTATCCCCACAGGTGGGTAGAGATAAAGATGCTTTGATTCTTCATCATAAAACCACTCACCGGGAGTTGAAATGGCGGAGATATGATCGATTAACATATATCCGAAACCTTCACAGTTATCAGCGCATTCGAGATTTGAAGTGGCAGTAAAACTGTGGGCCGAAACGCTGGATGACTCCACTTCGTTACGCATTATTATCCATCGGATAGAACGATAAACTATGCCTGCTCCACTCCAGTCGACCTCACCTCCACTTATATCACTCGTCTCAAGGGCCAAATCCGTATATGTTCGGCCATTGACTTGGTCGATAACTGAATAATGTCCAGCCGTTAGTGGTACATCCTCATCCATGACGGATTCTCCATCTCCAGTATCAGGAAACCTCGCCAGTGTCTGAATTTCACCATCTATGAATAACTGAAAAACCATATCATGGGGAGTCCAGGTTGTCCCAAACCTTTCGTAGGGCAGATCTTCCCACAGGATGCCGGAAACATCCATCATCATAACCTGTGGAGAAAAATCAGAAACCTGCCACGTGCCAGATAATACTTTTGAACCGGCAACTATTGGTGGCTGGGCATTCCGATCGCCCCAGGAAGTAATGACCACCGGATTTGATGAGTCTGCGTAAACGAAATCACCAAAAGTGATTTCACCGCGGAATGTTTCACCCCGGGCAAGGCAGAAAGTGCCCCCTCCTGAGGATGCGTTCTGGGAGATCATTGAGATGCTTTTCCATGCTGCTTCAGGTGAGGTTCCGCTGTTTGAGTCATTTCCTGAGTTTGAAATGTAATAATCACATCCGGGGTCACAATCCCCGGATGATTGGGGGCAAATCAGGCTACCTGATTCCGAGGCTCGTTCAGCGCATATTCCTTTGTACTGGAGAGATGGGTCATCTTCTGGAATGTCTACCTTTACGGGGCTCTTTTTATCGGTGCAGCCACTTGAAACTGAAATAAGTAGTAGAGTTGAAATTAAAATTGATCTGAGCATTGCACTGCCTTTCAAAACAGAGATATTGTAAGTTGAAGTTGGTTTAAAAGAAATACAAAACTTCAGGAAATAGAGCAAACCAGGATTTCCTGAACTAGACCCAATGCTGTTCGGTTAAGGCGTATTAGTTGATATTGTTAACAAAACTAAATGCAGTTATAAGGATTTAAATATTTCAGGGAATCAGAAACAGAAACAGATTCAGGAACAGGGAATCAGGGGTCAATTATATTCAGTAAATCATTACTTTATAAAGAATTGCATACTCATGATCATCACGAATAAACGCAGGCTTTTTAGTCAAGGGTGATGGGCCGGCAAGGCCCC
>JAHJMN010000069.1 GCA_018821305.1 Myxococcota bacterium
ATACTTATTCAATTTTAACAATGATGTCTGAGGACGGCTCTCAATTATGGAATATTGATTTTTCTTACTGGCAGGTACCCGGAGACTGTCTACTAGCAAGACCACTTTACTGCGATGACTCAAATATTTATTTGAATGCAATGTGCGAGGTATCAAATCTGCCGTATCAGACGGTTCAACCCGGATTTGTAGATTACAGAAATGCATTAATAAAAACTGACTTGACAGGGCAGATTGAGTGGAGTTCAATTTTCGGCATTGAATTTGGTCTTTCATGGTCCAATGCTTCATTCAGCGAAAGCTCAATATATTTAATTGGTTCACTTTTTGAACAGATCCCCGGCACAAATGATCCCTACACAAATCCAGATGCGGGAATGGCCCGATTTGATAGCGACGGCAATTTTAAATGGGTTAAACAGTTCACCTGCTATCCCGATGATTGCACGATCAATCCGTATGCTTCATTTCTAGATCATAACCAGAACATCTGGATTGGAGGAACCACAAATGGCCCTCTCCCGGGACAGGTTAATAACGGCAATTTCGACATGTTCCTGATCCAGTACCACCCGAATTCCTTCTAAACTCACCCAGGGATCCTTGATGCCTCCGGCATCTTTGATCCCTACGCTAATATGTGGAACCCGCGTTGCAGGTTCTTTTTCCGGTGTTTCCTTATTAAGTCTGAAGGTTACATTAAGAATCGCGTTATCCCGTGTTTTTTATGATCCGTTCATTCACCGTCGCAATGGGATTCAGGGGTGGTGTTATTCATGTTTATGATTTTATGATCCGTATCGCAAGGGGATTCAGAGATGATGTGATTCACGTTTATGATCCGTACATTCACCGTCGAAATATGGATTCAATTGTGGTCATTCACGCCGATGCGATTACAAAACGTCGGAACCTCCGCGTTCGTGGAACGCCTTTGGATAGCCCGGAGCTTCAGCTCCGGGATCAGGCGTTTAAATCCATCCCCTTTCCCCCTTTGCTTGCGCCGCCGCAGGAGGCGCAACAAAAGGGGGAAAGGGGTTCGTGCGTTTTCGTACCCGGCTCTTACAAACCGGGCTGATAAGCTTTCGCCTGTGAGGGCACAGGCTCATGATCCACGGATTCAACATCGCATTGGGATTCAGGGGTCGAGGTCATTCACGTCTATGTGATTACCCCGGCGCCCACCAGGGATCCTTGATGCCGCTGGCATCTTTGATCCCTTCGCTAATATGTGGAACCCGCGTTGCAGGTTCTTTTTCCGGTGTTTCCTTATTAAGTCTGAAGGTTACATTAAGAATCGCGTTATCCCGTGTTTTTTATGATCCGTTCATTCACCGTCGCAATGGGATTCAGGGGTGGTGTCATTCATGTTTATGATCCGTACATTCACCGTCGAAATATGGATTCAATTGTGAGCATTCACGTCGATGCGATTAGAAAACGTCGGAACCTCCGCGTTCGTGGAACGCCTTTGGATAGCCCGGAGCTTCAGCTCCGGGATCAGGCGTTTAAATCCATCCCCTTTCCCCCTTTGCTTGCGCCGCCGCAGGCGGCGCAAGCAAAGGGGGAAAGGGTGTCCGTGCGTAATCGAACCCGGCTCTTACGAGCCGGGCTGATAAGCTTTCGCCTGTGCGGGCACAGGCTCATGATCCACGGATTCAACGGTGACGTTTAGATTCAGGTGTGATGTCATTCACCGTCGCAATGGGATTCAGGGATGATGTCATTCATGTTTATGATCCTCAGGTTCACCGTCGACGATTGGATTCAGGGGTCGAGGTCATTCACGTCGATGCGATTAGAAAAATTAGAAAACGATGGAACCTCCGCGTTCGTAGAACGCCTTTGGATAGCCCGGAGCTTCAGCTCCGGGATCAGGCGTTTAAATCCATCCCCTTTCCCCCTTTGCTTGCGCCGCCGCAGGCGGCGCAACTAAAGGGGGAAAGGTGTCCGTGCGTAATCGAACCCGGCTCTTACGAACCGGGCTGATAAGCTTTCGCCTGTGCGGGCACAGGCTCATGATCCACGGATTCAACATCGCATTGGGATTCAGGGGTCGAGGTCATTCACGTTTATGATCCATTCATTCACCGTCGCAATGGGATTCAGGGGTGGTGTCATTCGGGGTGATATGCCTTAGCTGGCGCCCTTGGATATTGGGCATTTTCATTAATGACTCATGGTTGGTATTTTGATTTTCAGGGTGTTAATTGTATTGAGATTCGGGAAATCTGGTGAGGTGTGGGATTATTTGCCGCCAGCTGCACAAACGCCGTAGGTACTTACGAGAGTCTGGCAGGTTTCGCCCTGGGGACATTCAGGAGCTGTTGTATCGCAAAGTTCCATGCATGTACTTGAACCCTGAGGACCAGCACAAATTAAGCCGGGGGTACAGTCATTGATGTATGTACAACTTGTGCCTAATGCACCGGTTCCTGCCTGAGCACAATCGGTGTCACCAGCCTGGCTGATGATGTAGCAACCCTGAGGAGCAGTGCAACCAGTATTGTCGATGGGATCACATTCTACTGGCTGAGTACAGATATGGAAATCATCTACGCCCTGGAAACCACTGTTGCAAAGTCCGCCATTGGGGCAAGTGGGGTGATCTGTCTGATGGCAGAAGGGAAGGCAGTTGTAAGGTCCACCCTGAGGACCGACGCAGTCACTGCCAACGGGGCACTGACCTACGTTGTCACATACAGCGTAGAATTCATATGTTCCATAGTTAGAATCAGCAACGCACTGAACGTCAATATTCTCGCCAAGAACGGGGGCGCAAACAAATCCGGCATCACAGCCGTCGTCTACGGTATCAAAGAAAATTTTATCATAGTCGCAATCGTTGGTGGCGCAGGCTACGTTGCCGGCGCAGTCGGAGTCGGCGCAGTCGATTTGGCCGTCGCCGTCGTCGTCAGCTCCGTTTGAACAGTTGGTTTCAGTCTGGCCCTGGCAGTTTGTGGCGGCTGCACAGTCGGAGTCAGCGCAGTCGATTTGGCCGTCGCTGTCGTTGTCCAGGCCGTCGTTGCAGATGGTTTCTGTCTGGGTCTGGCAGGCAGCATTGGTAGCGCAGTCGGGATCGAGGCAGTCTGTATAGCCGTCACCGTCGTTGTCCATGTGGTCGGTACAGTTGGTTTCTGTCTGGGCGTTGTTGTTGTTGGTATCGTCATCATCGTCGCAACCGGCGGCAAAAACGGCAAGACCGAAGCAAAGGGAAAGCAGCAGTTTATTGGTTTTCATGAATCCTCCTTACCTTCCGCCATGGAAGGCCTTTTTTCTCTCATATCAGGAGAAAGGGATTAGTCAAGTTTTTTCACGGTTTTTTGTGCAGTGGTGGGAAATTACTTAAAAGGCGGTAAACCTTTTATAAATCGAGAACATAGAAGTTTATACCATAGGTGTTTTCGGAATTCATGTATCCTTCAACATTTATGTAATATGTCCCTGTATTTTCAACCTGATAAACAAGTTCTTCGTTGGAAGTTCCGCTCTGGCCGTTGTCCGGATCGCAGCAGGGGGTGAGAAGGGTGGTTCCGTTTGTATCCCACAGGAAAACATCGAGATCCTGATTGTCCGCACTCTGGGTAAAGAGGACTTCAATCCAGATAGTCTGCCCGGCATTCGCATCAATGGCAAACCAGTCCTGATCCCCTGCGCAGATGGAAAGATCCGTGAGAGAGTCATCGTTTTGAACGGGCAGGGCATCGAGATATGTATTATTTGATTCCCATTCGTCGTCCTGGCAGCAGCCTCCGGGAAGGAGATCCACACTGAGGGAGTAGGGGACATCCATGTTTGCATCCCAGCCTGTAACCTGAAGATAATATTCACCTGCAGGGAGACATTCAATGATGCTTTCGTTGTTCGTCATGGTGAGGCTGTAAGCGATGTCCTGACCGTTTGAGTCCGATAAAACAAGGTCAAGGTCCCCGTCAGTTTGCTGGAACAGGATATCAAAGGAACCGAGGGTCGTTTCAGTGAGATTGAAGCGGAACCAGTCTTCGTCCACCTGTCCCGACTGTGGATCCGTGCAGATTTTGAGGTTGTTAATTGTACCTGCCGAAGTCTCCGGGAGCCATGCGCTGGCGTAATCGTTGTCTTCGTGGGCGTCGTCAGTGCAACCCGCTGTAATGCATGTGCCGCTGTCGGGGACGCATTGCCGACGGTTGATGCCACTTGTTCCGCTGAAGGCAGATGTAGAGCAGGTGGTGCCCGATGGACAACTGCCCGGGTTATCGTGGCAATCTTCGAGGCAGAAATACCCGGAAACCAGGTAAACACAGGCATCATTTGCACCGCCGCACTGGTTGTCTGCGGCGCAGGGAGTGCAGGGCTCAGCGCCGGTCACGGTACCTGTCGGATATGTCACAGTGAAGTCGTAAACACCGGAGGATGGTGAAGTAGTCCGGTGGTCACAGGTGCCTTCCGTGTCGTCGTTGTCTTCAGCTTCAATGGCATAATAAATTGTTACATCGTCTCCGGGATTGAGATTGACAACGGGGTTTGGAATTGTTGCCCGGTAGGTTCCGCTTGCAGACGTACCGGAAACTCGCAGAGCATTTAACGGAATGAACGTCGAAAAATCCGGATCCGATGGATTTGCCGGAGCGGATGTGCGGTAGTAAACCACGGGAAGTTGAGAGATGCCGACATCGTCGGAAACGGTGAATTCCACGGTAATATCCGATAGCGACTCCCTGTCGGAAAGCTCAGTGAAGTTGATGGATGGAGCGTCACCGGGGCAATTGTTTTCGAGATCCCGGCGAAGAATGATTACAAATCGCTTTTTCGTTGCATGTCCTTCGGGATCCGTAGCTACGAGGTTCAGAGTATAGCGATCGGAAGCTGAAATCTGCTTTTCCGTGGGGCACCAACTGAAGGCTGCCGTGAAAGCAGAAGTGGAATGCTGCAGAGAGTAGCCGTCTTCGATGGGATCTTCCAGGGTGATGGTCATGGCGGAGGAATCTTCGTCTTCAACTTCAACGGTAATGTTTACGCAGTTTTCCTTTGCAAGATCCAGAGTGGTGCCGCTTCCAAGGGGGCTTATGAAAACGGGAAACACATTGTTGCCCGTTGTTGAACCGACGTTGATGACCAGGGCTCCGGGGGTCTGATTTGTGCCGTCGGAAGCGATGATGTCTACGTGATGTTCCCCGGTATCCGATGCAATGGGCGTCCACTGAAAAATTGCAGTTTTCGGCCCCGTTTTAACGACCTGCGGGGGATGGGCCCGGTTTTCGATGTCGTCGATGTCACTTTCAAAACTGAATGTGAGATCGCTTGAATCCGCATCACTTACGCTTATCTGCACCGTCAGCGGGGTTCCTACAAAGGCGCTGTAGGTTCCTGGTCCGGACTGAAAAACGGGGGCCTCTCCGGAGGATGAGTCATCGTCGCAACTGGCAAAGATAAGTGAAAAGGCTAAAAGAAAAGTTGTTAATATTTTCATGGTCCCTCCAATGGGGTTGAAAGAAAGAGGAATGACGTGGAAAGTTGAATCAGTCGCAGTAGCCGTAGGTTCCGTCAAGATCCCAGCATGTATCGCCGCCGGTACAGGGAGAACCACCCGCTGTATAACATGAACTTTTGCAGAAATAACCGGTGGTCGTGTTACCGATGCAGACACCACCCCGGACGCAATCATCAACGTATTCACATGCGCCGCCGATAGCTACTGTTCCTTGAGTGAAGCAGTAGTAGGAATCGTCAATGGAGTAGCAACCCTGAGATGCTGTGCAGGGGCTTGATGATACGGGATTGCAGTTTTCCGGAGCTTTACACAGGTTCCAGCCCGTGGGATTATTACTTCCGTCAACGAGGGAGTAGAAGCAAACCCCCGTAGGAGGACAATCGGGATGTGTTGCGCTGCACAGGGGGAAGCACTGGTTTCCAGCTCCGGCATTGAGGCAGATGCTGCCCATGGGGCACTGGTAAGTACCGCTGCAAGCTCCATAGAAAGTTCCACCGGCAAAAGTGGAATCCGCAAGGCAGGTAGCCACGGGAGGATCGTCATCGTTTAAGCCGCACTGATATGCGCCGGTGCAGGTGTCGCCTGAGTCGAAATAAACATGGTCAGCATCGCAACTCCCCGTCTGGCATGCAGCGTTTCCTGCACAGTTGGAGTCAGCGCAGTCTGTCTGGCCGTCGCCGTCGTTGTCACCGCCATCGGTGCAGTTTGTTTCCGTGGATTGGCAGGTGATTCCGCCGGGGCCGATGCTGCCGACGCAATTTGGGTCAGCGCAGTCAATGAGGCTGTCGCTATCGTCGTCGATACCGTTATTACATATTTCGGAGGCAACGCAGCTTGCATGGCCGTTGCAGTCAGCGTCGGCGCAGTCCGTGGCGCCGTCGAGATCGTCGTCAATACCGTTGGTGCAGTTCTCCGGAGGAAGGCACGCGGGGTTTGTGGCACAGTCGGAATCGGCACAGTCTGTATTGCCGTCACCGTCGTTGTCTGCACCGTCTGTGCAGGTGCTTTCCGGGAACTGGCAGGCTATACCACCGGGGCCGATTTGGCCGTTGCAGTCAGCATCGGCGCAGTCTATGGCACCGTCACCGTCGTCGTCGGAACCGTTGTTGCAGACTTCGTCGGGGCCCTGGCAGAAAGCTGAACTTGAGCAGTTGGAATCCTGACAATCAATATCACCATCGCCATCATTGTCGGCGTTGTCGTTGCAAACGGTTTCTGCAGCTTCACAGGTTATGCCTCCGGGGCCTGCCTGTCCGAGGCAGTCGGAATCGGCGCAGTCTATGGCGCCGTCGCCATCGTCGTCGGAACCGTTGTTGCAAACTTCGTCGGTGCCCTGACAGGCGATGTTTGATGCACAGTCGGAATCAGCGCAGTCGATTTGTCCGTCACCGTCGTCATCGGCGCCGTTATTGCAGATTTCCGTGCCCTGACAGGCGATATTGGATGCACAGTCGGAATCAGCGCAGTCTGTCTGGCCGTCGCCGTCGTTGTCTATGTCGTCGTTGCAGTTTGTTTCTGTCGTAACGTTACAGGCGGGTGATGCAGCACAGTCGGAATCGAAGCAGTCGATTTGTCCGTCGCCGTCGTTATCGATACTGTCGGCGCAGTTTGTTTCCGTCTGGGTGGTGGTTTTGTTACTTCCGGCGCAGGCCGCAAGAGAAATAGAAGCAAGAATAATAAAAACTCTGGTGATTTTCATAATAATAAGTCTCCGGTAAGTTTCTTTTACATATATAATATGAGAATCCCGTTAATGCAAATGGAAATCTTAAAAATGGGCTTGATTAAGTAGTTAGACCGCTTGCGGAGTAGTACGATAGTAACTTTTTTTGAGAAATGATTAAGGAAAAAGACCCTGATATCCTGTTCCTGCTACTGTTTACCTGAATACCTGAATATTTTTTAACAGGGACTCAGGCAGTCAGGCAAACAGGCACGCAATTTCGCGCAGCGGAATGCAAGCAGACAGGCTCAGGTCATAAACATCTAATATAAACGTGAAATTACAAATGCTGGAATGTAAAATTCACCTTTCTGATTCTTTTGCTCCGGACGCAAATCTTAGAGTAACTGTTTGATGCGGGAAATGAAGACGTCAAGGTTTTTAAGTTGTCTTTGGGATTCTGCATCCGGTGGGGATGCGAGGACGTGTCGGTTATTGAATCCCGAAAGTATGCTCAGGGCTTTGTGATTGTTCTCCGAATCACTACGGAACATGGTCACAAGGGTGTCTGAGATCACATTTTTCAGGCTGACAGCGAGTTCCGGATAACCATGCCGCTCAAGGATGGGAACGAGGATAAAAAGATCCGTTAATGCTTTACGCAGGCGGGCAGTGTCGTCGTTTTCATGAGACAGATGGTGGGGCGATGGGCTTAAAGGAATCGCTTCTTCTTCAGACAGTTGAATGTCATCGTGCTCAATGACAAAAGACTCCCGGCGTGTCTTTTCAGGCTTGTCTTTTGGGATTTCCTGCCTTCCCGGTGGCGTCCGATCCGGTAATTGTACGGGTCTTTGCACCGTAGTCCTCGACCGGGCGATGGACTTGAAAAAGTCACTGTCCGGGGCTTTACACAAAGGACATTCCACCGGTGGTCTGGTTCCTTCAATACTGAATCCGCAGATTCGGCATTCCCATTTAATTTCGACGTCAGTCATGATTTACTCCGTATTGGATCTCCTCCGGAACTAGTCTGTAATGGCACGAGTTTATTTGTATTTCAAAGAATTATCTTGCCAAATAAACTACCATCGTTTATAGAATTGCATGTCCTGTATTTTGCCCAAAATTGGTGAAAACTCTAACCGGCGGTATTTCAGGACACGAACTAACTCTATCTGTATTCGGCAATTGCATTGAATTTTTTAGTTCTGATGCTACATTTGCATTGGAATGCACTTGAGGTGATCAATGAAGACCTTTTCTTTTGTGGCAATAACTATTTTAAGTATCTTTACTCTTCTAAGCGCTGGTTGTGACGATGGCGATCCCAAAAGTGACGGATACGTTGCCGTTGATGCTGCAGACACGACGCTTTTTTCCGGGTATTTTGCAACCATGGATCGTAAAACCTCCATGGCAGTTCCTGAAGCAAGCCTTGAAGATTATATCATTTCGGGCGATTCGGCGGAAATCGTTAAATATATTGATGCAGCGGGTAATGTACTCGGTTTTACGCGACATGTGAAAACCGGCGTTGGTTGCCATGACGGTAAGTGCGCCGCTGTACAGTTTTATCTGGTTTATGATGCCGCGGGAAACTGGCTTGACATCTTCCATCCGGAGGGAGAAACGTCTGATTTTTACAAAGGAATCCCCGGCGATCAGGACAACAGCATTCTTTTTACATCCGATGACTGGGAAAACCTTAAAAGTCTTCTGTCGGATCCGCCTTCAATTCTTTTAAACCTTGAAGACCGCCTTGATATGGTCGATGCCACAACCGGGGCAACTTTTGAAACTTATGTGGGCAGCGTTGTTCCTTCGGCAGCTTACACCACTTACACCTGCATTGAGTATCTCGTGAACACCGGTGAACTAATCGGCCTTCTTTTCACGGAGGAATAATATATGGATCGCAGGACATTTATTCAGTCCGGCATTTCGGTTTCTCTCCTTGCTTCTCTGGCTGCCTCCTGCGAGAATCTCAGCGGTGAATGCACTGAGAATTGCGAAAATCTCTATAAATATCACATCATAAACGAACTATGCACTGCCTGTGGTAATTGCCTTGACCAGTGTGGCAAAAACGCTATTGACCTTGAAGGAAGCCCCAATCGCGTGGAAATCGACCAGAACATATGCGTGCATTGCGGCGCCTGTTTTCTGGTGTGTGAGTATAATTCTGTTATTGAGACCGATGGGACGGGGATTTTCAATTTTGACTACCACATAAATCAGGACACCTGTGTGCAATGCCTTGAATGTTACGACAAATGCCGGGAGGCACCTCAGCCCGGCGCCATTGTTCAGTCAAATCCGGATAACCGTAGTCGAATCAACCAATTGAAATGTTCCCACTGTGGTGAATGTGTAGAACTGGAATTCTGCCTCTTTGGTGCAATCAATGAAAAAAAATAAAATATCTGCGTTCGTACTGACGGCAATAGCTGTTTTGGGTTTTACGACAACTGCCCGGGCAAAAAACTGTCCGTCTCAACTTTCCGCCAATTTGCATCAAGTTGGTGAAAAAGAGCTTTACTGGGGGTTTGAGCTTCGGTTGGCGAACTATTTCATATGGGAAAAAGATGCCACAGCGCCGGACAGTTCCACAAAAATGCTTCAAAACGGTTTTGGCGCCCTTCGGGGTATCGTTGATTACACGACAAGTGAAACATTTGGCGGACTTTTTAATTTCCGCCTTGAAGCTGAACTCAAACAGCGTCGGGCCGTTGATAACTGCAATGCCTGGGCAATTCCTACATTCAAAGATTTTGAACTTATCCCTCAACTACGCAATCTTTATGCGTCTTTCGAAAAGGATGAGAAAAAGATCACCATCGGGCGTCAGAATCTGGTCTTCGGTACTCAGGCCATTTTAGATAATTACTTCGATGCTGTGAATGTTACTTTCAAGAGTGAACCTCTGAAAACGAACTTTCAGATTTTCGCTGGAGCTTTCGCCGCGGAACTCGCCCGGGAGACCCTCGGATGCGGTTACGAACAATACTATGAAAACCGTCGCGCCTGGAAGCGGCTTTGCAGTTCGCAATATGGCGATTATATGGCCGCTGGTCTCATCGCCCGGTTCAAGTTTTTAAAACCCCATCAGATCAGCGTCATGAACCTGTTTCAGTGGGCAAGAAGAGACAGTGATATCGAAGAACTGAACCCCGTTTATCCGGAAAAACTCACAACGAACTTCCTTACGGTCCATGCCATCGGGCCGTTTTTTACTCAAAAAGTATATTACGAAACGGAACTTATCGGAGCCTTCAGGCCTGATTCAAAGAAGTTTTTCGGAGGTCTCGTTGCCGGTTTTCAGTATCGCTTTAAAGCAGGAAGCGGGCATTTTGTAATAAATCCACGCTACAGTGGTACATTTGGAACCGATGATGAAACGCACTTCGCATCAGTTTTTGAGAGTTTCGATATGGGGGCAAGGCAGCGTTACGGGCTTTATGACGGTCATGTGTACAGCATGATGGTTCGCTACCGTATAAAATCCCTCCGGTTTGATACGGGGTACCACTACCACACTGCAGACCTTTTAAAAAACACGGTGGATGACGAACTTGAAGCAGGAATGACCTGGTTTATCAACAATAACAACAAGTACCAGCTACGACTCATCTATTCAGTTATAAACCTCGGTGCCGGGGATTTGCCAATCAGCCATGGTTTTCGTGCCGTTGCCCGGATAATTTTCTAAAGTTTTTTGAATTTAATCGTTATGCAGTGCGTAGGTTGACCGAGACTTAGTCATTTCAAGGAGACAAGCTATGAGAATATTAAGTTTATTTGTTTTAAGTGCTGCCCTGGCCCTTTTTGTAATGCCCTCTGATGCACAGGCCTGTATTCAGAAGTTAAAGCCTGAAAAGAAGGAAGTTAAAAAGGGGGAAACTGTCACCGTAACAGTTTCAATTAAATATATTCATGACCCCTGTGTTATCGATCTCGAAGACACAAAGTTCAAATTTACCGGCGTAAAGAAACTCAGCATGACCAAGTTCAAAAAGAAGGGAAAAGGCCGGTTTGAAGCCACTTTGAAAGTTAAAATAACGGATAAAAAAGCGATTATTGAGATGTGGCGCGTCTGTTCCAAATCCGGCAAACACGGCACAAAACTGGAGTTTGACGTAAAGTAACAGCGCCTATATATTCTTTGCCCACTATTTGCTGCCTTATTATTAAATTATAATGCAATGAGATTTGTGTTTAGACTTCCATATTTTTGAAAATAAACTATTATCTGCGGCACCGGAGGTCATTATGGCTGGTTTTGCTGTTCTGGTTTTTTTAATTAGTGAAGTTTTTACTCCTGCTCAGGGAACTTCAGCTCCCAGTGCCCGGGATGAAATCATGGCCGTGTCATCGATATGGGAAGTTTCTGAAACAAAGGGTACAATTCAGTATTCTCTGCGCCTTGCTCTGAATTCTTCGGATTCGGGCAATATCGGGACCCTCAAGGGTACAGCTACCATTACTACCAAGGGTAAGAAATACACCATTACCGTTGATACGAAACTGCTTAACGGAAAATATTCGTATGTTACAAAGTATCCAGCTTTAAAGGCTACTTTTAAAGGTACTAAAACATCGTCTGATCCCAAGGGTTTTCCTCTTAAACCGGAAATCAGTTTCACCGACACCCTTATAATGCGAAACAACAAACTCTGTCCGAAAAGTCAGCGGGAATTCGTTAAATGCATGAATCCCGTTAAGAAGTAGGGTTCTGAATATCAAAGTTTATAGATTTTATGAAAAACCGGAATCGGTCTTTTTGAAAGGAGAGGTCTTGCATGTCAGGACATAATAAATGGTCGACAATCAAACATAAAAAGGGCGCTGCAGATGCCAAGCGTTCAAAGGTTTTTACTAAAATTCTCAAAGAAGTAACAGTTGCAGCCCGCATCGGTGGCGGAGACATCAACGGTAATCCGCGTCTTCGTGCAGCAGTTGATAAAGCCCGGGCGGCAAACCTTCCCAAAGACAATCTTGAGCGGGCTATTGCTAAAGGTACCGGCGATCTCGAAGGAACAAACTACGAAGAAATCACATATGAAGCTTACGGTCCCGGCGGTGGTGCTCTCATTATCGATGTTATGACGGACAATTCCAACCGTACAGTTGCGGAAATCCGCCATATGCTTTCCAAACACAACGGAAACCTTGGTAAATCCGGAACCGTTATGTGGAAGTTTGATCGCAAGGGTGTAATCTCAATTCCTTCTGACGCCACAACGGAAGACGAACTGATGGAACTCGCTCTGGATCTCGGAGCTGAAGATATAAAAACGGAAGAGGAAAGTTTTTCGGTATTTACTACCCCTTCAGAACTCGTTACCGTTACCGAAGGCCTCAGGGAAAAAGGGCTCACAATCGAATCCTCCGAAGTTCAGATGCTTCCGCAAACTACCGTGAAACTTTCGGGTAAGGATGCAGAAGTAGCCTGGAAACTTTACAATGCCCTCGATGATCACGACGATGTACAGAACGTTTACCACGACTTTGAAATCGATGACGAAGAACTCGCCAGGTTGATGAACTGATTTGCTTGAAAATGTATATATTTTAGGAATTGACCCCGGTTCCAGAAAGCTTGGATACGCCGTGCTGGAGATTTCGGGTATCAAACCCCGCTATGTTGAATGCGGGACCATAACTGCACCGCTAACGGCGGCAGTGCCCGAGAGACTCAGGGAAATCGGCGAAGGCCTTGAGCAACTTATCAGCGAATATCCCATATCTGAGGCCGCGGTGGAAAACGTTTTTACCGCTGTGAATCCCAAGACTGCTCTCGTTCTGGGACAGGCCCGTGGTATGGCTATCTATCTGCTGGCAAAGGCAGGAATTGCCATCACCAGTTACAATCCCAATACAATTAAAAAGTCCGTTACAGGCAGAGGCAAAGCTCCCAAACTTCAGGTGCGTCGAAGTGTCTCATATCTCGCAGGTCTTACCTCGGAGGTAGCTGAAGATGCGGCGGATGCTCTGGCTGTTGCCTTTTGCCATTCCATGCACAGGAAAAGACTGGTATGATTGCACTTTTAAAAGGTTATCCATTTTCCATCGACGGTGAAAAGGTCATTTTTCTTGCGGGAAACGTTGGCTATGAACTGAACTGTTCGAAAAGCCTCGTGGAGACGTTTTCCGACCCTGACGAAAAGACTGTTTACGTTTATACTCATTTCAGCGAGCATAATACGGAACTGTTTGCTTTTGAAAACGGCACGGAAAAGCGACTTTTCAAGAAACTTATAACTGTGAACGGTATCGGTCCCAAGGCAGCTATGGCTTTAATCAATACATTTGGGGTTGGTGAACTTGTCAGCAACATTTATAAAGGTAATGAAAAGGCTATCTGTCGGGCTCCGGGCATCGGAACAAAAACCGCCCAGCGTCTGATTGTGGATTTACGTGATTTTGCGGGGACTTTCCGTGCAGAACTGCCTGCGGATATGATTTCAACCCGAAATACCGGGGAAATTGCTGTTTCCGTCAAGCATTCGGATAGCCTCGGTAAAACCCTCGAAGCCCTGCGTGGCCTCGGTTATAAGCCCGCAGAATTGCAATCGATCGAAAGTCAATTGTCAACTTTTGAAAATGAAGGCCATAACCTTGCACAAATGATAAGATATGGTCTTGATCTTCTGAGAAAGGACATCAGATAATGGCACGGAAACCTCATCGGGATGCGACGGATGTTCTTTCCCCCCACAAACCGGAAATCATTACGGAACCGGAAGGGGGAATCAGGCCAATTAATTTCGGTGAATTCGTCGGGCAGGCAAGGCACATCGAAAACCTCCGGGTTTACGTGAATGCGGCGAAACAGCGCGGTGATGCCGTTGATCACATCATTTTCAGTGGTCCTCCGGGCCTTGGTAAAACCACTCTCAGTCACATTATTGCTAATGAAATGGGTACGGGAATCCACAAAACATCCGGTCCCGCTGTGGAACACAAGGGCGTGCTTGCGGGGATGCTTACGAACCTTAAAAAGGGTGACATTCTATTTATTGATGAGCTTCACCGCCTTTCCAAAGTCGTTCAGGAAACCCTCTACAGTGCCATGGAAGACTTTCAACTTGAAATATTCATTGGTGAAGGTGCCAATGCCCAGGCCATAACCATTGACTTACCCCGGTTTACACTTGTGGGAGCAACCACTCGCAGCGGTCTTCTTACGGCACCACTTCGTACGCGATTCGGCATCCCAATTCGCCTGGATTATTATAATCCACAAGAACTTACGGAGATCGTAATGCGTTCTGCGAAACGGCAGAACATTGCGATTTCTCCTGAAGGAGCTCTGGAAATCGGGCACCGCAGCCGTGGAACACCGCGTATTGCAAACCGCCTGCTGGCGCGTGTTCGTGACTTCGCGCAGGTTCGGGGAGCTACCGTAATTGGCCCTGAGGAAGCATCTTTAGCCCTTTCCCGGCTCGAAGTGGACAGTGCGGGCCTTGATCCCACTGACCGTGCATTTCTCCGCATAATCATCGAACGTTTCGGCGGTGGCCCCGTTGGAATCGAAGCGATAGCTGCAGGAATGGGAGAAGAGCGTGATACCCTCGAAGACGTCTACGAACCGTATCTACTTCAAACAGGCTACATTCAGCGCACTCCAAAAGGCCGAGCCGCCACAGCTCAGGCTTTTTCTCATCTAGGATACCTTAATCCAAACACCCCCGCCACAGGCACCCTGTTTTAAACATTGTTTAATCAAAGATTTCATGTGATTTGTAAAAGGTATGGGGAAGAAAAATCGTATAACATAATGTAATTATTGCCTGTATTTGGGGGCTTCGGAGGTCAAGTCATGAATTTTCTCGGGTTCAAATAAAATTTCCTGAGTCCAAATTTTCAGAATGTGGGCCAATTATTTTTTACCCAAGGTCATGGAAGTTTTACTTGAGCCCAATTTTTTTTTTCTGAGCATCATCGAAGTTGTACCTGCGTCCATTTTTGTCATACCTGGCATTACTGAAATCGTTTTTACGATGAAATTTTTCTTTTTTCCCATGAGTGAAATAAATTCTCATGCCAATTTTTCCGGAAGGACACTGAAAGTTTTTCACCTGACGTTCAGCTTTTTTACTTTCACCAAAAAACACTTTTGTACCTGAGCCCATGGAAAAAGCACCAGACCCACGGAAAAATAACCTGAGCAGTTTTTCCGTACCTTCAGGCCCACGGAGACCTGTCCTGAATCGGATTACAAAAATATTTTAATCATTTAAACGGGAAATCGAACCAGCTACCGGTGACGCAAACCCAGCTGAAAATGCGGTCGATAGAAAGAAAAATTCCTTCAATCCAATTTTTCTCGACTTCTTATGAAACCCCCACGTTACGACTCCGATGGCATAAGTCCAAGAGTCGATAATGAAAAAAGGTCGATGAAAAAACCACAGAAAAACGGTGAATATGTGTGAGCCACGTTGTGGCTCCTTTTCCGGAGTTCCTTTTGAGGTCGGTGGGTTGCAGTCGGTTTCGCGTAATTCCGTGTTTTTTAATGATCCGTTCATTCAGTGCCGGAGTTTGGATTCATGGAATCAGGACGCCATACAATATCGGATTTTCCGCGTTCGTAGAACGCCTATGGATAGCCCGGAGCTTCAGCTCCGGGATCCTGGTCACCACCAGCCCCTTTTCCCCTTTACTGCGCCGCCGCAGGCGGCGCAGTAAAGGGGAAAAGGAAGGAAACATCAACGAAACCCGGGGTTTACACCCCGGGCTGGAAAGCTTTCGTCCTCGCGGACTCATGATCACACCTGATGCAGGGAAGCAGGGAAGCAGGGAAGCAGGCAAACAGGGAAGCAGGGAAGCAGGCAAACAGGCAAGCAGGGAAGCAGGCAAACAGGCAAGCAGGGAAGCAGGCAAACAGGCAAGCAGGGAAGCAGGCAAACAGGCAAGCAGGGAAGCAGGCAAACAGGGGCGTGATTCCGTGGCTTATCAAGAAGGCCAATCAGTCTGTTCTTATAATCGGTGTTGAAAAATCATTTGGGCGTGGTAGATTCTTTTTAGTAAAGTGGAGACAGTGGATGAAATGAAGTTTCTGATGTGGATTTTGTTTTTAGTTGCGTTTTCCTGTGATGATCCTCAGGGA
>JAHJMN010000070.1 GCA_018821305.1 Myxococcota bacterium
ATACTTATTCAATTTTAACAATGATGTCTGAGGACGGCTCTCAATTATGGAATATTGATTTTTCTTACTGGCAGGTACCCGGAGACTGTCTACTAGCAAGACCACTTTACTGCGATGACTCAAATATTTATTTGAATGCAACTTGTGACATATCTAATCTGCCTAATCAAACGGTTCAGCCCGGATTTGTCAATTACAGAAATGCGTTACTGAAAACTGACTTAGCAGGGCAGATTGAGTGGACTTCAATTTTCGGTATTGAAGTCTATCTCTCCACGCAAAATTTGCAAATTATTAACAACTTCATTTTTTCACCTGTAAGTCTTGGAGATGATATTTTACATCCACTGGCTGGTGTTGCCAGCTTTGATAATGATGGGAGTTTCCGCTGGGTTAAACAATTCTCATGTTTTCCAAATGATTGTGACATTATAAGTTTATCTTCATTTCTCGATCATAACCAGAACATCTGGATTGGAGGAACAACAGATGGCCCCCTTCCCGGAAAGGATTTTAACGGAAATCTGGACATGTTCCTGATCCAGTACCACCCGAATTCCTTCTAAACTCTCCCTCAAAAAACAGCCCGTAAGACCCACCACATTAACACCCTGTAATAATACAATAATTCAAAAACCTTAATTATTTTCAAATGACATTAACCTCATTGCGCCCATTTTCGCGGTGCAGATTGGTGTCGTGGTGCATTTTTATCAACTTCTGCAGAATGCCGTAAACGCACATAATATAAACAACTTGCGGTCCTTTCTGCTCGAACCACAAACTCCGCCCCGGACACGTCCTCAAATTATCTCTTTACAAAATATCCAAACAGCGTTCTGATTACACTGTCGTAAAAAATCCTATTCCTGTTTTCACAAAAGTTGTTCGAGTACTTAGATTCGTGTCCTGTAATTCTGTTTCGAGGAAGGAACACCTATGGCTCAATACAAAGTTAACACTGACCTTGCCGTTATCTACACAGATCCCGAATGTACGAAGAAAATGCACACCCTCACATGGGGGGATAAAGTGGATGTGATAGATGCAGAAAGCTCTCCCATCCGGATTCTTGCCACCCGTTACGAGAAGAAGTCCGACGGCAGCATCCTGCCCCAGACAGTTCCCGGGTACATTAAAAAGCCCAAACCAAAAGCCCGGGCGGTGGTCATTCCAGCGGAAAGGAGCAAAGTCCTTAAAGTCAACTTTATCGATGTGATGCAGGGAGACGCCGCCGTAATCGAGACTCCATCCGGCCGTGTCATTCTGATTGATGGCGGGGTAAACCAGCTCTTTTCGCGTTACCTTGCCACCCGCTATCGTGATACTTCCGATGAAACCCCGAAAGTAATCGACTGCATCGTCCTCACCCACGGCGACGAAGACCACATCAAGGGCCTCACGGAAATTGAGAACTCCACAACAAACGATGAACCTCGAAAACGCCTGTTCATTGCCCCCCGTCGCTTTTATCATAATGGAATCGTGAAGAAAGAAAAACTCAAAGGCGCCGAAGCCTTCGGGAAACGGGACAAAACGGGCAGGTATCTCACGGAACTTTATGACTCATTACTTGCTTACCCGGCAAATGATCTCAACACTCATTACAAACCCTTCATCTCGGCCCTCAAAAAATGGAAGAAACGAATAATCAAAAGGGGTTTTGACCTTGAAGAACGGGCCCTGCATACCGGAATCACCAACGCTTTCGATTTCCTCGCACCGGAAAACATCAGAATAAAGGTTCTCGGCCCCTTCCGGGAACCAGCAGATGGCAAAGAAGGCTTACGCTTTTTCACAACAACCCGCCCCGTAGAAGGCAAAGAAGGCCATAATGCAGGCAAGACAGTAAACGGACACAGTGTTGTTTTACGTCTGGAGTACGGTGCCTTCAGTTGCCTTTTCACCGGAGATTTAAACCGCGTTGCTTCCGACTACCTGATGAAAAATACTGAACCGGAAGACCTCCTTTCCACGGTAATGAAGGTTCCCCACCACGGTAGTGAAGATTTCTCCATGGACTTTCTGCGTGCTGTAAAACCCCTTGTGAGTGTAGTATCCTGCGGCGACGAAATGCCCGACCACATTCACCCCCGGGCAAACCTTCTGTCTGCCCTCGGGCGCTGCTCCCGTACAGACGATTCAATCATCCTCATAACGGAACTCGCAGCTTTCCTGAAACCCGAAGCCTGGGCCATTCTCAAGAAAGAACACGACAAAATCATCAAAGACCCGGAATACAAAGCCAAACGAGGCCCCTTCTTCAGCTTCAGCCGGGCAGCCTGGGGAACAGTAAAACTGAGAACCGACGGCAAACGCCTCCTCGTATACACAAACTCAGGCAAAACCGACGAAAGAGAAGAATACACCTACACCCTCAACCCCGAAAAGGGAGACAAGGTGAGGAGGGGGTAAAGCAATGACAACGGATGAGAAAAAGGAAAATGAACAAAAACAATATAGTCTCAGTTCCTTCATGGAAATTCAGAGTAACATTCTGAATGAAAAGTTAAATCTTATTCGTTCAGTTGTTTTGCATAATGGAGAAAAAGGAAGAGCCCTGGAGTGGGTTGTTGATGAATTATTAAAAAAATCAATTCCTCAAAAATATGGCATTGGTACTGGTTTTATTGTTTGGCTTGAAGACCATGTTAATAATATTGTAAAAATATCTAGCCAAATGGACATAATAATTTATGATAAAGAAAATGGGATTCCGATTATAGATGCAGGTGCGTTTCAAATATTTCCAATAGAATGTGTTTTTGCAATTGTTGAAGTAAAAACCGAATTACGAAAATCTGATGTTATAAGCTTTTTAAAATTATCTGGAAATATAAGAACTGTTCAGACTCACCATTTGTATAAAGTGGAAAAAGTAGGGTACCTTGGCCCAGGATTATCTAAAGTTGTAACAAAATTAAAGCCAAAACGTTCTGTTTCAGTTAGAACATATTTGTTTGCGTTTTCCAGTTCCCTAAAAAGAGCAACAATTTCTAATATATTTAATTCAAAAGAGGTTCAAAACTTAGCTAATTCAGAACATATGAATTTCAGTGGATTATTCATCGGTGGAACACGCAGTAACCAAAGGTTTTTATCCTCAATTATGGACCATTATGGAGTAGTCATTGAATATAAAGAAAAAGACTCTCTCGTAAAATTCCTACAAAGAATTAATATAGAATTACTAACACATACAAAAATACAGGGTGATGAACAAATACCATTGGATTTGTATTACTCAAAATAAAATAGTTACCTTGGATGGGAGTTCAATTATGAATCAAAATAATTTTTTTAGCAGTCCACCCTTATTGAGCCTAATGGAAGGTAATGTACTTAAAAAGTCTTCTGCGCCGCCTTTATGTAAAATGTTATCAAAAAAAAAGAGTATGAAGATGGAACTTATCCGAGTTATGGATAATTGCACATATAAACGCAAAATGTTTTTAAAGAAAGCGAATAAAATTAAAAATGGCTTACTTTACTTGAACATAAGTACTGCAATACTATCTTTGCTATCAGCAGGGACAATTACTGTAATATTGACAAATATAACCAGTGCATTTGGCCTACAAATATTCGCAGCTATTTGTTCATTTTCAGCTGGAATAATCGGGATTTTTTCGAATATTATATTTAAAAAGGAAGACGGCATTGATTACTTGGTTGCAGCATCTAAATATTTGGTTCTTCGGGAAAAAGTAAATGCGCTCTTAATTAGAGATAATGAAAAACAGATGAATAAGGAATTAGATTCTTTGCACAAAGAATACTGTGATATTGAGAAACAATTCTTTAAATGTTAATATTTTAAAAAGCCCTAACTCAAAAGTCAAGGCTCTCAAATAAGTCCTTCAGAAAGTTTGAACATTATTTCAGGATATCCAAATTCCTGGTTTAGCTCTTTCGCAAGGAATTTATAAGCTGCGGAATTACCTTTTTCACAAACTATCTTTTCAAGACCTATTTTATCTGAAATGGATTGAATTTTATCAAGAGATACGTTTCTAAATTTCAAACTCAGCACATATTCAATAGCTTCTTTTGAAGTCATTTTCTTTACTCTCCTGGATTCTTCAATAGTTTCGGAATATACGCTGTCATCAATCTGCTCATATTGAAACAATATTTGGGAGAAAGTTTTAATATAATTTTCATGTAACTTATCTGTAGCGAATTCCCATCCTTTCTGTGTTTTAATTTGGAATTGTTTGTAATTAATAAATTTTTTATTAAGAAGCGAAGTTGGACTGAAAAAAAAATTGTTTGGTTCATGTAGTACTTGAGGTTCAAAATCCTTATAATAAGTAAGGCAAAAGGAGTTTTCTATAAGTTCTACATTATTGAAAATATAAATCCACGGGAAGGTACCAAAGTACTGTGCTGAAAGAACTAATTGGCATTCCTCTTTTTGATAATCAATAATAAGCCTATGGCAAAAAAGCGGATTCTGAGTTGATGGGAAAAGGCTATTGAGTAGACAAAGATCGTGACTGAAAGGAGAGTTATAGCCAGTGTCATAAATGATATCAAACGGTTGTTTAGATATTAATTTTTTTTTTAAAGATACAAATCGTTTAGAAGAAAAAATAGAACCAATCCTTTTGTTTGTGCTTGCTTCATATTCAGCAAACTCGATTAAATTAATCAACGAGGCAAAAAATAATTGTTCTGTTCCTCCTTTTTTTATTTTTAGAATATTATCTGGAACTAGATCATCAGATGGGAACACCTCCTCTATTTTTGAATTACACGAATTCCCCGTAATTGAAAAAATTTCTTCCTTTGAAGTAGCATAAATTGTTTTAATGTTTCCACTCGAATCATTTATTTTAGTTATTTTTTTTCCTAATGAAAACATACCACCATGACTAAGAATCCACTGTATTCCATCTTGATAAAATGTAATCTTTTTATTCCTAATTCTGCTTGGCATCCAATTTGCTAGAATGTTAGTAAAATGGACATAGAAATCATTAATTTCAACATCATAACTTGTTGAGAAAATCTCATTACAATTTTCGCATACTATATTTTTTGAACTCAGAGTCCCACCAATGCCTTCTTGTATTATATGTTCTTTCTTCTCAAATTCATTTTCTCTTTCACTATCACAAAAAATACATTTTGGCATATAGCACTTCTTTAAATAAATATGTTAAAGTTTTATAATTTTTTTATGCAACTTCGAGGTTCGTGAAGGATTTTCGGGAGAAGGGTTCTGGAAACATGAAACTGCTGTGAGTGCAAGAATAACCGGGATATACTTTTTCATTTTAAACCTCATTACAATATTATAATTGAGGCATACTTTTTACTTTTTTTCAAAGGAAAATTTCAATGTTTCTTACTGTCCTGAATATTAGATGCCAGCACCCGGAACGGGCCCGGACTAAACCATCCTCAAAAGAAACAACGGAACCAGAACCCGCAACGCGGTTTCAACACATTCACCGTTTTTCTGCGAAAAACGGTGTAAGCGAAGGGATCAAAGATGCCAGCGGCATCGCGGATCCCTGGTGGGCGCTGGGGTAATCACATAGACATGAATGACCTTGCCACTGAATCCACCCGCCGATGCTGAATGAACGGATTCCTGATGAGCGGTGGGGTAATCACATAGACCTGAATGACCTCGACCCCTGAATCCAAGGCCGATGCTGAATGATCGGATCATGAGCCTATGCCAGAGGGGATTACGCGATACTGTATTCAAACTACCGACCTCAAAAAAGAACCACCGGAACCAGAACCCGCAACGCGGTTTCAACACATTAGCGAAGGGATCAAAGATGCCAGCGGCATCGCGGATCCCTGGTGGGCGCCGGGGTAATCACATAGACGTGAATGACGACACCCCTGAATCCAAACGCCGACGTTGAATGATCGGATCCCTGGTGGGCGCTGGGGTAAACACATAGACCTGAATGACCACACCCCTGAATCCACCCGTCGATGCTGAATGAACGGATCCCTGGTGGGCGGTGGGGCAATCACATAGACGTGAATGACGACACCCCTGAATCCACCCGCCGATGCTGAATGAACGGATTCCTGAT
>JAHJMN010000071.1 GCA_018821305.1 Myxococcota bacterium
CCCAAATCCTTGGAAAAGAATGAGAATAAGAATCGATCCATCCCTGCCCCCTGTTTCCCTGTTTCCCTGCCGCCATTTCATGGCTGATTGTTATTCTGCTCTATGTCCAGGGGCGCGGATGCTTCCGCATCCTTTACCCCTGGCTATTGAAGATGGTGTCATTTCATGACGTGGGGAATTGGGCCGAACGGCCCAAATCCTTGGAAAAGAATGAGAATAAGAATCGATCCATCCCTGCCGCCGGCTTCCCTGAAATTTTTTAACAGGGAATCAGGTAGTCAGGTAAACAGGGTCAGGAACAGGGCGTAACTATCTAACATTAATGTAAAATTACAAAGGATTGCAGAAAATATCCACTTTTTAGATTTCGATCGTTTTAATGAAATACTTCAGGAATGAGACCCTGCTTCCCTGCCGCCTGTTTCCCTGCCGCCTGCTTCCCTGACTGTTTTATCCGGCGTCGGACTCAAGTTCATCGCTTAAACTTAAACCGACAATTTTTGTTCGAAGCTCATCCATTATATCGGGGTTTTCTTTCAGGAATGCACAGGCTTTATCTTTCCCCTGCCCGATGGAACGATCGCCATAACTGTACCAGGACCCGGCTTTAGTAATAATGCCGACCTTGAGCCCCGTTTCACATAGTTCCATAGCTTCATTAAAACCACAATCAAAGTAGAAATCCGTTTCTGCAACGGTAAAGGGAGGTGCCATCTTGTTTTTCACAACTTTCACCCGGATCTTGTTGCCGAGGATTTCTTCCCCTTCTTTGACATGCCCCGTCTTCCGTATGTCAATGCGTACAGAACTGAAAAACTTAAGTGCGTTTCCGCCAGGTGTAACTTCCGGCGACCCGAACATAACGCCTATTTTCATACGAATCTGATTAATAAAAATAACGGTGCAATTATTTTTACTGCAGTGGCTTGTGATTTTCCTCATGGCCTTGCTCATGAGCCTCGCCTGAAGTCCAATCTGGTTATCCGTCATTTCCCCTTCGATTTCAGCCCGGGGAACAAGCGCCGCTACGGAATCAAGAACAATAAGGTTAACGCCTCCTTCGGAAACCAGAATATCAATGATCTCCAGAGCCTGCTCCCCATAATCCGGTTGGCTTATCATTAAAGTGCTCTTATCCACTCCCAGTTTCGAGGCGTACTTCATATCAAGTGCGTGCTCTGCATCGATAAAAGCACAGAGAAAACCACTTTTCTGAGCCTGTGCAATGATACTGAGGGCAAGGGAGGTTTTTCCGGAACTCTCAGGGCCATAGATTTCCACAAGGCGCCCATGTGGAACTCCTCCAATTCCCAGAGCCCGATCGATGAGAAGAGAACCCGTGGGGAAAACCGCAATATCCTCGATTGGTGCTTCACCCAGTGCCATGATTGTGCCTTTTCCGCACCGTTTTTCTACTTCAAGTATTGCTTTTTGAATTCTATCCGATGTGATTTGTGCCATATCAGCCTCCTTTAGGTAATTTTACTGTTGGCCAGTTATGCCAGGGGGAATCCCTGCCTGTTGTTTGAAGTCGTGTGCGATTGAGGGCCTGCCGGAAATAATCTTCTTCCAGATTGAGTAACTGCTTGTATTCCTCTTCTGAAAGGAGATTTCGCTCTCTCGCCCAGCGGCCGATTTGAGCAATATCGTGTATTGCCCGATGGTTTCCTTCAATAAAGGCAACCATGGCCCCGTGAGCCATATAAGCGTAATTCCGGTTTGTACCCGTAGCATTGATGTTTGAAACCATGTGGTGAACAATTCTGGTTAGAAGGACAACAACATATTCTCTCATGACAGCCTCCATAGCTCTGTTTGGAAAGCATCCTTCGTGCCAATGGATTTTCATTGATTTTTATAGTTTTTTTTTGTAACAGTAATTTAATATGTTCAGATGTCGACACTGGTCGACGATTTCACGACAAAGGCAGTGCATGAATATCCGAAGATTTAAAAGACCATTGATCCGTGCGACGGTACTCATTTGCGGGATTTACATGATCGTATGTTCCCTCATGTATTTTTTTCAGCACCGGTTTGTTTATTATCCGGTAAAGGCTCATGTTGCTGTGCCGTCGGAGGCTGGAGTTCCCTGGGAAGACATTTTTTTCACAACCATTGATAACGTAAAACTGCATGGGTGGTATATGACCGAGGGCAATGCCCCTTTTACTATTCTCTTTATGCACGGTAATGCTGGTAATATTTCCCATCGAACGATGTTCTATCGAAAATTCATTTCCATGAAATATTTCAATGTTTTCGCCTTCGATTACCGCGGCTACGGTAAAAGCAAAGGAAAGCCCACGGAAAAGGGAACATATCTTGATGCTCTTGCAGCATACAATTGGCTGACAAAAACAAAGAAAATCCGTCCCGAGAGCATCATAATTTACGGCAGATCCCTCGGTGGTGCAGTGGCTGCGCAACTTGCGACACAGGTCCCGGCGGGTGGTCTGATACTGGATTCCACTTTTACCTCTTTAAACGACGTTGCCTCCAGGGTTTTCCGCTTTCTTCCCGTGCGTCTGATTTCCAGATATTCTTACAACACTCTTGGAAGAATCCAGGATATCAAAAGTCCGGTGCTGATCTTTCACAGCCCCGTAGATGATCTCATTTCTTTTTCCCATGCGTCAAAACTACATGGTAAATTCGGTGACCGGGCAACTTTAGTAAAAACATGCGGTGATCACCTGAACGGATTCCTTGGTTGCGAGGCGGTTTATACAGAAGGATTGCGGACTTTTATCGTTAACATTGTAAAATCGCGTCCTGTTTTCAAAAAACTTAATGTTCTGTAATACCTGTTACCGCTTCCTGAGTAATATGTATTGATGTTGGATATTTACGACTTGTCACGGATGCTGCTCCCTGACTGTCTGAATCCCTGTTTAAAAAAGGCAGGTATTCAGAGAAACCGTTGCAGAATCAGGAAGCGGTCAAGATGTTTTGCACTATATTTTGACGCAGTTGCAGCATTGCAGGGTTTGAATTATTGTAAAATCCAGGTGTGCAGAACCGGGAAGTTATGCTATATATACATTAGCTGAAATTCGGTTTTTCTAATTTTAAGTTGATTTTTTGCTCAGGACAGTACGAATAAAGACGCTCTCGGCATCTGCCAGCAGTTGCCTGCCGCTTCCGCGCTTCGCTGCGCGAGAGCGCTATAGATGAGGGATTTAATGCTTTCATATAAAATTAAATACACACTTATTGTTTCCAGTATGATTTTTCTGACCGGTTGTCCCGGTGGGTCCACAAGTAATGATTTCAACTATGGCCCCGTGGGAGATTTCGCCATTCCCTGTGCTGCATCAAGCCAGTGCGAATCCGGACGCTGTATCGAAATGAACGACGGCACCGGCTGCAGTCAGTACTGCTACGATGCCGGTGACTGTCCCGAGAATTTTTACTGTGCTCCGGAAGAATCGGATTCCGAAGAACTGCGCGGACTTTGCCGTCCCATCGATCCAAACTCTGTATGCCACAGTTGCTCCTCGGATACCCAATGCGAAATAATCGGCGGGTTGTGCCGCGGGGTTGGTCAGGGCAACTTCTGTGTTATGGATTGCTCCGTTGATGACTGCCCTCAGGGTTTCACATGCACTCCGCAGCCCAGTGGCGAACAAATCTGTGTTCCCGATACCAACGACTGCAGTTGCAATATTTTTAAAGAAGGGGCCATGCGGTCGTGCCAGAACTCCAATGACTTCGGGACCTGCACAGGTACAATTGAATGTCGCGGTGAACTCGGGTGGTCTAACTGCAATGGTCAAATTCCCGGTCCGGAAATCTGCGACGGTGAAGACAACAACTGTGACGGCAACATCGACGAAGGTCTCCTGGGCACCAAAGATCACTGCAGCCAGTGCTACGACATCTGTCAGGGCAGTGGCATCAGCGGAACTGAGCCAGTCTGTGTCGAAGGCGAATGTGATGTTTCCTGCTATGAAAACTACTACGATGCCAATATAAACACCCAGGATGGATGTGAATGTATCGACGATACTCAAGGTGCCGAAAGTGCTACAGCTGCAATTTCCATGGGCAACTTCTCATCCTGTGATTTCAGTCACCAACTTGCCACGGCAAAAGTGCCCGCAGATATAAACAATAAAGGCCATGCAGATTATTATAAATTCAACTATAACAATCCATGGAACTGTCAGGAAAACCTTCAGGTCGAACTGCGAGTATATTCTCCGGCACCACAGCACAGGCTCTGCGTATCTTCCGCCAACAACACAACGGAAAGTTCCTGGTCCTGTCAGACAGCAACTGCTGGCAACACGGTTAATATAAAACCATATAATAATGACGGTGCATACTATTTGAAGGTTGAATTAGTCAATGAAGGTGAGGTAAACTGCACACCGTACCAGCTTACCATAAAGGATAACTGACATGAAAAGACTGCTGTTACTCCCCGTCATCTTTGCCGCAGTAGCCTGTGCAAGCGGCTCCACAACCGAGACAAACAATACAAACAATACGGGGAACGGCGGATTCGGCGACATTTGCACAAAAGATTCCGATTGTGACAGCAACTACTGTATTTTGTGGGTTTCCGATTTCAAAATGCACTGCAGTGAAGTGTGCTCCACCCAGAACTGCCCTGCCGGTCACTCCTGCAGGCCTTATTCCAGAGACAATGCTGAAGTATCCATCTGTTTTCCCGATGTCAGTGGCTTTCAATGTGCTGAATGCGCAACGGACACCCAGTGCGGCAATTATTCGGACCGCTGCATGGTTTTCGGGGAAACAAACGTCTGCCTTTCTGACTGTTCCATTGGTGCTGACTGCCCCTCCGGTTATCAGTGCCAGAGCATGACCAGCGTTGCGGGTTACAGTGGCAACTTCTGCATTCCAGAAACGGGCGGGTGCGACTGCACAGCGGCCAGCGTAGGCCTCACCGTAGCATGCGAAAATTCAAACGCCTATGGAACCTGCACCGGCGTTAAACAGTGCCTTGGGGATGCCGGCTGGAGCCAATGCAACGCCGCGGAACCCGCCGAAGAAGTCTGCGACACCGTAGATAACAACTGCAATGGCCAAGTCGACGAAGGTTTCCTCGGCACCGAAGGCCACTGCGAACAATGCAACACCCCCTGCCCCGGTACCGGCATCGAAGGCACAACCACATCCTGCGACGGAGCCTGCGTTATGACCTGCAGTGCCAATTACTACGATGCGGACAGCCGTGACGATACCGGTTGCGAATGTAAAGACGATACTCAAGCGGGAACTACTGTTTCGACGGCGGCAAACCTCGGCAGCGGTGACGATTGCGATTTCGCCATAACTGCCTCAAACCTGAAAATACCCGTTGATGAATTCAAAATCGGCGGTACCGATTACTTTAAATTTAACTACGAAAACAACTGGGATCCTACCTGCTGGTCCTATCCCTATGTTTCCCTTTCCGTTCCGGCAAGCGGTATCAAACTACGCATGTGCGCTGGAACCGGCACCACCGAAAGCTCCTGGACGCGATGTGTAACCGTCTCTCCGGGCCAGACTCAGGAAATCGATCTTGAAGCCATCGGTCCTGGAAACGGCGACAGTGAAACTTTCTACCTTAAAGTCCTTTCAGACCCGACAAACACGCCGGGGCCTAATTGCTCGAACTACTCCATTACCATCGGCGACGATTGAATCTATTATGAAATTCAAGAGCCTTCCAGCAGCAGTCATCTTTCTTTCCCTACTCTTAACTATCGCCTGTTCCAAAAAGAAATCATCTGACAGTGAAAAAGTTGAAATCTTCAGTGAAATATCGAAACAGCAAAAAGCGCCACTGGCCCCTGTTTTAACGGGAAAACTGCGCTTTAAACTTGATGCCCCTCCGGAACTACTTGATTTACGACGAGTGTTGAAAACCCGACGCGCTTCCTTACTCAAATGCAACCGCGTTTCTGACATCGGAGACTACGAAATCCACATTTCTCCCGTTGGCACCGTAACATCCTGCACAAAAATCCCCCCTGCTCAGTCTCCCCCATCGTGCATCTGCCAAATCATAAAAACCATCCGCCTCCAAAAAACCGAAGGCGGCATAGCAATCCTCACAACATGGTCCGAAGAATAAATTCAGAAGTACACAGGGAGGCCGAAAGTCAGGGAAACAGGGACAGTAACTAAACCGCTTCCTGAGTAATACGATTGTTACTTAATTCAAAGAAAGCCTTCAGGAGAAAGACCCTGATTGTCCTGCTACTGCTACTGATTTCCTGTTTACCTGAAATTTTTTAACAGGGACTCAGGTAGTCAGGAAAACAGGTTCAGGATCAGGTCATAAACATTCAACATAAAAGCATAATTACAAATGGCAGGATGAAAACATTCACTTTTCCCG
>JAHJMN010000072.1 GCA_018821305.1 Myxococcota bacterium
GATTTACTGAATATAAATGACCCCTGATTCCCTGTTCCTGAATCTGTTTCTGTTTCTGATTCCCTGAAATATTTAAATCCTTATAACTGCATTTAGTTTTGTTAACAATATCAACTAATACGCCTTAACCGAACAGCATTGTAACTAGACCGCTTCCTGAATAAAAGGTTCGAAATTAACATAAGGTAATTGTTAAATTGAATGATATTTTAAAAATTCAGCACAATCGTGTTACTCAGGAAGCGGTTTAAGTAAAAGGCTCGAAATCGGTAAAAGTGAATACTTGTTTCAAGTTTTTGTAATTTTACATTGATATTAGATGTTTATGACCTGCACCTGCACCTGATTCCCTGATTACCTGTGTCCTGTTTAAAATTTCAGGGACACAGGCAAACAGCATCAGGAACAGGAAAACAGGGTCTTACTCCTTAGGCTTTATCTTGTATATAAATCGCAGGAGGCGTAGGAAGGAGGGAAATAAAAACAGGCAGACTCTTCAATTTCAGTGGATGATTTATTAAAAGAGAATTATTATTACCCAATGCACCAGAGGTTTTTATTATTTTTTGTCCTGATATTTATCGGTTGCGATGGGAAAACTGAAACGTTAATCAACAGTTACAAATTAGGTTTTGTTTCTGTGATTAAGGAACCCCCTGTGCGAGTGCCTGTAAAAAAGATTTCGAAGCTTGCAACAGCACTGGAAATGTACGGTCAGGAAGATTATCCCCTTCTATTGAGCTGCCCCAATTCAAGGGAAACTTTGATTGAGACTTGTTTTTTTCAAGACATTATGGCCGCTCTTACGGAAAAAGATATTTATGATGATGAACTTGAAACAAACGATAATGTCGTCAGGCACCGGTACCGAAAAAGCATAAAAGTTGATGCCTGCAAAATGAACCCGGAAAAACTCAAAGACCTGCTCAAAGGTAACAAATACCGGGATTTGTCCGTTGACGTCTGCGAAAATACAAAAATTCTGGAATCTCCAGTATTATCCGATCCTGTTCTCAAAAATCTGGCTCTTCTTAAGTTTAAGTATAATAAAAAGACGATATCTGAACTGGAAAAATTCGCCAAAGGTCGGAAATTAAATCTGTACGTTGGGGTCGACTACGAAAAATCGGATATGGAACATGCCCTTGAAAAAATTATCAGGGTAAATGGCGTTACGGGAATCAGGTTTTATATGGCAAAACCTTTCCGTAGAAAGCTGCGTCTTACAAATGAGGAAAAATCCACTATCCGCTACATTCAGGTATTTCCGTATTCCGGTGGCCAATATGAAACGGTGAAACTGGAACCGGTATTTGAATTTTTAAAACAGTTTCCATCCCTTGTTCATGCTGATTTTGAATTTGCGGGGTATCATAATTATCGCTCTGATAGTTCTTTTGAAGGAAAATCTTCTTTAAGAATTGAAAGTCTCCGATCTGTTTTGCTTCATAATTATGTGAGTTATGAAGGAAAGACATTTGAAAAGGTTATGGATCCGCAGAAATCAATTTACTGGGAGAGTAAAAATTTAAGCGAATTTGAAGGAATTGAAGAACCGAATACTCGTTTTCTCAGCATTTTGAGGGGAGATATAAAAAAACTGAGCAAAAGAATTAAAAAATTCAGGAATCTGATTTATCTTGAGGTTTTTGATTTAAAAGGAGATTTTTCAGAGTTTCTCCTTAATGTATCTGAGTTACCCCGGCTTATTGCTCTTAAGATCCATGCAGATAACCTGAACGAAAATGAAATGAAGGCTATAAACAAATTGAAAAACCTGAAATTTCTGGAAATGAGAATTGGCTGGCGGTATCAGAATATGGCAGCATACAAAATTGAAATCTTTGGTTTGAAAAAACTACAGAATTTGAAAATGGTTTTAGGTAATTCAAAAGTTGTTGTTAATTTTGGTAAAGATATTCCGATTGAAAATTTAGAAATAAGAAAAATGCGGATCGAACCAATTTTTGCCAGAGTAAATGGAATAAAAAATCTCCAGAAACTCGAATATTTTTGGTTTGAAGGTGATGAAATAAAATATGACGGCAGCAGTGAAAAACCCTTATTTCTGAAAAATCGCTTCAAAACTTTTGATTAAGAGTAGGAAAAAAGAGAATCGGGGAAACATGACTTTTCGCTGAAGAATTTCTCAAAATTAACACACTATACCGCTTCCTGAGTAAAAGGAAGAATAGATTAAAAGTGCATATTTGGCTTAAGTCTTTGCAATTTCACATTGATATTAGATGTTTATGACCTGCCCCTGCCTGCTTGCATTCCGCTGCGCGAAATTGCGCTCCTGTTTCCTGACTAACTGTCTACCTGTTAAAAAATATCAGGCAATCAGGCAATCAGGCAATCAGGCACGCAGGCAATCAGGCAATCAGGCACGCAGGGAAAACAGGGAATCAGGGATTCCATCTTTTGTATTCGCTTTCAGATAATGCATTGCAACTGCGGTTGTTTAAAGATTGAAGGTTATTGAAGTGATTGTCATCATTTACGTTATAAAAGTTAACCGTCTTTAAGGAAGGACATTTTTTCAGTGAAGTTATAATATTGGCAGTCAATCTCTCGGGAAGAGTTCCATGCCAGTCGTGAAAACGAATATATTGTAGGTTATTCAGGGGAGAAAAAGCTGGAAAAGTTATATTTTCTTTAATTTCATAAGGTGAAACGAACTCAATTGTCTCGATGGATTGGTTTGATAAAATTGATCGAAAGCTTTCGGTGTTTTCCAGCCTTACAATGAGGTTCTTTAAACTACGAAGTTTGCCCAAACTTTTATGGTTTTTAGCTGTTTTAATGTCCAGCGTGGAAATATTTTCGGGCAATATGAAAGTATTATCATCATGCTTTCCACCGATTACGAGAGTACTGAGGGTATTAAGACCGGATAAATCCAGTGTTGATCCTGATTTCAAAGAATAAATTTTAAGTGTTGTTAAGGATGTAAAGCCTTTGAAGTTTTGATTGTTTTTTGGAAAACTGCAACTGAGTTGCAAATGAGTAAGATTAAGGGAACTGAGAATTTTTATATTTTCTCCGGAACAATTCAGTGTTTCAATATCCAGTTTGCGGAGCGAATTCAGTTGAGAAAGTTGCCTGATTACACCGGATAAGTCTTTTAATTTCAGGTGCAAGTATTCAACATTTTTTAACTTGTGTATATTGCCACCAAACCAGGCCAAATCATTGTCAGTTATACTCAAATTCATCGGAAATTCAGGAAAATGCCAGTAACTTTTGCGCTGGGAGATACCGTCTTTTTTAACTTTTGGAGTATCATAATAAAATGAAATATCAGAAGTTCTAAAAAACTTCAGTTTTTTTAACTTACGCAGGAAAGCCAGATCATCTTTGCCAATAGAAATTGTTCCAGAAGCCATATAAGAAGCCAGACTTACAATTTCCAGGTCAGGAGATCTGGAAAGCAAAGGGATAAGTTTACTGAAATAACCAGAACCGAAAATGTGAAAATCCCTGAGCTGTGGAAATCCTTTTTTAAATTTATGGTTCTCATCAATCCCATTACAGGAATGCAGAGAAACAATATTTTTTATGCCTGCCAGTTTGACATGAATATCCTTGATCGAATAGTTGCAGTTGAAGGAAAGATGAAGTTTTCCCGGGAGTGCGGAGATAGTATTTACCATCTGGTAATTTGCAGGAATGGAAGTCAGTCCTATTTCTTTGAAATTCTTTAACTCATTAATAACCGCAGGTTTTGTAAGAAGTGAATTTTGATCACAATGATTTATGACAATAACGCTGCTTTTTAATTTTCTCAGGAGTCGTACAAATTCTTCGGGAGAAAATCCACATGTGTCATGAAATGCAGGAGACCCGTTCAGTTCCGACATTCCATCGGGGTATTCTCTGTGAATCAGGGTTGTAAATTCCGGTCTTAGAACCTGGTCGTTGGGTAAAAGCCAGTAATTGAAATAATATCCACCTTTTACATAGAATGGACAGGAATCCCCCCGGTAAAAAAGAAAAGATTTTTCTTTTACTTCTGTCTTTTTGACTCTGTTTTGAGTCTGGAGAGATGGGGCGGGAGAAGGTTCTTTGGAACAGGAAAATGCCACAGCTCCTGACAAAACGATGAATAAATAAAGGACTTTCTTTTCAAGGGATATCATCGGTTCAAATATTCCTTTTTTAATTGTGTACACTGAAGGTGGTTGGTAGACAAAAATTTTTGAAACGATTTGTTATATTTAAGACCAAAGAGATTTACAGTTTCAAGGGCAGGACAGTTTTTTAACGAATTGAAAATGGAATTTATAAACGAGTGACTAAGTTCAGATTCCCATATTCTGAATCTAATATATTTCAGATTCATCAACTTGAAGTCAATTGGCTGCTGGTTGGGTTTAGAGATGTCTGAAATTAATTTAAATGAAAGAGTGACAATTGATTGGTTAGTAAGTAACAAATTAGCTCCACTTAAAAAATCCAAATCAATTACTAAATGTTTCAAGGCAGTAAGATTTCCCCAGGATTTATGAGGTTTTCCGCCTTTTATTTCAAGATATTCAATATTATCAGGTAAAACAAAAGAAGTTTTATTATTTTTTGGTGAAATAACAAGAGACTTCAGTGATCTCAATTTAGAAATATCAATTGACTCAGCATTAATTTTTGCAATTATATTAAGATGTTTTAGTGAATTAAACTTTTTGAAAATAATTTTTTTTGCCGAGAAATCGCATTCCAATCTTAGACGGGAAATCGCTTTAGTTCCAATAAAGTTTAAATCTTCCTGAGAGCATTTTTTAGTCTTTATAGAAAGATCTTGTAAAAAGGGCATATAATTGATCAAGAAAACTATTTGATTTAAATCATCAAATTCGATGTATAAATATTTAATATTTAATATCTGCTCGAGATTCTTTTTGGACCACTCTATATTGTTTTTATTGATATTTGCAAAAACTCTATCTTTTACAGGATTTATCGTGCTTGTGTAATCTGAATATTTGACTTTTTCTAATAAAGCATGAGTTGATTTATCAATAAATAAAAAGTTACCCGGGCTAGCCTCCAACCGTAGTCTTTGGATTTTTATTGATCTTTTTAAAAGGTTATAAATATTTT
The DNA here is from genome assembly GCA_018821305.1 of Myxococcota bacterium. Taxonomy (GTDB): domain Bacteria; phylum Myxococcota_A; class Polyangia; order HGW-17; family HGW-17; genus JAHJMN01. Next base: position 5,101 of record JAHJMN010000072.1, read on the forward strand.
TAAAATATTCAGGGCCATAAAAATAAAAATCTTTAAGTTCTGGAAATTCGCTGACTTTATTCCAGTCATCGTCTTCTTCAAGGCCATCCCATAGATAAATAGCGTAAATATTATCGTGTTTTTTTAATATCTTAAAGAAGTTAATCATTCTTATATTTTTTTCATTGAAATATCTGAAATCAAGGTGAAGTTTTGTTTTTTTATTGATTTTAGAAAGGGCCATGGCCAATTCGGGAGAAGCAGGTAATGAGGTCAATCCAACATTTTCAAATTTACCCAGCTCCGATAGAACAGAATTTTCAAAAAAAATCATACTATCTGGACAGAAATCTATGGAAATTGCCTTTTTATTTGAGATCTTTAGTAATTTTATAAGGTTTTCAGGTTTCATGCCACAAATATCATGAATTGCAGCATATCCGTTCAGTTCTGATATGCCATTTTTATGTTCACGATGTATAAAATGTGCAAATTCAGGTCTTAGTGAATCTTCAGCGGGTAAAAGCCAGTAATTATAGTAAGGTGAGCCCTTAATAACAAATGAACATTTTTTTTCGCGATGAAAATAAAAATCGACTTTTTTTTCTATTATTTCTGTCTTTTTGACTCTGGTTTGAGTCTGGAGAGTCGGGAGAGATTGGGCGGGAGAAAGTTCTTTGGAACAGGAAAATGCCACAACTCCTGACAAAACGATGAATACAGAACCTATCATGAGAAAGAATAACCTTAGTCTTCTGCAGTGAAATGCTTTCTTCATGGAATCGTACCCTTAGAGTTGGAAGAAGTTTTTTATTCGGGAGACTATGCTTACTGTTGCGTCGGGTTTCAGAGAATCACGGATGTCTGCTTGCTGCTGCTCTTCTACTGTGGAAAGTTCCTGTGAGCGATGGGCCAGGCGCTCACCGATAGCCTGAACGAGGGAATCACTACCTTCAATTATTGAGCGAAATACTTCCTTGTGAATAATGTAGCATTCCGTGTCTTCTGTGGAAACTATGGATGCTTTGCGTCGTTCACCGGTCATCAGTGACATCTCTCCAAAGAAGTCGTATTGATGGAGAGAGGAAACGGTTTTCATTGTATTTTCAGGCGTTTTAACGCGAACATCAACACGTCCTGATGCGATGATGTAAAAAGATGAACCTTCGTCTCCCTGGTGGATGATTGTTTCCCCCGCTCCGTAAAATCCGCTTCGGAGTTGATTGGCGAGAATATTAATTTTATTGTCGTCAAGGGGTTCAAGAAACGGAACATGCCTGAGTATCATACTGCGCTCGGCTTCCATCTGGGAACGCAGAGTGTTTTCGCGTTCTTTATCTACAGTGCGAACATTAACATCACGGATGGGGAAGGGAATGGTTATTCCATCGCGGTTGAGTTGGTACCACATGCGAGTTCTGACCTGATCTTCGAGACCTTCTTTTCGACTGTAATTATCAATATAGAACATCAGGATGTAGGTGATGGAAAAATCGTCGTAACTTTTAAGGTTTACAATAGGTGCCGGATCCGAAAGAATTCCGTCAATACCGCCGAGAGCACGCAAAAGGGATGCTTTTGCTTTGTTGGGCGGAAGCCCGTAAGGAAGGCCAACTTCAACGCGCTGCCGGTGGAGTTCCGTTGGATACGAAAAGTTGATCATTGCCGAGCGTGTTACCACGTTGTTTGGAATAATAACGGTATCAAGGTGACGGGTTTCGATCTTTGTGGATCTCCAGTTGATTTCGAGAACGCGACCTTCCTGCTGGTCGAATTTAACCCAGTCACCCACTTTAAAAGGTTTTTCGATTTCGATGGCAAGACCACTGATAATGCTCGAAAGCAGATCCTGTAATGCAAAACCGATAACCGCCGTGAGTACTGCGGAAGTAGCAACGATGGATGTAACATCCACTCCCTGCTGCCCCACAACGATGACTGCCACAACGATGTAGACCACAAGAATAATGATATCTTTAATAATTACAGGGACAGAAATCCGGCGATAGTGCCCGAGAAAAATATCAAATACCGCCCCGGCAGCGGATAAAACGATTGCAAGGGTCAGGATTATCAGACTTGTGAGATTGAGAATTTTGAAAAAAGCCGGGGCATACATCCGGGAGGAAACGGTGAGAATAAAAAGAAAAAAGTAGACATAAATTATTGTAACGGGTTTTTTGAATTTCCGGATTAAAGGAACTCCCCGGAATTTAAGCCGGAGAGCTAAAAGCATTACCAGAAAAATTGCCGCCATAACAAAACCAGGAAGAAGCGGCTCAACAGCAGTTTTAAAATTGTCCCACATGATCACCTCACAACACGCTGGCATTGTAATACTTCTCAGCCCTGAAATACAGATTTTTTAGTTAGACTGTGTCCTGAAAGAATCTTTGCAAGACGGAGTGGGATTTCATACCTGGCTCACCCGAGCCGCGGATTGAACAGGTGGACGGCGAGAATGTGTTTGCAGATGTAACCGTTTTCAAAGTCCGGGCAGTCACATGAGTTTTTAGTTACAAAGTGCTCCTGCATTCCTCCCCGCACTATAAAGCCTCCATTTTCAGAAGATACTCTGAGATCAAGGGATCTTTCAAGACGCGAGATGTGACAAGGGGGAAAGTCGGGTGGTAAATCAGGAAAAACAGCTATCATTTCAGTAGACTGTTTTGATAATTCCGGATTTGAGAAAAAGGCCGAGGCTAACTTATTCAAATCCTCTTTTTCAGCGTCTTTTTTTGTGAGAGCACTGGCGAGCAGATAAGTAGCGGTTTTTAGTATTTTTATTGCCTGCTGATCAATTGCGTTTTCTGAAGAAAACAATAATTCCACGCAGACTCGGATTCCTGGGATAAGGCGGACTTTTTCGTTTAGAGCAAGGGATTCAAAAATGGGGGCCCGGGGAAAACGAAGGTCTTTAAGATCAACTTCGTTTTCAAGTTGCACACCGGAGGATTTTTCAGCAAGAGTACCGGCAAAAATGAGTAGATCATACTGGGTAATTGCCTGCCCTGCCAATCTGTCGGCATATTCAAAAACCTTCCGGACATCAAGGGATGCTTTTGTTGCATGAAAACATAGTCCCGAAGCTCTGAGAATTGCGTTTTCCCGGTGAAGTATGCCGGCAGAAACATAACTGTCAATAATACTGTCAAAGATATCGCGATCCACCGGATCAGGATCACGGGTTTGAAGATACAGGCGATAAAGGCGATCCGATGTATCAGCTAACGCAAAAGAAACTGCATCAGTTACAAAACTTCCGGGATCAGAAACGGCCCCCAGATCGTCGAAGGGTTTGTAGAAATCCAGGAGAATTTTTCGCGCAGAATTAGTGAAATATACATATCCCCTGCCCTCAGAACCCCTGCCTGCCCGGCCGAGGCGCTGATGCAAACTACGGTAGTTGATTTGTCCTCCAAAGAAACTGATGTCGTAGAGGATTACCAGTTTTACAGGAAGATTGAGACCGCTTTCTAAAGTTGGAGTGCAGCACAAAACGTCTATGGTACCCGCCCGGAAGTTTGCTTCGGTCTCGCTGCGCAAGGCAGAATTCAATCCCGCGTGGTGAAAGGCACTGTTAATGCCGTTTTCAGAGAGATAATTAGAGATCTCCTCACATCTTAGCCTTGAATGAACGAAAACCAGGACACCTTCTTCCCCGGAGACATCTTTAAGTAATGTTTGCTGTCGGGTGCTGAAGTCTACTTTACGTAGTTCAATATGCAGGTTAGAAGATCTGTGTGGGTAATCAAGCCTCACAGCATCCAGCCAGTGTGCCAGTTTCCTTTCTTTGCCAAGGGTTCCCGAAGCGGCGATGATCTGGCAAAAAGGATTTATCAGTCGAGTAAAAAGGATGCACTTTTCAACGGCATTTCCCCGGATTTCCGATTCAATAAGGTGAATTTCATCCACAACCAGAGTACGCAGGCGGCTGAAAATACGGTACTTTTTTTGCCATGTTGCAAGCATAGACAGGTATTTTTCCGGAGTCATTATGAAGATGCCACCACCGTCGCTTATGGCTTTCCCGGCTTTGAAGCCACCGAGAAGTAATCCGATGTTGCCCGATGTATGATGCCAGTTTTCAAAGAGTTCAAGGGCCAGAGAACGAAGGGGAACGAGAAAAATGTGGACTGAATTGTCATCAAGGAGGGAGAAAAGCTTTTGCATTATTGCATGGGTTTTGCCACTACCAGTGGGAGCACTGAGAATAGTGTTAACCCGGGTTTCAAACACCGCATACTCAGAAAGAAGTTCACTTACAGGGTTTTTATGTAATGTATCTGCAGCGTCCATGAGCTTGACTGTATACCGGAATTGGAAAAGTTAGGAAAGCGGTCTAGAATTTGAAGGCTGTTACAAAATGGACGATGACTGCGTCGGCATCACCTTTTCCGAAGGAGTATTCGGTTTTAAGGTAATTTACGCCAAGTCCGAGCATGAGGAATTTGCGAGTCCAGGTGATGTTTGAATACATGATGGTATTCTTTTTTCGTTCAGAAGTGAAAAGATCATCTTCATCCACAGCATTTCTTCCGCCACCTATGGTCCAGGAAAAGCCGCAGGGGGTTTCTACTTTGAAATCACCGAAATATCCGATGCTCTTAATGGGATGAGCTTTGACGATGTTGCCGTCTGTATCCCGTTCAATGTCATAATTCTGAAGGATTCCACCAAGATACATGGCCATAGCCTGACCCTGATGATATTCCCCTGTGATTTTGAACTTCCACCGGTTCCAGGTGTAGTTCAGTTGAATGTCCGCAGCTCCAAACCAGGATGTTATCATATCGGAATCGGAAGCCTTAAGAGCGGATATTTCGTCATCAGAATAGATATTTTTATTTGATGCATCTATGGCAGCGGCCAGGTTGAGCATCTGCCATGATCCGGATATACCAACCGTTGACCATGCGGATTTGCCGAGTTTGAATCCGATACCGGCCCGGGCCTGAATCGTTGGCAGGGCACTGAATTCACCGATACCGCCGTTTCTGATTGTTGTATTTTTCGGGCCGTCACCACCGAGAGAGTTACCAACACTTGCTGCAGCTTCCAGACGGATATTTTTAACAAACTCATTTTTATAATTAACATTAATCTGGGGATATCGCATCCAGATGTTTCCCTGACCCCAGAGATTGAAAGGATCAAGATTGGAAGAAAACTGCGGGGCAGCTACCATCCAGTCGTTACCTGCATGAATGACCAGATCGTGGAATTTGAGTTCGACAAAAGCAAGGCGCATGCGCATCTGTGGCTGGCGGGGGGATGTGCTGCTGTCCGGCAGGTTTCCGAAGAAATCCATTTCAAAAACCCCTCGATTTTCGACACCGCAGAAAAGGGAAGGTCCATCAATAGTAAATCTAAGACGACTGTAACGGGCGGAAAAGGCAAGAGCATCGCCTCGGGACTCGGTTTTTACGAAAAATGGACTTTCAATATGGTAAACTTCAGTGTTTGCATACCAGGTATCCAGCCAGATAAAACCACTTAAATTGAATTTAAGTCTAGAAATAACGGGAATTCTTTTAACAGCTGGAGTTACTTTTACAGAATCATCAAAAGGAACTTTTTTATCGACAAACTCACTTTTAACAGAGGGAATAGGTTTTGATGGTGGATCGGCCTTTTTTACCGCAGGAGGAGCGGGAGTTGCGGGAGTTTCAACTTTTTTCAATGGAGGAGTTTCAGGCTTTTTTTCCACTTCGGGCTTCGCAGCATTGGGAAGAGCAGGAGGTGTACTCACCGGGGGGGTCATCCTGACACCTTCCGGTTTTGAATCGTCCGGTGTATTTTCCTGAGCGAAGGCAGGGAAGGTAAATAAAATAAAAAAGATTGTAATTACGGATAGTTTCATTTCACAATTCTCCGTTGGAAATTCCGGAAATCTAAAAAACCGGACAGAAAACAGTTCAGTTCAGTTTCTGTTAATTTCGGCAGTCAGATGACAGGACTTTAACCTATTTTCGAGATTACATACAATAAATTCATTGGTTTTAAAGTATTAAAAAAGAAATTGTGGACGGAAAAATGGAAGAAACGGGGAATCAGGATTCGAATTTTTTAGCGATTTTGGAAATATCAACACCTGTTGCAGCTTTTACTTCTTCAACAAGGCGGGCCGATTTGTTTCCTATGCCGCTTGCTTCATTGGTTTGAGGCAGGTAGGCAAGTTTGTCGATATGTACGGAATTGAGTACTTCGAGAATATTCGGCAGGATGACATCGAGTTTCTGAAGGATGAAGATTTCTTTACCTGCAGTACCGGATTCCTTGAATGATTGAACGATGGCGCGCAGAGCATTTGCCTGAGCTTTTCCTTCTTCGATCTGGAGAGCAACGCTACCGTCAGCTTTTGCCATATCCGCACTTGTCTGAGCCATTGCAGGTCTAATGATATCCGCTTCAAGTTGATGCTTCATCTGAATGTAGCGGGCTTCCTGCAGGTGAAGTTCTGCAGCAGCGCGAGCAACCAGAGCGGCGATTGTACCTTTTTCACCGGCGATAACAGCTTCTCGTTTGGTAACGGCGTCTGTGAAACGCTTGGCAAACTCAGCTTCAACGGTTTTGCGGGTAACTTTAATCTTAAGAAGTTCTTTTTCCTTACGGTTTGTAGCATCCCGAACGGCAGCTTCTGCCCAGTTTTTCGCCGTAGCAATGCGGGCATCGCGTTTAACTTCACTTGTACGGATACGACCGATACTATCGAGATACTGGACTTTATCGGAAACGTTCTGAATTTTGAGAGTGTCGAGTACAAGACCAAGGCGGGCGAGATCTTCATCCGCTTCCTTCTGGAGACCTTTGAGGAAAGCAATGCGATCTTCATTGACCTGCTCGGGAGTCATCGTTGCAAGTACACCACGGAGGTTACCTTCAAGGGTTTCCTGAGCAATACGAATGATTTCAGCTTTGGGTTTTCCAAGGAAACGCTCAATTGCATTGCGGATTGTGGGTTCTTCACCAGCGATTTTAATGTTGGCTACACCATGAACTGACAAGGGAATTGCGCCTCTCGAAAAGGCTTCTTCGACCCTTACGTCGATGATCATGTTTGTAAGATCCATTGAATCAACAGATTCAAACAGAGGCCAGCGGAATCCGCGACCACCCTTGATTATGCGGTAACCAACTCTTTTCCGAACTTCAGTTCCATCACTCATCCGCTGACGGATCCAGCGATAACGCCCGGAAAATACGAGGACTTTGTTGGGAGGACAAATGTGAATTACGTTTCTGATTATTATAATACTCAGTAAAACGATTATAGCTATTACACCACCTAAAAATGTAAACATGGCTTACCTCCCTATATCCTTGGCCTTGGCAGAGTTTGAGTAGGGCTCAGAGTTCCGGGAACATCAATACCCGTGATTTTACGCAGTTCTTCAAGTACTGCAGAAATCATTGCGGGATAAGCCTGTACGTGATTCTTGATAGTTTGAGCATCGCCACTGTCGAGCATACTGACTTCATCGATCTTAACTTCTTTAACACTGTGAACGACCTGACGCAGAATACTTTCAATCTGCTGAAGAAGGTAAACATCCTTAGCAACGGGTCCAGCTTCTTTCCAGACTTCATGAACAAGTTGAAGTACTTTTGCAGTTGCTTCACCGCGCTTCTGGGTGTAAATGGCTTCACCGACGGCGAGAATTTCACTGGCTCTTTTCTGAATTTCTGCAGGCAGAACTTCCTCAACTTCGCGTTTTTTACCTTCAAGTTCCGCACGAATCTGCTGAAGTTCCTGTTCTGCTTCTGCTCTGGCCTGGAATGCCGCAACCTTGGTACGTTCTTCTTCCGAAGCAACTTTTGCAAGTTCAGTATTTATATAGGTATCAAGTTCGTTCTGAGACTGCTTGATAACCATGTCTACTTCTTCGTTAGTGGCTTTTGCAATACCTTTTGCTTCTTCTTCCACGTTTTTAGCAATTTTATTGGCGTCGGATTCAGCAACAGCGGCCATTTTCTTGATTTCTTCAATTCGTTTTTTACCAACACTGATGAGGTATTCTTCATTGTCGGAAATTGATTGAATATTGAATGTATCAAGATGGAGACCGAGTTTCTGGAAGTCGGGAATAACATCGTTTTCGACGTTTGAACTGAAAGATGCGCGCTCTTCGTTGACTTCTTCCGGGGTCATTGTAGCTAAAACACCACGAAGATGACCTTCAAGGTTTTCCTTTGCCACATGGGCGATCTGTTCTTTGGATTGACCAAGAAAATGCTCAATTGCTGCATCTAAAACGTTGTCAGCACTCGAAACTTTAATGTTTGCAACCGCAGTAACGTCAATGGGAATTCCACCTTTAGAATAGGCTTTGGTTACGTTGACGTTGACGGGGATTACTGTGAGATCCATGCGGGCCACAGCTTCGATGATGGGGAAGCGGAATGCCCAGCCACCGATTACATATCGATAACCCTTGGTTACACCGTCTGGTCCTTTGTGGTCTCGTCCTGAGAAGATCAGGACTTCATTGGGTTTTCCAATGTAAAAGAAATACCCGATTACGATTCTGAGCAGGATGTAGATACCTACACCTGCCCCGATTCCATAAAAGAATGGTTGCATTTGTGTCATATTCATCGATTTTCTCCTCTTTGATGAGTACGGATTTCAAAATGGTGCTTCATCTGTATTAACCTTATTTCTTTCTTTAGTAACTTGGATATTTGTAACAGTTAGATTTTCCACTGTCAAACCCAGTTTTGAAAAATTCCTTTCAGATTCATTTAAAACAGATTGGGTAAAATATAAATTATCGGCAAGCAGTTCATCCGGGGTCATTGTAGCTAAAACACCGCGACTTACACCTTCCATAGTTTCAGTGAAAACGGTTTTAATTTGAGATTCGGATTGGCCCAGGAAACGCTCGATCGCATTATGAATGTTCTGTGGATCCTTTGAAATCGTGAATGTTCCCGAAAGATCCATGGTTGAAGGCTTTCCTCCCTTCATGTAGGCGTTTTTCACCGTTGTTGAAAATGGAATTGCCTTTAAAGACATTACGGAAACAGTTTCAGTAAATGGCATTCGGAATGATTTCTGTCCATTTGAGATGTATCTATAACCGCGTACTTTATCACCATAGTTGTGCGATTTGCCTGAAATAACAACGAGTTCATTGTGAGCTGGTACAACATAAAGTGTTTTAAATAAAATGAAAACGGAAAGCGCCCAAAAAAGGACCAGCCCTCCTGCCACTGCTGCTATCGTCATCAGGGAGTCACTTCCTGTGTGGGTTTTACGATGTGAACAATGTGATCTTCTACTTTAACGACGGTAGCTTCATCACCGATATTAAAAACGCCTTCTTTGCAGATGGCTATGCGATCGATAATTTGCCCTTTGATTATCAGGCGAATTTTTCCATCATCATCCGGAGCTACAGGAACTACAATTTTGCCGCGGCGCCCGAGGATATCGGAAGTAGTAACGTCCGATGATACATTGGAACGACTCATTACTTTAAACAGATAACTTATGGAAAAACCGGCAATGAAACCCATTGCAATTGCCGTTATTAGCGTAACGATTCCAGGTCCGTGAATATAGTACATACCAACGCCGGTAAGACCGAAAAATCCTGTAAAGAAACTCCAGAACCTGACGCTGAAAACAAGGAAAAGAACATCTAAAATTCCCGGATGGGTGACATCTCCATGGTCCACATGGGCATGATCCATATCTGCATGCAGTGAATCACCGGAAGCGTCGTAATCACTGGTATCGCCGTCACTGTCGTGATCTGCGCCGACAAACGTAGTTAAAATGAGGAAAATTCCGCCAAGTCCGAAGGCAGCCCAATAAACGCTCAACATGATAAAATCTCCTTGCTGGAAAGACTCGTCAAGTCCTGATAAAAGAAATCTTCAAAATTGAAAATTCCACAACCGGAACTGAAACGGGGTGATACCCTCAAAAAATAATGATCTTTCGGAAAATCAGAATACAACATCCAGTGAATAAATAAACCCCTATTTGATAAATGCATTTGAAAATCACATCCTGAAATATATATACTCCGGAAAATTGCAGTTGTGAAGTATTTTTTCAATGGCATTGAATACAAATAGCGTTTAAACTGGGACACGAACTAGTCACTGTCCTGAAATTCAGTTTTTCAAATTTTCCATCGATTTTTCACTCAGGACTGTGACCGCAAGGTGTTGTGCGATGCCCCAATCCATAAACAGTATAATTGCTCTGGAAAAAATATCACCCCGTCGTGATCTGATAAAAAATATTCTATGGTTTGCCATGTTTTCCGTGATCTTTATTACTTTTTATTTTTTAGCTGATAAGACCGGATATCATTTATTAATAGCGCTTCCGCTGTTTATTGGGGCAATCTTTTTTTATTTAAGATACTGGATATCAAAAAAAAGGGTCCGCACTGTTGATTATCGTGTGAAATGTTCAAACAATCTCATATTTATTTCTTCAAGAAGTGACAAACGGGAACTTGATCTGACGTCGGAACACAATTTAGGATGCGATCTTTATTACTGGAACGGGGCTTTCGGTCTGGAAATTCAGTTGATCTGCAGTGTAAAACAGGGTGATGAAGAATTGGTTTTAAATATTCCTTTTTCCGATGACACCCGGGGAAGTGCTGAAAACCGTCTTGGTATGATTGAAACTTATCTGATGGAACTTCCATTTGCTGTAAATATTTATCGCAATGTTCGCCCTAAGATGGGCAGGACTTATTATCGAGTAATGCATCTGAACCTTCCTCTCTTTCTCCCGATTTTGGATTATTGGGCAAATTATAAAGATAATAATACAAATAAAAAACCGGGTCTAGTTGCTCTATAGATTGAGGCGGAGACCACCGTAAACGCAGCGACCTTCCATGGGACCCCATATGTAGACAACATCAAGGGGCATTGGGGCACCGCCGGCAGCTCCGGTGGAAGAGGGGAACATAATTGGACCTTCTATGTCACTCTGATGATAATCAAAAATATTATCAATGCCGAAATAAACCGTAGCTGACTGATTAATACGGTACTCCATTACGATGTTGGCGGTTCCGAACCAGGGGCTTTTTTCTCTTTTGGGAGAATTGAGATCTGCGCCGGTAGCGGGATCGATAAGTTCTCCAATAGTTGCTCCCGACACGGGATTGTATGCATAACCGTATGCTTCGCGCAGTTTCATGGGAGCAAGGATTTTGCCGCTGAGGTTCATTGAGAAGCGTCGGAATCGGTAACTGAGAGAACCGGTGAATTGCTGTGAGGGTGGAACTGTCTGCTGAACATTTTCCGGATCCTGATACTTATAAGTACCATATCCTAATTGAAGTTTTAAGCCACTGGTGATTTTACCTTCTATCTGGAACTCCATTCCCATGACTTTAAGATCCACAGGAACATTGAAAACTGTGATGATGCTTCCATCGTCACTTGATTCGAGGGCGATTGCGTTTTTAACTTTGTTATAAGATGCTTCAAAAGTTAAATTCCATCCCTTTATGCCGCTGTAGACGATGCTGGCATTTCCACCCATGCTTGTTTCAGCTTTGTCCGCTGCCATTTCAATGGAGTATCCTGCGGCATGAACACCATGATTGTATTCATAAAAGGTTGTTGGTGCCCGGAAGGCTGTTCCCGCAGATGCCCGGAATGTGAGATCTTTGATTGGCGCGTATTTCGCTGCAAGTCTGGGAGTAATTACTTCGCCGTATTCATTGTGATGATCAAACCGGATACCGTGAAGGAATTCGAATTTTTTCCCGATTTTAAACGCACCTTCGGCGAAAACGCCAGTCATAACATAATTGTAGTCGCTTACTGCCACATTTTCTGAAAGGTGTTCAACCCGGATAGAACCACCGGTTGTAAGACTGTAATTTTTTCCAAGGTTAATATTCACAAAGGGATTTGCATAAAAAATATGCTGAGTTGCTTTGTAATATTCCCCTTCGTAATCACTGTCCTGAAAGTGGTAAACCCACGCTGCGTTCAGCATGGCCCGGATACGTTTGTGGTTCCATTCAGCGATGAACGCGTTTTCAATGCGTCTTGAAAGGATGGTTTCGGAAATACCTCGCATGCCCGTCGCTGTATGGGGATCCCAGTCGGCCATGACTTCTAAAAGAGAACCGGTTCCACCACCCTGACGGTTTTCATGCATTACAGAAGACCGGAACTTGAGAACAAGACCATCAAACATTTTATAACGCATGGTGATGGCTGCCGATGACCGCTGCATTTCAGGAATTTCAGTCAGGCCATCACCGTCACGGTCATGACGACCTTTGTTTTCAAAGGATGCATAAGCCATGATGCCGAAAAAGTCTCCCTTTCTGAGGAAGTTTTTACGAAATGAACTGGAGACAGCGGATAGAAGGTATTCTTCGTGAGTTCCGATGCGGATTTCCGCAGAATTGAATTTGCTGATGGGATTTTTTAAGATGACATTAACGATGCCGCCAATGGCATCAGTTCCGTACAGGACGCTGGAGCCGCCTTTGACAATTTCGACTTTACCAATACTAGCCGAAGGAACGCCAGCAAGTCCGTAAGTTGAACCAAGGCTGGAATAAAGGGGCATTCCGTCAATGAGATAAAGTGTGTAGCGGCCCGGCATTCCACTGAGCCGGATTTGGGTTGCTGCACAAATTGAACATCCGTTTTCAACAACAACGCCTAGTTCGTGATCCAGAGCCTTAACAAGGTTTGTAGCACCCTTTTCCTGAATTTTACGGGCGGAAATAACTTCTGTTTTGACAGGGACATCTTTTATGCGGCGGGCTGTCAAAGTTGCGGTAACAACAATATTTTCATCTTCGGAAATATCTTTTGAAACAGTAATTTCTGCCGGTTTTGTAACAATAAGCTTCACTTTTTTAACTGCATGTTTTGATATGGTTTTGTCTTTGTTAATTACAGGTTTAGCAGCTGCAGAATTTGTTTTTTCATCCTTCTTGACCTCCACGATGCCCATTACGGAAGGTTTAGCCGGTTTTTTAGCCGGTTCTGATGCTTTTACTGGCTCATCCTTTTTAACATCCGGATCCTTTTTCGGTTTATCAGGAGTTTTTTCCGTTTCTTCTGTCGGTTTCGTTTCGGTTTTTACAGTCGGATTTTTTGTGCCAGTTGTCCCGGTCTTATTATCCTTTTTTTCATTGGATTTTGAGTCTTCAGTCTTTTTATCAGTACTCTCTTTAACGTCAGTCTTTTTATCCGGAGTTGTTTTTACTGTATCCGTTGTCTTTTTCTTTGCAATCCTGAAGGGAATATTGAGTTTTACTTTAACAACAACGGGAAGGTCATCAATTGTTGCCGGTGAAAATGTGTATTTCTCAGCAGCAGCAACAGCCGCTGTATCAAAAGCTTTTCCACCGGATTTACTGACTTCTACTTTTATTACCTCCCCCTTTGTTCCTACGGTGATAAAGAGACAGACATCGGACTCTACCCCGGCCCGGTACTGCTCAACGGGATACTTTACTGGTACTGTAGTAAGAACTTTAGGATAAATCACACGTTTTTTAAGATTCTTTATCTCGGATTTATCAACTCCCCCTGAGCGTTTCTGTGGTTTGTGTTTGCCAGGATCCTGGGTGTTCTGGGGGAAATTATTCACGATTAAAAATATGCTTAAAACTGCAAAGTACATCGAAAACTCCTTTACAAACGAAACTGCGTTAGATATATCTAACAAGTTGCGGTTGTCAAGTTTTTTCTTGAACCGAAAGACAGTGTTTTGAAAAATTGCTTAAAACAGCGATTGAGGTTTTCGATGGACATTGTGAAATGCGGTTGCAGTTATACTTATAATGAAAAGTGTTTTAACGGCGAGGATGACGACTATGACGGAGCGGTGGACTGCGACGATGCGGATTGTCAATACAGTGATTTCTGCACTGAAGAAGTATTTGAAGAGCTCTGTGATAACGGCATCGACGATGACATGGATGGTAAAATAGATTGCGAAGATACAAAGTGTGAGACTTATTTTCCCTGCGTAGAGGCCAAACAGGGGCTTGAAGATGATTTTATGACCTGCACATCAAGCGTTACTTCAAACCACGGTTTCGGATTCCTCCCTGTTTTTATTATCTTAATTGTCGCAATTAGATATGTTTATCAGTGCATCAGCAGGTAATTGATTACTGAACTTGAATTCTTTGAATGAACCAGTCAAGACCCGGAACATAGGGGTCGGTGCCTTCGATGACATCCCCTTCTTCCCCATAAAACTCACGATCGCGCAGAATTACGTAAATGAGGCATTCCCCGGAAATGTCAGGGGAAAGTTCGAATTCTTTTACTTCGCAAACAGCACTTTCCAGAGTTCCGTCGCTGGTGCAGCGGATTTCATCATTCCACGGTTCGATTTTACCGCAGGTTGTAAAGTAATTTACTTCAAGTTTGAAACCGCCGGCCACGAGGGGATTAAACTCATCAACGCTGGTTACATCGAAGTTAACGGTAAAATACGAGTAATCTTCAGAGACTGTATAAATACCTGTGGGATCAACAGTCTGCTCTTCGTGAACCAGATTTAAAATGGAGGGATTTTGATTTTTAATATCGCCTCCATTGTAGAGAATTCGTTTTCCAGAAATGAGACAGTTTTCATTCGGCGTCATGGTCTGCCAGGCTGTTTCACAGGCCGTTAACGGGTCCCCAAGCAATGAGGCCAGGTGAATAAAATAAAAATAGGTGGTCTTTTCGACGGAAGAAAACCAGAGAACATCAGGCACCATGTAAGTCGCTGTGGCATCCGTTGTAAGAAGGCATAGTTTCGCTTCCGGATCGTCAGCACAGTTTCCGATTATGTTACCCTGCTCTTCAAAACGATCGGTGATACAGGTTGCAAGATTGTCTGATTGGTCATTTTTATTTGGGAGACATAAAAACCACTGGTAGTTCATCTCTCCTTCAGGGAGATGCATCAAGGGCGTAACAACAGTTGAATCGCCGATTCCAACTTCCGGAGGTTCTGCTTTGAAGGCAATTACCTGATTTTCATCGCCGAGTTCACCTTCTTCAGGAAAGTCTTCAGTACATGATGCGAAAATTAAAAGAAAGGGAATAAGGAATAATATTTTTTTCAACATGCTACACCTCAGAATGAACCCTTGATTCCGATGGATGGAATAATAGGAAGCCCGGCTACGGTGGTTCTTTTTGTATAATTGAAATTATAGGTAAGAAACTCACTTACCTGATAATTATAAACATTCTGAATATCAAGATACATGGTCAGTGACCAGGTGTTGAAAGTAAATTTCTTATCAATCCTGAAATCAAGTTGGTGAAATGTAGGCATTCTTTCGGAATACAGTTTGCCGTCTACGGGGGTGTATCTTCCGGAGTCTGCATCGTAGACACCGCCAACAATTGGAGTAATGGGAATTCCAGTAGACAAGCGGAACCGGAAACCGACCTGCCATCCACCATTCCACATACCTGAGAAAATTGCTGTCAGAATGTGAGTCTGGTCAAACCCGAACAGTTTCCATCCTTCTTCTTCATTGTCTTTTCGTTCTGATTTTAAAAGAGTATAACTTAACCATCCGAAGCACTTTTTCATGCCGAAAATAGGGGGGCAGTTTGTAGACATCTGTTTTTTTAACAGAAATTCGCCGCCAAACACTCGACCAAGGCCATTGTTTATAAGATATTCAGGAACTCCAGCGGCAGAAGCGGCATTTTGATTCTCAACTATGAGATTCCACATATTTTTATAAAAACCCGTCATTTCCAGGGTCATCGCCGGCATTATTTTCCACATGAATCCTAAACTTGCATGAAGACTGTTTTCCTGTTCGAGGTTGGGATTACCAAAAATTTCCGGGGAAAGCTGCCAGGCTTCCGGCTCCTGATGGAAAATTCCGAGGCCTGAATTAATAAAGAATTTTTCCTTAACGAGTTCATATCGTGCGGTAATTCGAGGATCTGCTACAATAAATTTCGCTGCCTTGGTTCGGAGAAAATCCGTTCGGATACCCGGAACGAGAGTAAGACGTGAAAAAGGCTTCCATTCAGCCTCAGCCCAGAAGGCTTGATTGAGTATGTAGTCATTCACAAAAAAACCAGTTTCCCCATCCTGATTATCAGGATCCGTAGTTACACCACGGTTTTTAAACTTCAGCCTGACGTCGACATTTGTGTATTCACCATCAAGGCCAAAGGAGAGTTTGAGATTTTTTGAAACGCTTCGTTGGTACTCCCCGCGCCAGTTAAACCGGTAGTAGTTGAGATTAAAAGAAGTATCTTCGATGCCGAATGTGAGGTCGTTAAGACCACCTCCAATGCTGGCTTTAAAGTAATCTTTTCCATCACGCTTATTATAAAGAGCTATGATTTTCTGAAAATTTGTGATGTATGGCACAGTGTTGTCTTCAAGAAGATAGAGGCGATCATCACTTCCGAAAAGAAGGAGTTTGAAATTGCCACCCAGAATCGGATAACTCAAAACACCCTGATAATCATAATAAACGGGAGCAATGCCGACTTCGGGAATCTGGCGAAGAATTCCGTCAATCCAGGACCGGCGGAGACTCAGAGCAAAACTTCCTTCCCCTATGGGGCCTTCAACCAGAGCGGACGCATCCCAGATATCAAGATCAATATAGCCGTGAAATTCTTTTTTAGGATTTCTTACGCCAATATCGATGATACCACCGGTGGCGCGACCGTAGCGGACGGAAAAGTTTCCCGGAACGAAATCGATGTTTTTAAGAAGATCTGAGTTGAATATTGATGTCAGTCCAAGAAAATGAAATAATTGTGGGATTTCATGGCCTTCAAAAAAAACTCTGGTATCACGGGGAGCGCTTCCACGAACCACAATCAGACCAAGATTAAAGGGGGAGCGGGCAACACCGGGCATGTTCTGAATTGCTCTGATGGCATCACCCTGAGTTCCTGGTATTGTCTGAACTTCCGTGAGTTCAAGGGTGTATCTGGCCACGTCTTTTTTAACATTTTTTCCTGTAACCAGAATATTGTAATCGTCTTTTAAAGATCGTTCCAGATAAAGATTTAATTTTGCTTTAGAAGAAGGTAAAACCAGTACGTTTTCAGAAAGTACCCTGTATCCCGTTGCAATGGCATCTATATAATAGTTTCCGGCACTTACCTTTTTGAAAGTAAATTCTCCCCGGTTTGAACTGTAGGTAACATCAGCAGGATTTCCCTCCCTTGAACCGTCACCTTTGATTTTCCAGAGTTTTACTTCGGCGTTTTTTACCCGGTATCGTCGTCCCTTTTCCCAGAGAGTACCTGCAACTTCAGATGTCTCATCTTTCACAACCGGCGGTGTATCCGGTTTTTTAACATCCGTGGTTTTGCCGCCATCGGGTTTTTTAGTATCGTCGGGTTTTTTGACGTCTGTAGTTTTGCCGCCATCGGGTTTTTTAGTATCGTCGGGTTTTTTGACATCCGTGGTTTTGCCGCCATCGGGTTTTTTAGTATCGTCGGGTTTTTTGACGTCTGTAGTCTTACCGTCATCGGTTTTTTTCAGTTTAAAGGGATATGCAAGGGGTATTTTTACAGCAATTGCTTTCCCGTCAATAGTAGCGGGGGAGAAGACGAATTGCATAACTGCTGCTTTAGCAGCCTCGTCCAAATCCGTTCCGGCAGATTTTTTAACTTCCACACCAATGACTTTGCCGGTTTCGTCAATGGAAACTGTCAGTTGAACAATTCCTTCGCGATTTTCTTTGATAGCACTCTGTGGATAAACCGCCGGAACATGCTTGATCAATTTGGGATACACAACCCTTTTTTTGAGTTTATCAATTTCCTCTTTTGTGGGTTTTTTAGGATCTTTGGTTTGAGCCAAAAGTCCAGGTGAATATAATATGGAAACCAGGAAAATAATGTGTAATAATTTCATAATCTTTATCCCACTTTCAGAAGTCGGAGAGTAAGTGAGTTACGAGTCAAAGCAAAACGCAGCCACAGTATATAATAATGGCAACACAATTCCGAAAATAGCACTCAATATCGGTAAACGACGGTTTTTGTCCGGCAAAATACTCACAAGTGAATGTGAGCCTGTGCTGACAATAGCGCTGATAAGTATAACAACTCAAATTCTAATTACAATAACGCTGGACATTTTTAATACGAATGTAATTGTGGCTCCGCAGCATTTATACTTTTAAAAGAAAAATTAAATATAAACAATAGATGGTTAAAAGTGTTTTTTTAATGCCATTATTGAAAATCAATTTAAAATTGTGGTTTTGCAATCCAGAATATGATAATTTTTAAATTGGTTTTTTCGGTTTTTTTTAACGAGTTACTGTGTCGTAATACGATCTTTTCAATTTTACACGAAAATTGGAAATAGGACACAAACTAATAAAATTGTTCTCGAACAATGTTCTCGCAACCCGGATTCAAACAAGGAGGTTACCATGAATATTTTTGCTGTACTTATATTCACTCTTCTTTCGTCGGCATCTCCCGAAAAGCCGCAATTTTTCGAACGTGGCACATCTTTTACACTGGATTTTGGGTTTCAGGGTGGAGGAATTCACACTCCGGATGGTCCAAGGCTTGGTGTTGGAGTTCTTACTTCTTTAAAAGGAAACATCAACTGGGCTTATGAAATCAGTTTTGTAAACGGTGATGATTGTCACCACGATTATTGCTATGATGAATGGGGTGTTTACCTCTACGGTGGGATTAACCGGTACTTTTTCTTTACTCCCGACAGGCGTTTTTATGCAATTCTTGGCGGTGGTCTTTTTGCGGGGATCAACAGTTTCGAAAGAGGCTACTGGTATAATGAATATGACAACTGGGATGATGACGATACCGCTATTGTGTTTGGGCCCATGGGAAAAGCCTCCCTCATGTTCGATATAAAACCAGTTTCACTGGGTGTTACTCTGTTTCTAGGTTTTGGAATATCTTTAGGGACAGAAAGTGGTCTTGAATTTACTCTACCCGGGGGCCTGAGTTTTTCCGTTCACTTGGCATTTTGACCCGAATGGCTTATCAATTGAAAAGTATATTCACATCCAGCGGATACAGGGTTTTCCTTTAGGTACAGCCCTGTAATATTTGATTGCGGGATAACCCAGAGCAATACATGAGTAAATACGGTGTTCCTGTGGGATTCTCACGTGTTGGCGAATAATTTTCTCACTGGCCATGGCGTATCCGATAATGCAGCTTCCAAGGCCTGCGGCATGAGCGTACTGTGATAGATAATCCGATGCGTGAATGCAGTTGTCTCTACCGAAGATATTCCAGCGGGGAGCATGAATAAAAATAATACAGGGCGCGTTACGGAAAACCGGGCTGAGGCCTGCGGAAACTCTACTGCGCAGGGAAAGAAGGTCAGGTGAAATCCTGTCAATCTGCTTTTCAATATCTTTCTTTACAACTCCAATTATTTTTCTCGTGAGTGGATTGAGTTTCAACATTAATGTCTGATAATATTCTGCAATTTCACGTTCAAGGAACGATATTTTCTCCGGATCTGTAAGTACAGTGTATTCTCTTTCGGAAGAGTTATGCTCACTTGGAGCTTGATGTGCCATTTCTATGAGATGACGGATTATCCTGGATTCCAGAGGTTTTGATTTGAAAGCCCGAATTGAGCGTTTAGAAATAAGTAAATTATGAAATTCTTTCGGAGTGACTCGGACTTCCTCAAGTATGGGCATTTTATCCATGTCAATTCCCCGGTGTATCAGAGCATCAGCCGGGCAAACTGCGACACAGTGACCACAATGAATACATAATTGTGGGCGAATATCGATGGGAAAGCCTCCATCTCCGGTGTCAAAAACATTTTCAGGGCAGACAGCGATACAATGGAGACATTTACGACATTTTCGGGGATCTATTATGGTAATTCGGTTCATTCAAACTTCTTCCAGTAAATAGTTCGTGTCCTGTAATTCGCTTCGCGAAGGATTTTATTAAAAATCCTAACAGGCCACTATAATAAATTCAACACCTTGCGGTTACTGTCCTGAGCAAAAATCGGGCGAAAAATTTGATTTTCGGTATTTCAGGAC
>JAHJMN010000073.1 GCA_018821305.1 Myxococcota bacterium
CGGGAAAAGTGAATGTTTTCATCCTGCCATTTGTAATTATGCTTTTATGTTGAATGTTTATGACCTGATCCTGAACCTGTTTTCCTGACTACCTGAGTCCCTGTTAAAAAATTTCAGGTAAACAGGAAATCAGTAGCAGTAACAGGAAATCAGGGGCGGGATCTTTCCGGACACGAACTATTTATCGACTACGAGGTTTCCGTCTTTGATTCCGCCTTTTTTGTCAAGCTGGAATCCGGAATCGTTGAGGAGTTTCAAAGCACTGTCTTTGTTGAGTTCGCCGGAGGGACCGAAGGAGACTTCTTTAAATTCCATACCTTTTTTGCCTTTTCCGACTACAAAATCATATTTAGCTTTGCCGTTGTGCAGGAAGATAAATGACTGGTGCCTTTTGTTCCGGAAACTGGAATCTGTCGTTACAAGAGCAATCATGCTGCCATCGGCAAGTTTCTTGAATTCATAATTACTCTGGGCAACTTTTTTGCCTCCCCGCTCAGTCCAGGTTTTCAATGAGAAATAACCTTTACCAAGATCAGCTTTACCCTGCTCCACTTTCACATCACCTTTTTTATTAGAATCACCGAATTTGTCTTTATCAAGGGTATATGTGTATCCAAAAGTGAGTATTGCTCCTTTTTTCTCAACGAATGCCTTCTTTCCAGCAAGAATAAGTACTCCCTCAAACTTTCCATCAGCGTTATTGGAATTAAGCAAATCATACTGAGGAGAAGTAACAAGCCCCATTACCGGAGTTACGAGCGCCATAATTGGCATTCCCTGATATTTATTAATAACTGGTTCGTTTTTTGAATAAAGGTCGTTCCACATATCCAGAAAATGCCCAATTTTCTTCAGTTCTTTAATTTCTTTCGAGGAAGACTTTTTATCAACTTTTTTGTCTACTTTTTTAACAGGCGCTTCGTCTTTCTTTGCACTTCCCATTTCGGCCTTCATGGATGGTTCGCTTTTTCCCGGGCCGTTCTCTTTTTTCTCAGATTCTTTACCGGATTTTCCGCCACAGGATGCTAAAATCATTGAAGCAATGATAATTCCAGAATTAAAAAATGATTTCATACGCATAAAAAACCTCCATTTTACAACCAAGCTTGGTGAATGTTCTGAATATTGGACTCTAAAATATACAGTCGACAAACTCAGAAACTGCGATTTGATATCAGTTTGTAAATAAAATATCAAGCATTTTTTACCCTCGCCCAAAGTCAGGAATTGTGTTTTTTTGTGTTTATCCGAATCATTATATATGCTTTCAAAACCGCAGTATCTCGGATGTTTTTCATTTTTTTAGTCGTAAAATTTGATGTATTGCGGAAAAGGCAAGGTGTATTCTGGAAATCAGACTAGGTGAAGATAAAATGGAAGCGGTGCTGATTCTAGGGCCCGGGGAGGTGCCTGAAACAGCGAAAATACAGGATTTATTAGCAAAAATGAATATTGTGGCTGGCATTTCAGAAGATGTCCTGAAGACAGTTGTCAGTTCCGAAAAGGGAGAATCCTATGTGATCGCGAGGGGAAAACCTCCGGAAAAAGGATTTGCGACCAGATTCGAGTCGCTATTAGAAGATGCATCTATCAGGTGGCCAAAAAAAATTAAAGATAAGCCCATCGATTGGCACAAAATAGAAAAGGTTTCAAGCGTAGGGCCCGGCGATGTCGTCATGAGGCGACTTCCTCCTACAAAGGGCACCGATGGTATTACAGTCTGCGGAGAGATAGTGCCTGGCCTGTTTGGTGATGATATTCCTTTTGCCTCCAGACTGAATGGAGTGGAAGTTTCCCCGGATGATCCGAACATTCTCATTGCAACCATTGGAGGAAAGCCCGTTGTTGTAAATCATGGAGTGAACATTGAAGATGTCTATACCTGCAACGGTGTTGACTACAGTACAGGATCCATTTCTTTTTCCGGTTCCGTGCGGGTAAATGGAAATGTCAATCCCGGAATGTACATTAAAGCTGAAGGAGATGTTTATATAAGCGGGACAGTGGAGTCAGCTTCAATCGAATCTGATGGTGATGTTATAATAAAAGGTGGCATTATCGGAGTTAAAGAGCTTCACGGTGAAGAAACGGATTCCACTGACTGGATGTCTCACGTTAAAGCAAAAGGAATGGTAATGTGCCTTTATGCTGAACATTCAATTATTGAAGCTTATAAAACAATTAATATTATGAATTTCGCCCTTTCAAGCAGCCTCAGAGCGGTGGAAAAGATCACCGTAGGTAAAAAAGGTGCGAAAATGGGTGCGATAATAGGGGGGGAAGCAATTTCCAGCCAGGGTATTATCTGCAATGCATCCGGGTCAAACGCCGGTATTCCCACGAAAATCAGTATAATGTTTTCTGAAATCTACACCGAGCGAAAAAACTTTGTTCAGTCCCAATTGAAGGAAGCTGAAGGAAAAATTGATCGAATCCTGAAAATGATGGAAATGATGAAAAATTCCAAAATATTGCGACATAAAACCAGTGATAATGCGGATAAGAAGCTCGAACATCTGATAAATGACAAAGAACTTCTAAATACACAACTTGCTTCAATACTGGCTCTTGAATCCTCACTTTTGCAGGGGAAAATAACTATCTATCGAGAAATAAATCCTGGGCTGCACGCCAACATAGGTGATTATTCCGTTGATATTGAAAATCACTCCCCCGGAAAGACGATCAACTTGAAAACGGAAGAAGATGGTCGATTAAATATTGACCTGACTGCACCGGTTTAATCTTCAAGGCCAATAGCTTGTTCAAACGTGTAAAGGCCGGGGTTTTTATTCAATAACCATTCAAGGGCTAAAACAGCCCCCATTGCGAGCACATTGCGACTTTCAGAATGATGTGCTATTTCAAGGTGTTCACTTTCCCCAAAGAAATACATTCTGTGTTCTCCAGTGACAGTTCCCCCACGAAGAGCCATAATTCCGATTTCATTGTCGGAACGCACATCGCCAATTCCACTTCGACCATATACCGGAGTCATCTCTTTACGGACGCTTTTCACTGTCTCGGCAAGAGTCAAGGCAGTACCAGATGGTGCATCTTTTTTCATTTTATGATGGATCTCAACGATTTCAACATCAAATCCATCGAGTTTTGCTGCAAGCGCGGCCATTTTTTTCATAAGGGCAATCCCCCGGGAATAATTACTCGCCCAAATTACTGGAGCTACTTTCGCTGCTTTTTCCAGAAGATCATGTTGGTGTTCGGAAATACCCGTAGTTCCACTTACAAGCGGGACACCAAGTTCGGAAACCGTATTGATAACATTTGTAAAACCTTCGGGAGATGAAAAATCAAGAATTCCTGATAATCCGAATGTGGAAGAAGGAGACAACCGTTCAAACCCTGGATTTGAATCAAAAATTATTACGGTACTTTGTGGATATAATTTCTGCAGACAGGTGTGCACAGCCATCCCCATTCTTCCCGCCCCGCCGTTAATACCAATCCTTAGATTTTCACCAGACATATAAATCTCCTCAGTTTTTGATTTTATCTTTTTTCATTACCGTCTTTTTTTCGCCGGCATTTTTCAGTTTATCTTCAGCATCTTTTATTGATTGTTTTATTGTTCCTTTTTCCTCAGAATTTCGAGAAAGAATTTCCATCTTTTTAAGGGTATCTATGTACTCGGGAAGTTTTTTATCAAGGTGGTAATACTGGGCAAGTACATCCAGATAAAAAAGGCGATCTACTGGATTTTTAATATGATCCTTCACCTGTTCAAGTTTTTTAAATGCCAGATCCCTTGAAACGCTCAGAGTGAGAAAAGCTGACCAAATTAAAGCCTGAGGATAACGAGCTGTTTGCCAAGGTTTCTCTATATTTTTCAGTGCAGTTTCCTGCTCATTTTTTTTCTCTGTCTGATAGTACTCTGCAATCCAGTAATTAACGGTAACTTCATGATCTTTTTCTGATAGCAGGGGTTTTAAAAACTCTGATGCCCTTTTGTAAAGGCCCGCATACCGTGCAAGAAGTCCAGCTTTTCGACTGAACTCAGGCGTTGCACTTCCACCGATACTGAGCAATTTCATATAGTTTTCGAAGGCCATTTTATAATTACCCATCCCCTCGTAAACCACAGTCATGTATTCCCAATACTGCCTGTGCATGGAATACTTTCCGGCTGCTGCCTCAAGATTTCTATAGGCAATTACGAACATTTTCTTTTCCAGATAAAAAGGAACCATCTTCCATTTCAGATCTTTATTCTGGGGCTCCATAGTCGAAGCTTTCAGAAGATAATCCCAAGTCTCATTTTTGCGATTAAGTTTTTCAAGTACCTCGATAATGCCCATTACCGGAGCAATATCTTCGGGAAGGTATTCAATGGCCTTTTTATAATACCCAATACTTTCAGAGTACTTAGCTTGCATCAGAAGAGCTTTTGCAAGTTCCAGATGTCCAGGTCCATGTTCTTTTTTTAATTTAAGCCAGTTTTCGAAAATAAACTGTGCTTTCTGGGGTTGACGGTTTGACATGTACAGGGATCCGAGGGCCATAATAGCGGGTTCGTAGGATGAATCTATACTGATAGCTGCCAGTAAGTGTGCCTCCGCTTTAATGAGGCCTTCGGATTCTTCCTTCATTTCTAAAAGTGCAAGTCTCACAAGCACTTCCAGAATACGCTTCCCGAATTTCATATCACCAGCAACGGATAAATAAATATCCTTTGCTGCCACCCATTCTTCGTAATTTTCATAGATTTTCCCCAGAAGCAATGCCGCTTCCGGGTATTTGGGTTTTCGTTTTATAGCTTCATCAAGGGCTTCCACAGCATTTTCATACTTGCGTTCAAAATACCGGCTTTCCCCGAGTTTATACCAGGTGGAGGCCTTTCCATGACCATGACCAAGAAAAACAGCGAGTATATGACTGGCTGCCCTTGGTTTATCAGTTTTTAAAAGGAAATCTGCATAGAGCATCAGTCCATCTTCATCCCGGGGATTTTTTTTATAGGCCTCAAAAAACAAACTTCTGGCTATTTCACGGTTGCCTGCACGAAAATGCTTTTCTGCCCGACGATAAAGCTTTGAGCCCTCCTTCTCCGTTTTTGAACAGGAAGAGAAAAGAACTATTGCTAATATGAAGATATTTAAATATTTCATTACACACCATCAAACAGTGAATCCAGGCCCGAAAGAAAATCCCTGTTTTCAAGATTTATTACTCCGCAGATAAGTTCTTCCTCCGCATAAGGAAGCAATCGCAAAGCAGTCAGAGGAAGAGGAGCAGAAATGAGTGCCACGGGTAAAAGAGCCTGCCCAAACACTGCCTTTTGTGCCATCAAAAGATTTTTAACATGGCCAAAAGCCGCCTGATGATGGACTTCGTAAAACCATCTACCAACAGCTTTTAAAAAAAGCACTGCTTTAGTATAAAGATCAGACAATTTCACTTCCTTCATCCTTTTTTCTAATAACCTTAACCGCCTCAACGCCCAGAAAAAGTGCAAGAATAATTAAAATGGCGGCTAAACCGGCGAGAACTAACTTTCCGGTCTTTAAAAAACTGTAAATGTTCCAACCCAGGGCGCCCATAGTAATAAAATAAATAAAAACTCCAGGAATTGCCGCAAACGCAGATGGCTTTTTCCTGTGAATAAGCCAGACGGTAATTGCAAGGAAAGAAAGTGCTGCTAAAAGTTGATTTGCACTACCGAAAATAGGCCAGATTTCGCGATCTGAACCACTGAACACCATGAGGGCGCCAGCGATAACAGTTATGATGGTAGAAACATATCGATTTTGGGCAATTATATTCTGTTTTTCGGACCTGGGATTATAGGCAAGTTCCTGAACGGCAAATCTTCCCAGACGTGTTGCTGTATCAAGACTTGTCAGAGCAAAGGCGGCCACGGCAAGGGACATAAAAGTCCGCCCGAATTCAAATGGGATTCCAAGACTTGAAGCCATCTTCGCACTTTGAGATGAAAAAAGCGGTATTGCTCCGGAGGAAAACTTCTGATTGAAAGCTTCCGGAGTAAGAGCAGCAGCGGTAATTAAGGCTCCTGTTGCGAGGAGTGACTCAATAAGCATGGAACCAAACCCTACAGGCTTTGCATGGGCCTCAGATGCCAATTGTTTTGCAGTAGTTCCAGTGGAAACCAGAGAATGAAAACCACTAAGTGCCCCACAGGCTACAGTTACAAAAAGAAGCGGAACAAGGGGCCCCGAAGGAGTTGAAAATACAGGCTTTGCGGTATTTTTAAGCTCCGGATTAACCCATATTATTCCAGCAACGAGAATAAACAGCATTGCGTACAGAATAAAACTGTTTAAATAATCCCTCGGTTGAAGTAAAAGCCATACAGGAAGCACGCTTGCAGCAAATATATAAATCAGAAGTATCACCCGCCAGGTGTTGACGGAAAGTTTGATTGGCCATAGAAATCCCGCATACATGGCAAGTCCAAGAAAACCAATCCCCAGTATTGTAGAAGCAATAAAATTAAAATTCCAGCGATATACTCCCAAGCCGAACACTATGGCAATTACCATAAAAATCATTGAACTTGTACCCGTCTGAGGTACTTTAACAAAAGTCACGGCAACGGCATTGGTAAATACACTGATTACCAGAATAAGAGCAGCATAAACAAACAGGAGAAATAGTATTTTTGATGTACGCCCCATTCGCTCTTCAATGACCATTCCCAGAGATTTTCCCCCATGACGAATACTTATGACAAGAGCTGAGAAATCATGGACAGCCCCCATGAAAAGTCCTCCGAGAACAATCCAGAGAAAAACAGCAATCCACCCGAAATAGGCTGCAGTAATGGGTCCAATAATCGGCGCTGCACCAGCGATTGATGAGAAGTGATGGCCCACCAGTACTCCCGGTCTGGTTGGCACGTAATCAATACCATCGTTTATCTCTTCTGCGGGAGTTTTACGGGTTTCATCAATACCCAATTGCCTGCTGACATAGTTTCCCCAGAACTTATATCCTACAATAAAAAACACTATAGATGAAATAATAAGAACAAGCCCATTCATTTACTCAACCACTTTTTCAGTTCCGACGGAAATGGGAAGAATTACAGTGAATGAAGTCTCTCCGGGCCTTGAAGTGACTTTAATATCCCCTCCGTGGCGCTTTTTAACGATAGAATGAACAATACCAAGACCCAGTCCTGATCCTTCGCCGGTTTTCTTTGTTGTGAAGAACGGTTCAAATATTTTATCGAGTACGTCCGGGGAAATTCCTTTACCCGTATCCGTTACAGTAACACAAATTTTGTCTCCGGCCTCCACCTGGGTGCGTATCAGTATCATCCCTTTGCCTTCAATGGCTTGTGATGCATTTGTTATAAGATTCGTCCACACCTGGGACAGCTCATCACCGAATACTCGTGCAGGGGGAATTTCACTGTATTCACGAACAATGGTTATGTTCTGCTTCAATCGGTTTGCCAGAATAACAAGGGAAGTTTCAATTCCGTCATGGATGTTAGTCCACTCCGGTACATCCTGATGAACATGACTGTACGCTCTCAATGCCTTGACAATTGTAAGAATTGAATGAGTGGCCCTGCCCATGGAACCGATATTCTTAACAATTAACAGGAATTCGAGTATAAATGCAGTGAACAATGGAGCGTGCTCATCGCCTCGCTGATTTAAAAATTCGGTTATGAGCTCAACAGCTTTAAGTTCCGTAAATTTTCTTGCGGTTTGTCTTGAATTCTGAACTCCGTGTTTCTCAAGCTTTTCAACAAACCTGTTAAGCATTTCCCGGTCAGGATCCCTCGAATCCGTAGTATAGGCAAAGTCGGACAGGAAATTTTCCATGAGGGTCAATGCAAATGTAAGTGTCGAAGTATCATGAACATTTTCACTTATTAAAATCAGATTATCGAGAAAAACTTTTATCTGTCGTGATAAATTACCAGTGGCAGCCTCAATGGCCCCGATGGGGGTATTTATTTCGTGAGCTATGCCTGCCATCAATGACCCCAAACCCGCAAGTCTGTCATTAATTCGAACTTTGTATTGAGTAGCGGTTAGTTCTTCCAGAGCGTTCTCAAGTTGTTCATTGGAGCGGATAAGCAACTGCGTTCGTTCCTCAACCATCTGTTCAAGGTGCTCATTGAATGAACTGATTTTTTCATAAAGTTGAGCATTAACGAGATAAATACCCACCTGATCGAAAACACGATTTAGAACCCTGATGTGAACGTCATTCCATTTTCCAGATTCAGTGTTCCGGTAAAACAGCGCACAGGCAAGATAGTCATCCTTTAAATGAACAGGGAAAGCTATAAGTTCCCCTTCAAGATCTCCATCAGTAACTTCTTTCTTAATGCTGTTTATATGAATAAAAGACCCTTTGTTAATTGCAGCTTTAAAAACAGCAACATTTTTATATTTAAGGTCCGGCAGTTTTTCCCCGGAAATTCCATCGGAAATAACGCAGTGCCACTTTCCATCCTCAGTTTTCAACATAAGAGCACTGTCAGAAGCCTGAATTGCAAGAGAAATGCTGTTAAGTACCTCAGAAGCAACATTTTCCAGTCCCACCTGAACACTGATAGCGTTTGCAATTTCGTTCATAGTCTGAATTTCAGACATCTGTACTGCCTGCTTGTCCCGCAGTACACGCAGTTCACGCGTCATATTATTAAAAGACTGACTTACTTCGCCAATTTCATCCCCACGATCAATTTCGATTTCAACGTTGAGATCACCTTTTGCAATTTCCTGAACTTTGTAAACAAGTTGATCCAAAGGCCTGGAAATATTTCCTGCAAGCCAACTGGCGAGACCGATTACAATGAGGAGAGCCAAAAGTGAAACAAGTACGATGGTCAAAATAGCGTCATTACGACCTTTTTGTATTGCACCCACATTCATACCCACACCAAATACAGCTACAGGAACGCCTCGGTTGTTATAAAGTAGTCTGGAAGCAAAACTGTATCTGGCCCTACCCACCGTTGATTCAAAGATCGTTGTTTTACTATGTGTATTACGGGATTTACTGATGTTTTTTTCGCTCACAGGGATGCGCGTTAAAGGCTGGTTATCAGTATTTCGAAAACTGCTGACGAAATCCGCAGAAGGATCACCTTCTATGGGATAAAGTATGATCTGACTCCCCAGAACTGTGCTCAAATTCTGACAAAAGAGGCTATCAAGTACTGTAGTTACAGCTAAAGCGCCTTTAAGATCATAATTTTCATCGAGAATAGGGATGAGTGCCCGGATGTAAATCTGATTGATTCCTTTGCGACTCCCGTACCTTACCTTCCAGATGAAAATATCAAGGGATGTGGAATAGTCCTTCAAAGCTTTATTGATAAGATCCCTTGATACATCAAGAGATTCTTCATAATCCCTTTCAATTTCCTTTTTAGTTGTTATTTCATCAACATTTCCAAGATAGATTGAACCTCTGACTTCCCCTTTTTTAGATAGTGTTTGAATTGATCCATAACCAAGGTTCTGAAAATCTTTCCGAATCTGAGCCTTCTGATTAAAAGTCAGTTCGCCACCATTTAAAAGCACGTGGATATGATTTTTTTTAACAAGTGAGGAGGCTGCATTCTTAACGGTTTCAATCTGAGAAACTACCAGATTTACTCCAACGTTTAGATTCTGCATAGTTTCAGCTTGTAAATTTCCCCGAAGGCGTTTCAAAATAACCCGGATACTTACAGCACTTGCCGTAATAGCAGGCAGAAGTGCAACTATGGCCATCCAGATTACCAGTTTATGTCTGATTCTGAACTTCATCAGTCTTCCAGCCTCACAAGGTTATAAAGGGTTGTTGTGTCCATGTTGTGTTTAAGATTAAGGACCCTTTTATTATACGCAACAACGATTTTAGCATATACGAGGGGCACCCACGGAGCTTCATTTTTAAAAATATCAAGGGCTTTGCGATAAAATTCCGCTCTGAGTGACGGCTTATCAATAGTGCGACCTTTATAAACCGCTTCATTATAAGCTGAGTCATTGAACTTGGAATAATTTGTTCCCGTAGACGAATAGTGAAGTAGACCAAAAAGAAAGTTATCGGGATCCCACAGGTCGCCAATCCATGAGTGAATTGCCATTTCATGCTTTCCCGTCGCCAGAGCAGTTTTGTAATCACGGTATTCGAGGGCATGTATTTTTACTTCGATACCCATTCGCCGGAAATCATTCCTGATCAGATTTGCCATAAGAAGTGGGTTCGGAAGCGTGCCACGGGGATTACGAATAACGTATAAATTAAGAGGCTTTGAAGCCATCTGTTCGGCAAAACCACCTTCTCGAAATAATTCCAATGCTCTGGCCTGATTATATTCATACCAGGGCCATGATTTTTTATAAATCTTGATTCCATCAATTGTCAGGTACGGCGGAATTGGCGCATTTGCGGTATCACCAGTCCCCTGATAAACCATTTTGTTTATTTTGTCTCTATCAATGAGATGATTTGCTGCAATGCGGTTTTGTCTGATAGAAAAAGGATATTTTTGTGTATTCAATGCAAGATAGGCAACGTTAACACTTTGAACTTTTTTAAGGGCCAGAGAAGGATGAAGTCCAATAGCAAGGTGCCCTTCCGGATCCAGGTGGTATGCAATATCAGCTTGTCCACCTTCAAGAGCAAGCACCCTCTGGCGATTTTCTGGTATTGTTTGAAATACCAGATATTCGTACGAAGCCTTTAGTTTACTGTTCCAGTAAGCGGAATTTCGCTTAAGTACAACACGCCCCTCCATGCGACGATGAATTTTGAAAGGTCCTGTTCCTACGGGGTTTTTATCAAGAGAATCAGGCTTTTCTTCGGAAAAAGGTGCAACAATGTAGACGGAAAATATCTCCAGCATTTTCAAAAATGGAGCATAATTGTATTTAAGCGTAAACCGGACGGCATAATCGGAAATAACTTTAACATCGTCAATCATGTTAAAATAAGCTTTCCAGTACGAAAAGTTGCAGTTGTATTTTGAAGATGTCCCTTTCTGGACAGCTTCCATCTGACGCTTAAAACTGAAGGCTACAGCCTGAGCATTCAGAACCATTCCATTGTGGAATTTGATACCCTCGCGAACTTTTACATCCCAGACGAGACCGTTTTCACTACTCTTCACAGACTGTGCTAAACGCATTTTTACCTGGTGAGTATCAGGATCTTCGTAGACAAGCCCTTCATAAATTTGGGAAATTACTTCAGCACTTTCCCAACCATCAGCACAGGCGGGATCAAGGGTTGTAATATCTTTTGCCCATGCAACCACAAGCGTATTTTTACGCGTCATGCCTCTTTGAGAGTCTCCGGAAGAACAACCGGAAAGCCAGAGAAAGTTTAAAAGCACTAGAGCAATGATTTTCATTTCGAATGACTCCAACGGCATTTTAATAAAATTTCAGGATAATTACCAGCTGAAGGATGGAATTCTGCCATAGACTTTCAATATGCAGGATATAAGATTCTAAAGATCAATGGACAGAGAATCGGTGCATGAGAAAAAGCCACGGCCCGTTTTCAAATAATGAAGGGCTGAGGTATTTTCCTTTAAGCATCGGATGAACTTTTGAACCAACGGGAATTGATTCACCAAGGGTCATTTTTACCAACTTTTTCCAGATAGGAGGGGGTGGTGGATACAAAATATATGTGGGTGATTTTGAAGACAGACCTGATTTTTTTCTTGCAAAATCAATTGCTTCGTTAATACCACCAAGTTCATCACAGAGTTTATAAACTACTGCATCTTTTCCCGTAAACACTCTTCCTTCCGCAAATTTTTTCAACTGGTCAAGAGGAATTTTACGCCCCGTCGCCACTGATTGAAGGAAAGACCTGTAACCATGGGAAAGTCTCTTTTCAAGTAATTTAATCTCTTCAGGGGTATATGGTCTGAATTTTGACTCCATATCGGCATATGGCGACTGTTTTATTGTGTGAAGCCCGACTCCAAGCCGATCCACCAGACCTTTAATATTATATTTTCCCCCGTAAATACCAATGCTTCCGGTTATGGTACTGGGTTCGGCAAATATCCTCACTGCTCCACTCGCAATATAATATCCTCCACTGGTGGCATACTCTCCAAAAGTAATAATAACAGGTTTTAGTCTGCTCAGATTTGAAATACGTCTCCAGAGAACCTCTGAAGCCATTGCACTTCCCCCGGGGGAATTGATTCGAATTACAATCGCTTTGAATTTCGGGTCTGCCGCAGCTTGATTAAGGGCGGATATTACTTTTGAAACTTCAATAGCTTCCGATTGTTCAATGAAAGAGGGAATTGAGCTCTTTTTGCTCACAATTTCTCCTTCGAGAATCAGCATCGCTAATCCTTTTCCTTCAGAACTCTGAGGTAACAGAGCTGCTGCGTTCTTCAGAACCGCAAGTTTTCGAGTTACCCTGAAAGAAGCTGTACCGATTTGATCTGGATATATTACGTGATCCACAAGTCCCGCGGACTGAGCCTCCAGAGAAGTCATTGTGCCAGTGGAAAGTACTTTTCCAATTTTCACATCGTCTAACCCACGTCGCTTTTTGAGAAGTCCGCGAAAATTCCTGT
Source organism: Myxococcota bacterium (assembly GCA_018821305.1). Taxonomy (GTDB): domain Bacteria; phylum Myxococcota_A; class Polyangia; order HGW-17; family HGW-17; genus JAHJMN01. The sequence continues at coordinate 12,548 of JAHJMN010000073.1, forward strand.
CCATGGATGAAAGAAGGGACTTCATATTATCTTCATTTTCTTTAGATGGAACTTTCTGAGTATAGCTTTCAACGGCACTTTTCCAGGGACCGAAGCGGACAAACTGATATTCAAGGCCAATGAGTTTCAGCGCCTCTCCGGCGAAATATCTTGTGACACTTAGCCCCCGCAAATTCACGCTCCCGCCGGGAAAAATCATTATTCGGTCTGCACCGGCAACTAAAGCGTAAGAGGAGTTCGAATATCCAAAACCATAGGCCAGAACTTTTTTACTTTTCTTTTGGAATTGTTCGATAATCCTTGACCACTCCTCCACTCGAGAAAGTGCGATTTTGTTATCCTCCATCTTCATGATCATATATATACAATATTTTGAAGCCAGACATCTCCGGGCAGTGGAAACAAGGAGCGCATAATCTTTTTCTTTATATTCCCTGCTGAAATCCACCATCAGGGCATACTCAACTTCAGGAACAATGCTGGTATAAACAGGTTTTTCTTCCCAGATGATACCCATCATACTTCCGGGAACTGGTCCTCGACCACCCATGGATAAAGACATATTATCAATAACAATACTTAGACCAGCATCCACTCTGAGTGCCGGGGGAATGCGATAACTGTATAATTCCTGTCCAAGATTGATTTCTCTTTCCAGCCGATTCCAGGAGGCACTTCCCCATAAGTATACGCCGTCAATAATCTGCATGCGGAAACCGCCGTGAAAACCGAAATCCCTCCTTCTTTCGGAAACACTGGCACCAAGATACATTTTGTAATTACGACCAAAAACAGCTTCAATCCGGTGAATCCGGTCCATGGGAACGGAATTATTTTTGTACATCAAGGTATTTTCCATCTGCCAGGCAATATTAAAATACCTCATCGGATTAAGACGCAGTGCAAAAGTAATATCTTTAAGACCATTTGTTTCCGAAGTCCCTGGCGACACTATTGTGGAATACCTGATACCCCAGGAAACCATTTCACTCGACGCACTACCGAGACCAAAAGAAAAACGACTTCCCAGCCACTCTATAGATCTCATTACATCAACTGAGGCACCGAACCCCATCTGAATCAATGGTATAGGCGTAGAAAAGAATACCGTTTCACCACTCATGTCATAACGTTCATACTTTGCTTTCAGAGTTTCTGATGACAAAACCCCAAGGCGCATACCCTTCATGTATGCTAAGGAAGCAGGAGCATTGACATTCTGCTGAAAAAGCCAGCCTTCTCCCGGCTCAAATATTCCAGGATTTGTAATGGAAAATGGAAATTCCGGAAAACTAACACCCTGTCCATAAGCTGTTTGTGTAAAAAAACAAACAAACAACAGAAAAAATAATTTTTTCATGTAATAAATCCCATTTAAAAAAACGAAAACCGTTTCGGTTCCTGATGCCAGAAATATTTTTAACAGAAAAACAGGCTTTTACAATGATTTGTGTGGGATGGTAATTACAGAGGGATTATTCGATTCCGGAGCAGGTTACGAAATCATCGTGGCAGTTTTCGGCGATACACTCAGAGCATGCTGTGCTCTGGGGATCGGAAATGCACTGCTGGAGGCAATTGTCTTTACCACATTCGGCACTGGAAGCAAAGCAGTCAGAGCAACCTTCAGAAAGGTTGGTTTCGGTCTGAACACATTCAGAAACGCAACCGTGGAAATCAGTATCCATGAGGCAACCCTGGCTGCAGGTACCGGCGGCGGCGGTTTCATCATCATGGGATGCGCCGATTACTTCCTGATCTGCGGTATTCATACAAGCGCCATTAACATTATTAGTGTTATTGGTTGTGTTTGTATTGTTGGTCGTATTTGTATTATTTGTTGTGTTGGTGTTATTTGTTGTGTTGGTGTTATTCGTGTTATTAACGTTTGTATTATTGGTATTGTTTACGTTATTAACATTGTTTGAGTTATCGTCGTCGTCGTCACAACCCATTACGGCAACAGCACCAAGAGCGAGGATGAGTATAAGTTTTTTCATTTTGGTTTCCTTTCATAAACTCTCAAGTTTATTAGTTTTTTCAGGTTCTTCAATAGACCTGTTATTGAAACGGAGTGACATATATCACCGTTCTGGGAATAAGTCAATAATTTCTTGTGGATACTAGCTTTTGAAATAACGCAGTGCAGCATTAACGCAGTGGATATTTTAATGAACGCCTTTTACTCCGTGGTGGTACAGTCGAAGGGGCAAAGTTGGGAGTTTTCACCGGCAGCAGTTTCGCACTTTCCATCCCCGCAGTAGCAGTCTCCAGGACAGATAAACGTATTTTCATTGTCCGTCAGGGAGCAGACTCCGTCACCACAGTAGCAATCAGACGGACATAAAAGGCGGGTTTCACCAAGAGCATCTTCACAGTGTCCATTTCCGCAGTGCCAACATTCTCCGCAATCTTCCGGGCAACTCGTGCAGGTTTCTTCACGTTCGATATCACAAACAGTATCACCACAAAACGGGCATGAGCCGCAATCGGCGGGACAGGAAATACAAGTTTCATTCATCGCGCAAATTCCGTCACCGCATAATTCGCAGTTTCCACAATCAACGGGACAAAGCGCGCAGTTTTCTCCATCTCCGCATTCTCCATCACCGCATTCGTTTGAGCCGCAATCGTAATGACACCAGGATGTGGCAATGGCAATGCAGTTAAGATCCCACATATTGCTGCAGCAGTAAGAATCCATAGCACAGACGCATTTATTTACCCATTGTACCTCGGTTTGATCATAATTTACCGTACAGACATCACCACCGGTGCAGGTGCCACAATCGGAAGGACAGGAGGCACAATGTTCACCACTACCGAAAGTGCAACTTCCGTCACCACAATCCGGAGGCAAAGGCCCACAGTCGTACTCACAAATACCAGCGCCTTCAGTACATAATCCGTCGCCGCAGACTCCGCATGGACCGCAGTCAGCATTGCAACTCCAGCAGTTTTCGCCCTTTTCAATTTCGCATATTCCGTTACCGCAATCGGACGGGCAAACCTGACCACAACTGCGGCACCGGGCGGCGCATGTGGCATCCCAACTGTGAGTGCAGCAGTATGGGTCCTCATTACAGACGCAGTCAAAACAATCACAATCGGTACAACCGGGCAGAGTATCTGCATTGCAACCGTCCAAAGTAGAGCAACCACCGCAATCGGCGGAACAAGAATCACAGGTTTCAGTTCCGTTGCAACTACCATCACCGCACTGTGGAATGCAGATACCACAATCTTCCGGGCATACCTCACAGGTTTCGTCACCAGTGCACTGCGAATCACCACAGTAATTTGTACAGGTTCCACCACAAGTAGTTGCACAGAGCATAACGCAGCGGGAATCCCATCTTGCAGTGCAGCAGTTTGAATCTATTGCGCATACACAGTTCGTACAACTGCATCCGTCACATCCGGGACCTTCAATTACACTGCACTGGTCTCCCGGAGTACAGTCCCCGCAATCAAAAGCGCATGTATTGCAGTTTTCCCCGTCGTTTATGTCACAATAACCATCGCCGCATTCCAATGGACAAATACCGCACTCCGAAGGACAGGTATGACAGTTTTCCGCTGCATCACATATACCATTACCGCAGGTTTCAGGACACTCCCCACAATCTTCCGCACAGTTTATGCAGGTTTCATTACTTGAACAAAGGCCATCACCGCACCCAGTGGGGCATAATCCGCAATCTTCCGGGCAGGTTTCACAGGTTTCTTCACCTTCGTAGCAGGTTCCATCACCGCAGGTGGAGCAGTTACCACAGTCTTCGGGGCAATTGTCGCAGTCTTCGGAGAAAATATTACAATCTCCGTCGCCGCAGGTCCCGCAATTGCCACAATCGTCGGAGCAATTATTACAGTTTTCAAGAGCGCTGTTACAGAAGTTATCTCCACAAACAGCGCATATGTCATTTTCATCACAGATGCAGGATGGATCTCCCGGACAAACGGGGGGTGGATCTTTCTTTTTTTCAACGCAGGCAATAAAGCCCCAGGAAATTGCAAAAAGAAATAAGTAGATGCGCTTCATTTTGCCGGTTTATCAGATGCAGTAGTGGCTCCCGTTGGATTGGAAGCTGTAGAAGGATTTGTATCCGCCGATACGGTTGCTACAGGCTGCTTTGGAGGTAGTGCATCTTCAGAAGTGGATTTCTTTTCTTCTTTTTTCGATCCAAATACATCAAACACCAGCCGGATTCCGCCTTTTACATAAAAGTGGACACCACTTGACTGGGCCAATTCATCATTGGCAGCAAACTGGGATAGTTGCATCATATGCATACCAAGTCCAGCATCAATAGATAACCGTATTACTTCAGTAAATTTGTATTCATATCTAAAACCGGCATCTACAAACAGTATTTGTGCATAGAGATCCTCATGGGCAACCTGCGCTTTATCATACCAGGCATCGTCAATAGTAGCAAGGCCGACCCCTGCCATAAGGTAGATGGTACCGGTACTTGATTCCCCAAGTTCAAAATCAGCATCCAGACCAACTTTTAGAGCAAAATAAGTTGAACGTTTTTCAGATGTTACAAATTGATTTACCTCAAGCGCAACATCAATCAACATAAATTCTAAACCAGCTATAAAACCAGCGAAGGGACCGGCATTTACCTTGTAATAATCAGCATCGGTGTTCAGTAGGTATTCAGTGTCAGACCAGGGGAGTTTTTTCTGATTATAAAGGGATCCCATGTACCCTGTCTGAGGCTGCACAAAGAGTTCCAGAACTTTTCCATGAGAAACGGATGGAATAATCAATAAGGAAATAAGAACAAATAGAAATTTTTTCATGACCCGGCACTCCTTTCGAGCGTACGATTATGATTTGTGTCCCCGATTTCCGAACACATACAAATATACATCAATGAAGATAGCACGAAATATAACTATTTCTCCCTGCTTTTTTGTATGAGCTTTAAATAATTAATGTCCTGAAATACCAAATTTTCAAGGTTACACCAAATTTGGACACAGGACATTAAGAATGAAGACCTTGAAATTATTGTAGTGTTCTGAATAGCATGTTTTCGTAAACATGCTCAATTTTGATGAAAATTGAATTTCCGGACACGAACTAATGTGACGGAAAATTTACAATGTATATGAACGGCTGTTTCCTGATGTGAACGTCAATTTACGTATTGTAAAAAAAGTGGTGAAATTGTTCCTTGACTTTGTTGCCCTCATAGGCAAAGTTAATTCCAGTAACAAACCCACGATGGAGGTGTCATGAAACATATTTTTGCAATTCTAATAGCATCAGCATTTTTATTTGGTGCATGTTCCACCCAGCGAGTTCTGGTGGAATCGCATCTGCCTAACCAGGTGAGACTCACCAGCCACAAACATGGCTGTAAGTTACACAAGGGTGCAATTGTCGGCTACGGAGCCTGGGGTGCCTGGGGTGAAAAATCCACAGCCAATCTGGTTGAAGGCGCAAAAGGGCCCGTCCGAATTGAATTTAAAAACACCGTTGGAAGCTGGTTATTAACCGGTCTTCTGTGCCCTCTTGGCGGCTGTTTTTTTCAGTTTAAAACCCTTGAAGTTTATGAGTGTCAGGAGTAAGCAACATGAAGAAATTACTTTTTTTACTTGCCGTAAGTATCGTAGGAATCACCGGACTCTCATGCACAACTGTGTCCATTATCGCCCCTCCGGGAACCCAAGTCACGCTGGCCAGCCGCAATGCTAAATGCCAGTGGGTAAAACGCCGCAAGGTTATTTACCTCTACGGAATCCCAATGAACTGGACAGTATTCAATGAACTTCTTGCTGGTGTTCGTCAGCCTGTTAAAATCCGTGTACTCAACACTTGGTGGGACAATTTCATGTCAAATATGTCATCAAGTCGTGATCGTCGCGGCCGCAGTAACAACGAAATCGAAATTAAAACTATGGACGTTTACAGCTGCGTAGAACCCGGTCTTGCCGCCATGGACGCCGGTCCCGCTCCAGGTCCTGCACCAGCTCCGGCCCCAGGCCCTGCACCAGCTCCAGCTCCAGCTCCGGCTCCTGAGCCCGCTGCCGGCACCGCCACCGAACCCGCTGGCTGATCTCTTCCCCCACACTTCATTTTCTCCCGATTAATTTCATTTCAACAACATAAACATTGAAGAAAACCTGCCGATTAATATAATCGGTTAAAAGTAATGATTTAAAGACAGGTTTTAAAAATGAATGATGAATCATTTTTCAATCTCAATCGAAGCAGGCTTCTCAATTATATCCTTGAAGGAGAACAAAGCCGAGCGCTGGAACATCTGAACACTTTATCTGAATCCATGGGACACAATGCCGTTATGGATAAGATTCTCAGTCCAGTATTAGTAAATATTGGCAATCTCTGGCATCAGGAGCAAATAAGCCTTGCGGCGGGATATCTTGCCGGGAAAATTACGGAAACTTTTCTTTTGACTCTTAAGCCTGAAGAAAAACCATCGCAGTCTGCGGGCACTGCCGTTATCGGAAACATCGAAGATGACTATCACTCTCTTGGACGCAAACTTGTGGGGACGTTCCTTAACTACGCAGGGTGGAAGGTCATCGATCTCGGTAACGATGTACTCCCTGTAACCTTTATTGATGCTGCTTTAGAAAATAAAGCTCATGTCATCGGGGTATCCGCAATGATGCTTACCACTGCCCGGAATATAATTGAAGTGCGGCGGGAGCTTGATCGGCGAGGATTCGAGGGAAAAATTCCTCTGGCCGTTGGTGGAGCGGTGTTCAAAGTTCGTCCTGACCTCGTTAGTGAACTTGGGGGGGATGGAACTGCAGACAATGCAATTGATGCTCCGGCTTTGTTTGTAAAACTGAAAAATTCATTTTCGGGAGTCAGTGGTCTTCCCCGGGACGGTGTAACACAATGAAACCAATCGGGTATGTCATGTCAGCTATAAATGGCAAAACTGAAGATCGCCGTGCCTTTACCATGCTGCTGAGTCTCTATGGTGCCCGTTTGACTGATTGCGACCCTGAGCTTTATTTTTCCGATCCTCAAAAGTACCTGCAGGGCCAGATAGCTGTTTTTGATGCATTTACTCCGGACATCATTTTCTCCCCTTTTGCCCTGGCATTTGAAACAAAACGATTCGGAACGACGCTGATTTTTCCGGGGAAATATCCACCTAACATAAAAAAACCATCATCATTATCCGTCAGTGAAATAATTAAAACCTTTCCGGCGTCTCCATCGGAAGATCCTGCCATTAAATACATGGTTTCGTGCGTCAAACTCCTGAAAAATCATTTCGGAGATGATGTTCCCATCTGTTCTCCCATTGTTTCCTGCACAGATCTTCCGGCAATGGTGCTTGGTATCGAAGCATGGATAGATCTGCTAATCTCAGATCCTGACACTGCAAGCGCGTTTCTTGAATTTACAACCGCACACTTCAAAGCATACTCAGATATGCTTTTTGAAGCTGGCTCTTCATTTCTGGTGGTTCCATCCGGATTTACAAATCCACAATTAATGTACCCCGGGCTAATTGAAAATGTGTGTCTGAAAGCCCTTGAAGAATCCTTTTCAAAACTCAAAGGCCCAGCAGTGCTGCACCATGGGGGCACCAGATTCGATTTCCTTTTTGAAAAACCATTTTCACTTCCAAATATGGCTGGTGTTTTAATAGATTCAAAAGACTCGTTTTCAAAAGCGAGAAGTTCAGTACCTACGGGAACACTTCTAATTGGTAATTTTCAGGGCCCTATGCTGAACGCCCGGGACCCGGATTTCATTATAAATTCTATTCAAAAAATACTGGAAAATCGAAAAGACGATCCTCACTTCATTTTCTGTACAAGCGGAGCTGATGTTCCCTGGGACACACCGTATGAAAATTTAAAAATCGTTTCAGATTTTTTCACGAAGGCCCATAGGTGATTAATGGAAATACCACATATTATATGCTGCGGAATTCTAGAAACTGAGGTCCGCAGAATACTTTCTGAGGATTACCCCGGTCTTGATGCGGTTTTCTGTAATTCCATTCTCCACATGAAACCTGAATCACTTCAGGGCGTACTCAATGAAAAAATCAAACCCGGCTATCACAATATACTGTTATATGGCGACTGTGCTCCGCATATAAGCGATCTTGAAAAACAGCCCGACTTTCATCGCCCTCCCGTTGTAAACTGCATCGAAATGCTTTTAGGTCCCGATCTCTACCGAAGCCTTCGCCGGGACAGGGCTTTCTTCATGATGCACGAATGGTCCCATCGCTGGCGCGAAATCTTTATTGATGAAATGGGTTTTTCGTCGGAAAAACAGGCGGGGATTTTTTTGCGGGAAAACTGCAGCAGAATCATATATCTCGATACGGGTTCTGTTGAAATTCCCCACGACATTATTGAAGATATAAGTACAGCTTTCGAAATATCCGTTGAAATCGAAAGTGTTTCACTGGATACTTTGCGTAGTTATATTAAAAACATAATCAGTGAAACCGGTTATTGCTAATGAATTTGGACAAACTCACTTTAATCCTTCAGCAGAATCTGCTCCTTGATATTCTTCATATGTCTGAAGATATGGGTGATGCTGCGGGACATGTGACGACCAAGATCCGCGAAATCGTCGGTGCCCGCACCGTTGCTCTTTTTGAAATAAATACCGAGGGGAAATTCATCCTTTCCGGTATAGGCCCTGAGAAAAGAAGATACATTTTTTCCACTGTTGAAGGTCAATCTTTAGTGGATCTGTGCCTCGAAATGGACAATATAAGCCTTATTAATCCCGGAGAGGGAGGGTCGGGGAAACTCCTTGAAAAACTTGGCCTTGCTCATTCCATTGCAGTCCCCCTTAAAGATCGCAATGAAACTCTCGGTCTTCTGCTTATTTTAGACCTCATGGATACCGTGGGTGTCAAATCCGTAATGGACAGTTTTGCTTCTCTCAGTTCCCTGCTGGCTATTATTCTTCGAAATTCATTTTTATATAGAAACATGGAAGATCTGGTGGAAAAACGCACCTCGGATCTCCGTCGAAGTGAAGAACGCTTCCGCCGACTTGTGGAGGGCCTTGGAAATGAACACTGTATATTCAGTTATTCCCCTGATGGCACAATCAACTATGCAAGTCCCGGAATAAAATCCATCTTTGGAATTTCGCCTGAAGAAATTATCGGTAAAAACAGGAGAATATTACCCCTTACTGCCGAATCAGCTGAATTAATGAACTCCTCTGATAATTTCATTCTCCAGAATTTACAGCGACAGATTATTGAAATTAAAGCACAATTGAGTAATGATGACCGACGGATTGTCATGGTAAACCATGCTCCGGCCATGGAAGAAAAAGAAATTACTGCCATTGAAGGTATTTTCACCGACATCACTGATTACAGGCGAGCTCAGGAAGAAAAAGAAAAACTCAATTTTCAGGTCAACCAGCTCCAGAAACTGGAATCCCTCGGTATTTTAGCAGGTGGAATAGCTCATGATTTTAATAATATGCTTGGCGGGATCCTTGGCTGCATTGAAATTGCAAGCCTTGATACACAAGATCCCGAAGTAAGTGCTTCCTTAAAAATGGCCCTTTCCGTAATGGAGCGTGCCCGGAGTCTCACAGGGCAACTTCTCACGTTTGCCCGGGGAGGAGCCCCGGTTAAAAAACCGGCCCCGCTGTTTCCCTTCGTTCGGGAAACGTCGGAATTTGCCTTAACGGGATCAAGTTGCAATGCTTCTTATGATGTTCCACCAAACCTCTGTAACGCCGATTATGACCCCAGTCAGATAGGTCAGGTAATCGAAAACATCGTCATTAACGCCGCCCAGTCCATGGCTTCCGGAGGCACGATTAAAATTTCAGCTTCCAACGAAATCGTTTCCACAGGTGATGATTCAACTCTTACAGTTGGCCCCTACGTTAAAATTTCATTTTCTGATTCCGGGTGCGGCATACCTTCTGATAACCTTTCCCGAATCTTCGAACCGTTTTTCACCACCAGGAAAAAAGGCCACGGGCTCGGACTGGCAACTTCGTTTTCCATTGTTAAAAGACATGGCGGCACCATCACCGTCAGTTCCAGTCCCGGTTGCACCTGCTTTTCCATATGGCTTCCGGCTACAACTCAAGCAACTGAGGCTCAGAGTCGGATCCTGCCACAAGTCCATAGGGGAAGCGGCATCATTGTAATTGTAGATGACGATGAAGCAGTACGGCGGGTTTTAACCCGTTTACTTGAAAGTTTCGGATACACGATTGTTGCAAAAGAAAACGGTGTTGACGGACTCGAATATGTATGGAACGCCCGGGAAATGGGCACTGAAATAAAAGCGATGATTTTCGACCTTACGATTCCCGGTTCCATGGGGGGTAAAGAAGCTATCGAAATAATCCGGCGGGCTGGCATAAAAACACCGGTTTTCGTTGCTTCCGGTTATGCCGACGATCCCTGCATTGCTCACCCGGAAAATTACGGATTCACTGACAGCATATCAAAACCTTTCCTCAAGCAGGCCCTATCAAATCTCCTGTCCACACACCTGTCATAACACAGTAGTTTCAGGAAAATGACCCTGTATAACATTCCGCACCGCGAAATTGCTTGCCTGTTTTGGCTACTTCCTGATTACCTTATTTTTTAAACAGGAATTCAGGCAGTCAGGTAAACAGGGACAGGATCAGGTCATAAACATCCAATATCATTTAATAATTAAAAAGACTGGAGGCAAATATTCACTTTTTACAACGCTTTCGGGGTAATACGATAGTAAATAATTTAATGAAATGCTTCAGGAGAAAGCCCCTGATTGTCCTGTTGCTGCTACTGATTTCCTGATTACCTGTTAAAAAAGTCAGGAACACAGGAATTCAGGCAGTCAGGTAAACAGGGACAGGCGCAGGGCGTAAACATTCAATATCAATGGAAAATTACAAAGACTGGAAGCAAATATTCACTTTTTAAATTTCGAGCCTTTTACTCATTAAGCGGAGTACTACGATTGTGACTCGTTTTAATGAAATGCTTCAGGAATGAGCCCCCTGTTTTCCTGTTCCTGCTACTGCTTACCTGTATCCCTGAAATTTTTTAACAGTGACCCAGGTAGTCAGGTAAACAGGATCAGGATCAGGTCATAAACATTCAACATCAAAGCATAATTACAAATGTCAGGATGAAAACATTCATTTTTCTCGTTTCGATCCTTTTATTCCGCAAGCGGTATAGTTCGGAGTTTGCAATTCAATTTCCGGATCATAGCACTGCGAGTTCCCATAGTTCTACTTTTTCGGCGGATTTTTTCATAACTGAGACTTTTTTGTCCGTTTTAGCCCGGCGTTCCAGCTTCTGAACCAACCGGAATCTTTTATTCTCAAGCTCTTTTTCAAGGGGATGGGGAACATCGGGCTGCACCAGAGTGCTCACGCTGGAAAAAAGCATAACTACACGGCCTCCTGGAAGTAGTCGTGGACGTGCAGATTTAAAAAATCGTTCAAAAAGATCGCCTTCATAAAACAAAGCTGAATCCAGAATGCCCAGTGGTGATCCAACGACCCAGGGCGGATTAAAAACTATGAGATCACACATTTCTTTCACTCCGGAAAGAAGATCACAATTTTTAACAACAACAGATCCTATTTCGGGATGGAGGGCAAGATCCCTGCGCAGGCTTTCGCAGGCATTGGGATTAATATCCGTAGCAAATACTTTTCGAAACGATGAGCGCGCAAGATTCAGAGCTAAAATCCCACTGCCACAACCGGTATCAACGGCAGTATTACGTTTACCTTCATAGGTCTTGAGCCACGTGGTAAAAAGTTCAATGTGAGCCATGCGCGAAGGCAGATATGTTCCATAAAAAGGATGCAGTTTAAACCCTAAAGAAGGCATCATTACCCCGGTATTAAAGTAATTCCATGCTCTTACAAGCTCCTGCAAATCACCGAAACCCAGATAAAAATCCAGCATTTCCGGGTAAAGAATTTTCAGAAATCCGTTGTCCGGTGCATTTTCAATCACTGCATTCCATTTTTGTACCCGCACGGCAAAAAGCCGGGAAACCTCCGCAAGTTTTTTTCTTGCAGCCTGAATTTCCGTGCGGGAAGGAGAATCGGACTTTACAAAGAATTCTTTTTCCAGAAGTTTCTGAATTGCACTTCCCGTGCGCCAGGAATCCGTAATCAGAAACGCTTGTCCTTTTATAGCTAAGGAAACAGCTTCTTCAGGTGAATAAGAAGAATCAATTTCAATATGTTCCTTGAGGTCCAGAGGGGAAGGTCTTAAAAACTGTGGTTCATTCATTAAATTACTCATTTTTTGGATTTTCTCTGTGTTGACAACCTCTTTCGGAATAAGTGATATTGCCAGAATTCAACACAGGCATATTACTCCGAAAGCGGTCCAGTTGGTTTTACTCACATTCGCGCTCATCAGACGCAGAAAGTTTTCTTACTATAAGTTTCAAAATGGCTCGATCGCTCATTTCCGTAACGGTTATCTCAAGATTCAGTTCTTTAATCTCAACCTTTTCTCCAATAGCAGGAAGGCGGCGTAAATGGTGGAGAACAAGCCCGGCAACGGTTTCATATGGTTCGTCTTCGCATAAATTGAGTTCCAATTCCTCATTAAGATGTGAAATGGTTATCCTGCCGCTCATAAGCCAGGAATCATTATCCATGGGCTTAATGATGTCATCCGGCTTGTCAAACTCGTCTTCAATCTCCCCGACGATTTCTTCAAGTACATCTTCAATGGTGACGATTCCTTCCGCTCCACCATATTCGTTTACAACAACAGCTATTCCCTTTCGCGCCTGCTGAAGATCAACTAAAAGCCTGTATGCCCGCTGATTCTCCGGGACGAAAATTGGTGGTTTCATTATTGAAGTAGCTTTTTCAGTCAGATTTGTAGCTGTAAGGATATCAAAACTGTGAACAATGCCCACTACCACGTCTACACGATCGCGATAAACGGGAATTCTGGTGTAACCGTATTTGGTCACAAGCAAGGAGAGATCAGATAACGTACTTGTGCAGGGAGCAGATATGACTTCCGACATTGGAATCATCACTTCTTCAACGGTAGTTTCCCTTAAACTCAGAATATTACCGATAATTTCCCGTTCGCTTTCCTTGATCTGATTACCGGATATGCTGGGTATCTGATCTGCCGCATTTTTGTCCTCTTCTTCTTCAATGAGGAACTTGAGGTCTTCCCGACTGAGAGCCTGAACTTTATTCTGCTGTATTCCAAGGAGTGAAGTTGCGGAAACAGAAAAAAGTCGCATGAGCATCACAAGGGGATAAAACGGAATCCGTATCCAGTACAGAACATAGCTTACACGCATGGCAACAGCGGTGGAATGCTGCTGGAAAAGGGCTTTAGGAACGATTTCCCCGAACAAAAGGATAAGTGGCGACATAACTAAAACGGAATACAGTTCGCCTTTCGCCCCGTATTTTCCAAGAAAATACAGAGTCATAATTATCGTGTTCGTAACCACAGCTACGTTAGTACCGATGAGCGTAACTGCCAGCAATATTCCTGAATTATCGAGAAGTTTTACGGCATAGATTGCGCCACGATGACCCTTTGCCGCTTCCCGTTCCAGAGCAAGACGATCCGATGAAACCATAGCAATTTCGCTTCCGGAGAAAAATCCTTCTAAAAGCAAAGCCACTACAAGGACGATGATCACTGTCATGAGGCTCATGATGCATCTCCCCGAACAGATGTCATTCTCTCTTTTTCGTCGTGTATCTCCCCAACAAGCTCCTCAAGCAGATCTTCCATGGTTACAAGACCTGCCATTTTTCCGTGCTGATTCAGGACAATGGCAAGATGAATGCGACGATTTTGAAACTCGTTAACAAGCCTGAGACATTTCGTATTCATACTTACATAAAAAGGAGGTTTTATCAGTTCGCTGACGGGCACGGAGCCTTTAGCGCTCATCAGAACATCTTTTGCGTGGAGGATTCCCACAACTTCTCCAGCTTTCATAACGGGAATACGGCTGTACATACCGTTTTTAAAACATGTACTCAGTTCTTCAAAAGGGGTGGAAATATCCATCGTATAAACACGATTTATCGGAGTCATGACGTTTTTAACCCTGCTGTCGCCGAATTTAAAAACGTTGGCGATCATTTCACCTTCTTTATCCAGTATCTTCCCTTCGTCTTTTCCCTTTTCTACAAGTTGTAAAAACGCCTCTTCCGAAAGGGGATTTTCATTGGGCGTTGGACGTCCACCGAAAAAATTAACAATAAGATCACTGAGATATCTAAACAACAACCTTAAGGGTGTTATCAGGATTGAGAAGATAAAAACCGGTGTTGCAGCTCGCCTTGCCCACCCTCGCGAAACTATGATTGCAATGGTTTTCGGTGTTATTTCACCGATTATAAGCAACAGTGGAACCACAATAGCAATAGAAATGAGAGTACGACCCCACTCACTGTAATGGGCAAAAAGATGAGAAGCAATAGTTGCACTTACCGTGGAAGAACTGATGTTTACGAGTTCGTTCCCCACAAGAAGTGTAATAATAAGCCGCCTTGGACGTTTTAAAAGCCAAACAAGCAGTTTGTCTGATCTCTCTTCACTTGCGGCAGCTCTTTTTCTAGCAAGGGGATCAAGGCTGAAAAATGCCACTTCACTACCAGAAAAGAATGCACTCAGTAGCAGAAGTGTTCCCAGAATAAACAGTCTTACAATTATTTCATATTCCATGTTGTCATTACCGGCTTTGATTTCGAAGGATTTGACACTCTATCAAAAGTGTTAAAATCAGTCGAAACTTCCGGCTTAAAAACTCCCGGCAAGTGCCTGTTCCATGCTTTATTTTATAATACATAAAATCGATTTCGATAAAAAAATTTTCGAAAGAATATTTTTTTGTTGTATTTTGTCTCCTTCACATAACAAGCATGGTTACATTTATACTATAATTTCATACATATACCAAATATTATCCATTAAAATAAAAAAAAAATACAGTTTTTGAAAAAGTATCTTGACACTGATATGCTTTTAGCGTATTTACATTGCCCGTTGCTGACTGCAGCAGCGGTTCAGGTCGCTGAGTACAAAGTGACCACTGCCTGAGGGCGGGTAGCTCAGTTGGAAGAGCAATTGGTTTACACCCAATAGGTCACAGGTTCGAGCCCTGTTCCGCCCACTGCCGAAAGGCAGCTTTCTTACCACGTGGGGTGGTAGTTAAGTCGGTTATAACGCCGGCCTGTCACGCCGGAGGCCGCGGGTTCGAGTCCCGTCCACCCCGCCATTTCTTTTTTGTCCTGAATCAAGAATCGATGAGAAATCGAAATTTTAGTATTTCAGTACATTAACTAAATAATTCCATTTTAACCGGGAAGCAGTCAGGGAGTGTTATGGAATTACCTCAAGACGTACTCAAGGCTTTCGAAGCCGCTCAATCAAAAAAAGCAACAGATATTGCTGTATACCACGTGGGAAATCACAGTGGCTACACTGATTACATCCTCGTAGCAACGGGTTCCTCCTCACGGCAGGTCATTGCTATTGCCGATGAAATCGAAAAAACGCTTATTGACCTCAAAGTTAAGGTTATCGGCTGCGAAGGTCGCCGTGGTGGAGAGTGGATCCTTACGGATTTCGGCTTCATCATTTCGCATGTTATGCTTCCGGAAACCCGTCAGTACTACCAGATTGACAACATCTGGCATCAGGAACCGATCCTGCGCTCAAACGGAGACTGACCCTTGAAATGGCACATCTTTGCCGTGGGCAGAGAAAAGCGCGATCTCTATTCCCCTCAAATAAATGACTATATCAGCCGCATTGCTCGACGACTTCCCGTTGAATTGAAACTTTTCACCGATGATGAGGCCATGCTCCGGGCTGTAAAACCCGACTGGGATCTCATTCTCCTGGATGAAACGGGCACTTTGCACAAAAACAGTGATGATTTTGCCGCCTTTATCAACCGGCTTTTGTCCACAGGCAGCCGTGATATTGTTTTTGCAATTGGCGGCGCCTACGGACATATCCCTTCAGCTCGAACGCGATCGAAGTTATCCATTTCTCTTTCAACCCTCACCCTTCCCCATCAGATTGCCCGACTCTGTCTCGCAGAACAACTCTACCGTGCTCTGACAATAATAAACAACGAACCATACTCGCATTAAGTGTGCTCTCGCGCAGCGAAGCACACCCCGGTGTAGCGTTCTTTTTGCGCAGCAAAAAAACGCGGGCCGGTCATTCCTGCTCTCGCGCAGCGAAGCACACCCGGTGTAGCGTTCTTTTTGCGCAGCAAAAAAACGCGGGCCGGTCTGGTCAAAAAATGCGGGCCGGTCATTCCTGCTCTCGCGCAGCAAAAAAAAAAGGCCTTGCTAATCAACATCATCTGAAATAGAACTCATTTATCGGTGTTGCCGAAAATAATAAATTTTAAAAGGAGTCTTTTATGTCAAATGATAAGTACAGATCGATTGTAAAACTGGATTTCCAGTATGCCCACAGATTCATGAACTATCCTGGCGAAGCAAGTTATCTTCATGGACATTCTGGATATTTAACTCTCGAAATAGAAGGAGATTTAAACAATCATAATTATGCTTTTCCAGTGAAAGAAGCCCAAAAATTAGCCTGGGCAGTAGCTGATAATTTTCATCATGGTATAATTTTCCAGGAAGGCGATCCATTGCTTGATTTAGTTTTACAAGGATACGAGCAAGCAGGAATGAAAGGAACAACAAGTAGATTTGGAACACCTGCAAAAGCCATAAGCCATGAATTAGTTAAATCTTTCCCTGAAAGCCGGGTATCTGTAAGTAAAGGACCATCTACATGTGAATGGTTCTGTACAGTGTTCTACGAATTATTGAAAGACAAACTGAATATTAAGAGAATTGAATTCCGTTCTTCATCACTGAACTGTGCTTCAAGGGAATTCTAACAAAGTCCATTAAACCAGTACGCCTCTGATTTTGGCCTTGCAATTCACAACAACGTAGTGCGGAATTACTTGCCTGTTCCTGCTACTGACTTCCTGCGTCCTTGAAATCTTTTAACAGGGATTCAGGTAGTCAGGCAAACAGGATCAGGATCAGGTCATAAACATCCAATATCAATGTAAAATTACAAAGGCTGGAGCCAAATATACACTCTCCATATATCGATCCTTTTACTCAGCAAGCACCATAGAAAAAAATCGCACAAAAGGTTGTAAATATTACCTTATTTATTCTTTTAATGGTCATAGTCATGGATTTTCTCTGGTTCAGGGAAAATTTCTTGAGTCCAAGTTTTCAGAATGTGGGCCAATTATTTTTTACTTGAGTCCATCGAACCTTTACCTGAGTCCATTTTTTCTTTCCTTAACACCATCGGAGTTGTACTTCAGTTCATTGGGGACGTACTTGGCATTACTGAAATCGTTTTTACGATGAATTTTTTCTTTTTTCCCATGAATAAAATAAATTCTCATGCCAATTTTTCTGGAAGGACACTGAAAGTTTCTAACCTTGAGTACAGCTTTTATACTTTCGGCAAAAAACACTTTTGTACCAAAGCCCATGGAAAAAAACCTGAGTCCATTGAATCATGACCTCCACTTATTTTCTGCTGCAAAACACGCATCTACCCCGGACTGACACCCGATATGAAAAATATTCCAATCATTTGCTCCTGACCTCATCCGAATTGCCGGTGACGCAACCCCATTTACAAATGCATTCGATAGAAAAAAATTTTACTTCCGTTCATTTTCTTTCGACTTTTGCTGAAACCGCCGAAAAACTACATCAAATAACTTTTACTTGGTTCGGAATAAAAAAGTTCTCGCAGCACTGAAACTAAATGCTGGTTCAAAAACTCGACCAACTCGTCATTTCGAAAGCAGGTTCGCAATAAAAAAAGAAATCAGCTTAACCTGTAAACGGATATTCTCGATTTCTTCAATCTTATGCTGTTGCCATATTGTTTTTGAGATGTTATAACCAGCCCTATGTCCGATGTGATTATTTCAATTAGAGATGTCAATAAATTTTACGGTGAAGGGGCTGCGAAACAGCAGGTTCTGCACGATATCAACCTTGATATTACCCACGGTGAGTTCATCAGCATCGTTGGAACCTCCGGCAGTGGTAAAACCACTCTGCTCAATATCATTGGAGGTCTGGACCGTCGGTACAAAGGCACGTGTATCGTTGACGGAAATCCCGTCGAAAAAATGAACGAGCGTCGCCTTTCCCGCCTGCGCAACGAAACTATCGGGTTCATCTTTCAGAATTTCAACCTGATGGAACACCTCACTGCCTGGGAAAATGTTGCCCTGTCGAGCTACTTCATCGGTACCAACATCCCCTTAGGCGAAGAGTTTAAAAGAGCATCTGATGTCCTCGAACGCGTTGGTCTCAAAGATAAAATTCTTTCTCACCCGGCAAATCTTTCCGGCGGTCAAAAGCAGCGTGTAGCTATCGCAAGAGCTTTGTTCAACAAACCGAAAATCCTCCTCTGCGACGAACCTACAGGCAACCTTGATTCCAAAACCGGTGAAGATGTAATTCAGTTTTTCAAAGATCTCAACCGGGAAGAAAAAATTACCCTCCTTGTAATCACTCATGAGGACAGGGTTTCCAAAGCTACCGACCGAAGTGTTCACATTGAAGACGGGCATATTATTTCCATTGATTCAAAGGATGCCCCGGTAAAATAAAATGTTTTCATTCCGACTTTTAAAACTGGTTCAGAAAAACGTAAAACGCAACAGTAAACAACTGGCTCTGGCTTCCATTGGCATTATTATCGGCCTGTGGGCTTTTTCCCTGTTTTTATCTTTTGGTCTTGGCGTAACCAACGTCGTTGAAGGGGAGATCTTCCCCTGGGATAAAATCGAAGTAATCCCTCCCGCCACAAATCTTGAGATGACACGGGCAAACGCCGCTCGGACCCAGCAGACAGGCTGCGAAGAAGACGACTTTTATATTAATGATAAACCCAACGGTACTCTTGACAAGGAATCAGCTTCTCTGTTCAAAAAGCTTCGTTTTATTGATGATTCCGTTGTGGATATGCTCAAAAAGCGTCAGGAAGTCAAAACCGCATACCCTAAAATGCAGTTGACCTTCCCTGCTATCGCCGAAGGCGGAATGGACGAACTGCATCTGTCTCATCCTATCCGCACGGAGATCTTCGCCGACGGTCTCGAGCCTAAAAACCTCATTCAGTGTAACGAACTCGAAACAAAAGAAGATATGGAAAAACCCCGGGAACTTCGTCGCTGCGACGTTATGTTTCCGTTCAAGTTTAAAGATTATTCCGACGACAATAAAGAACTGGATTTCTGTGAAAAAGACAGCGATTGTCCCAAAGCTATCTTCTGTGAAGCAAATTCTCCATCCAGGATCTGGATTTTCCCACTGGAAAAAGAAACGGGGGATTCGAGGAAAGCAGAAAACCAGTATCATCAATGCTATCATGCGGTTCCCGTGGTTATTTCCACTTATCTTCTCGAACTGTGGAACGGTTCCGTCGCTCCCGCACACGGATATCCCAAAATTTCAAAGTCCACCCTCGGGACTTTCCTTGGTCTGAGTTTTGATGTTCACCTCGGGCGAAGCATGTTCTCTTCCAAATCCCTCAACGTAAACCCCGTTAAGAAACGGTTTCAACTTGTTGGGATTTCCCGACGGGCAATTCCTCTGGGCGTTACCCTTCCAATATCCTATGCGTCGCGTTTTAATAAATACTTCACTCAGCGGGATGAATCCGGTGATGTACTTCCCAATGAAGTTCACAAATACGAAACCTACTCCAGTGTAATCGTCCGCGTAAAGTCAAAGAAACACATAACAAGTTTCCTGGCCTACGTGAGCAAACTTGGATTCACGCAGAAGGACACAAACGCCGAAACCGTCGGTCTTGTTATCCTTTTTGTTACTGGCATTTTAGTTTTCATCAGTTTTGTCATCATCATCATTGCCGCTATCAACATCGCAAATACGTATTTCATGATAATTTCCGAAAGACGTCGTGAAATCGGAATCATGCGCGCCATCGGTGCCAACCGGGGAGATATACGTGCCATCTTCCTCTCGGAGGCGGCGCTCCTGGGTTTCATTGATGGTATCGTCGGCCTGTCATTCGGCTGGCTTACAAGCCGCTTTGTGGATTGGATTTTGTGGCATGTGGTTCCGGATTTTCCGTTTAAACCGCCAACAGCCTTTGCCTTCCCACTGTGGCTGGTTGCATCCACCATTGGTTTCGGTATCATCTTCTGTATTTTCGGTGCCCTGTGGCCTGCAAACCACGCTGCCGCCGTTGAACCGAGCGAAGCCCTTTTACCCCAATGAAAATCTACGCCAACGTCGATACTGCAAAAGGTTCTTTTCGCTTCGAACTTTTTACGTCTTTAGAACCGGACATCTGCAATCATTTCAAAAACCTCGTTATGGGAAAGCCCTGGATCCACGGACAAACAGATCAGTTGTGCAAAGACCCTTTCTATGAAAAAACAACCGCAGGTCCCATCATTGAAGAAACAGCGGTGGAATTACCCGCTGATCGCTGGACTCCCCTTGAGGGCAAGCCCACTTTCAAAGGCCCTTCTCACACTGAAGGTGCCGTATCTCTCGCTTTGGCTTCAAAAAATCTCATGGGTGGCCGTTTTTTCATCTGCCTTCGTCCCATGCCTCAGTATGACAGCATATTCCCGGTTTTCGGCCGAATAACCGACAACATCGAAGCTGCCGCCGCCCTCCTCCCCGGCGATCAAATACATCGAATCTGGCTCGAAGAATTCTAACCAATCCAACTACTTCCGGTTCACAATAATTTTACTTGACTGCAATATAAAACGTTCTATAAATAGTTACTGTCCTGAAATACAATAAAACAAATTTTTCGCCGATTTTTTGCTCAGGACAGTAACCGCAAGGTGTTGAAAATATTACTAGTGGCCGGATAGAATTTTTAATAAAATTCTTCGCGAAGCGAATTTCCGGACACGAA